>JAISLX010000052.1 GCA_031277045.1 Treponema sp.
GTGTTTCTTCTGATGTTCTGCGCGGCCGCGGGCGGTTTGTACGCACTGGACTTATCTCTGAGTACGGGCGGGGGCGTGCTGCTGGGCTGTACGTTTACCCGCTATACGCTGGAAGGCGATGCTTCCACGGGAAAGGTCAAATCGGTGCAGAGTCTGGACCGGTTCGACTTTGGGGGCTTTGTCTTTGCGGATACGCCTTACGCGGAGGCGTCCGTCTCCCTGCAAAGCGGGTCCGGCTCGTACCGGGAAACGATGGGGAGCGTTGACTTTGCGGGTATGCAGTACGAAACGGCGCTGGGGATTTCCCTGATGGGCAAGTACCCTTTCACGCTGAATGAAAGGTGGTCGCTTTTCCCCATGGCCGGGGTGGAGTACCTGATGGCTTTTGTCGAGCGAAGGCGGCCTGACGGGAGCAGGGTGGTTGACCGTACCGCCGGGGCTTTGCCCTCCGATATGGACAAGAACGGGAACGCCTACCCGCTTTCCGCCTGGAACGCCCTGCTTATCAAGATAGGCGCGGGCGCGGATTGTTCGCTTACCCGCTCTATCTTTCTGCGGGGCGAATTGCTCTACGGTTTCCGCCTGCAGACGGTATACGAAACCGGCGCGCTGGAAATGGCGAAGAAGATGCTCAATATTTCTTCCCCCCGGTACTACGGCCTTACAAGCGGCCCAAACCTGAAAATCGCGGTGGGGTACCGTTTCCTGTAATGGATATCGAACAAGTCCGATGCCTTTTTCCTCCGGCCTACTCGCTGTCGAAGATCACCTTGCCTATCTCAAAATCCCCCGGATTTACCTGGGCCCGGCCCGCGTCCAGGGCCTTTTTTTCCCGCTCCAGTTCCGTAAAGTTGTAGACTGTTCCCTTTTCGTCTACCTCTACCTCGGGCCGGGAATAGGACCCCATCTCGGTGATGATCTTTTCCCGCTCCTTTTCGGAGGTTTCGGGGCCGGCCGCGTCAATATCCGCCGGCCTGATACCCCGGAGCTTTTCCCAGATAACGCGGAAACCGTTTTTTCGCAGGTTCCGCTGCGCTATCGCCCGGTTTTCGGTTTTCAGGCGGACGGAACGCAGGGCGGGGATAAGCCAAAAGAAAACCGAAAAAAGGAGGGGAACAAGCCCCAGGCCCGCCAGCATAAACATCCGGGGGTTGTCGAAGACATGTAACGACAAGTAGTAAGTTATACCGTAAAGCCGGGGCGCGGCCTGGAGCTGCGCGGTGGTTCTGATAATCCCGGTACTAAGAGCCTGGTAAAAAAAATAAGCCCCAAACAGAAGATTTACCGTGTTGATAATCCCGAACCATGTGTTCATGCCCTTGCCGTTGGAGGAAAACGCCCGCTTCCGCCGCGGCGGTCCCCACGGAGTCCGCAGGTCCCGCCGGGTTTCGCCCGCATCGGGGGAAGCGGCGCGGTCCGGCGCGGCGGCGCGGAGAAGAATGTCCTGAAACCGGTACACGATTGTCCCTTCCCCGGTGGCCTCCGGACAGCCGCCGAACTCCGCGCAAAAGGCCAGAATCCCCTGTTCCGCTTCCAGGGGCCCCAGGCCGGTAACGGCCATGTATTCGGGCAGGGAAATAAGCCCCCGGTTGGCCCCCAGGTACGCGATAAGGGCCTGTTTTTCCGCCGCGTCCGCGCCCGCGTTGGGATCCTTTTCCCCAAAAACAAAGGAAAAGACCGCCTTGTGCAGGGGTTTCCCCCGCCGCGGCGCGGGGGATCGCCGGTAAGAGCCGTCCACGGCCCTGGTAAGCTCCGAATAGAACCAGAGCCGGATAATAAGGTCAAAAATATGGGAAGCGAGAAAAAAACCGCCGGCGGAACTGTTCCGGGACCTGTTGTCCGAGTTGGAAGAACCCCCGGCCACCGAAAGGGTAAGGGCCGCCAGCGCGATAAGCATAAAGATGACAAAATACCCCACCAGCATGACGAGTATCCAGGCTTTGAAGGCCCAGGACAAACATTTAAGGCTGACGGAGACGAACCGGTCCATAAAGCGGCCAAAACGGGCCCCCGGGCTCCGGTAGCGGCTCGTAAAGCCGCGGGGGAAGTCGTAAAGAATCTCCGAGGATTCCGTTACCCGCAGCCTTCCCCGGAACTCGTCCGCGGCCCGGCTTAGGAGTTCCCGCGCACTGGAAAGGGGCAGCGCGGCGGCGGCGGCCAGATCCGCGGCGGTCATTCCCCGGCGTTCCCGCTTGAGAGTCTCAACAGCCTTTTGGTAGCCGGCGTGATCGCTGGAACGCTTCATGGGACCGCCGGCCCGCTTTTCAGGATCGAATCCAATGTCAGGCTTTCCAGGTAGTTGTTCATAAGTTTGTTCAGGTCTACCCAGACTTTATGACTGGGGCAGCACTCCACGCGGTCGCAGCGATCCGCGTGCTTATCGCAGGGCAGATCCCCCAGATCCTCCCCGGCGGCCAGGAGGATAGTCCTGGCGGTAAGGGATTCCGGAGACTGGGCGAAGAAGAAGCCCCCGCCGGGCCCCCGGACGGATTCGACGATTCCCGCCTTGCGGAGTTTGAAGAAGATCTGTTCCAGAAACACGAGGGAAATATCCTCGTATTGGGACAGATCGCTGACCGGGACAGGTCTTCCTTCTTTTCCGAGCAGTGAAAGCGCCAGGGTTGCCCTAAGCGCGTAGCGGCCTCGTGTGGTAATCCTCATGTAAAAGTCCTCCCTGTCATGGGCATGGTTTCGTGCGGCCCGGCTGGATGCTGGTCCTGGGGGCAGCGGGCCGCGCAGATAGCCAAAGCCAGAGCGTCCGCAGCGTGCTGGGGTCTGGGAATCTGGTTAAGTCCCAAAATAACCTTGACCATTAGTTGTATCTGCTTCTTGTCCGCGAAGGTTTGCCCCACCACCCCCTGCTTGACGGCGATGGGCCGGAATTCCTGAAGGGGAATGCCAAACTGGGTAAGGACCAAGAGGACAATACCCCTGGCCTCCGCCACGGGAATAGCGCTGCTTACGTTACGGCCAAAGTACAGCGTTTCAGTGGCGGAAAGCTGGGGTTTCCATTCCTCCAGGATTCTGCCGAATTCCCGGTGAATAAAAAAAAGGCGTTCCCCCTGGAGGCTGGACGACATAGTGGTGATACAACCGTGGGACAGATAACGGACTGTGTTCCCCGTCTGCTCCACGACACCCCACCCGGTGGAGGCAAGACCGGGGTCCACCCCGATAATGCGCTGGGGGTTACTCTGTTTCAAAGCCTTCGGGGATCTCGATGTTGGAATAGACGTTTTGAACATCGTCATTTTCTTCCAGCCGCTCGACAAGCTTCATCGCCTTGGCGGTACCTTCATTATCCAGCGCGATTTCCGTTTCCGCCACCATGCTTACCTCGGCGCTCAATGTTTCAAAATTCTTGGCGTTTAAGACATCAAGAACCCCCTCAAAATCCTCGGGGGCGGTGATTACCTCGATAATTCCGTCGGAAAGGGACACGTCCTCGGCGCCGCCGTCAATGGCGGCTTCCATCACCTGATCCTCGGTGTACTTGTCCCCGTCCAGCGTGATGATCCCCTGGCGTCTGAAGAGCCGGGATACGGAACCGGCGGTGGCAAGCTGCCCGCCGGCGCGGGTAAGGATGTTCCGCACGTCCGCGGCGGCGCGGTTTTTGTTATCGGTAAGAACCTCGATGAGCACGGCAACGCCGCCGGGGGCATAGGCTTCGTAGGTAAGTTCCTCGTAGTTGACGCCCTCCAGCTCGCCGGTTCCTTTTTTAATGGCCCGGTCGATATTGTCCTTGGGCATGTTGGCGCCCCTGGCCTTGAGGACGGCGGTACGCAGCCGGGGGTTTCCCTCCGGGTTGCCGCCGCCCATTCTGGCGGCGATGGAAATTTCTTTGATCAACTTGGTAAACATCTGGCCGCGTTTCGCGTCCGCGGCGCCTTTCGCGTGTTTGATAGTCGCCCATTTACTGTGGCCCGACATAGTAACTCCTTGTGAATAACAAGACTTCCCACAACCAAACCGGCGCTGGGATCGGTTCCGGCTCCTTAAAAACAGCCCGCAGGCCGCCCGTAACCCAGGCCGCCTGACAAACGGAATGTGTGTTTCAAAACCGGGGTTTTGAAAAAAGCCTTACCGTATGCTGTTAAAACTACATGGAAATAACAAAATTGGGAAGTAGCCGCGCCGCCCGCCGCGAAAAACTGCGCGCGATAGGCCGCCGGGATTGTTTTCTCCCATTCCTCTGTGTACTCTTAAAAATTGTAAGGACAGGTAAATGAAAGGGGAAACGCTCAGGGCGGGAACCAGGGAATTCGGTTCCGGAAAGCCCCTGCTAATCGCCGAACTGGGAACCGGCCACGGCGGGGACCCGGTCAAAGCCCGCGAACTGTGCGACGCGGCGGTGGAGGCCGGGGCGGACTGCGTCAAATTCCAGATTGTCTACGCCGGCGA
The DNA here is from genome assembly GCA_031277045.1 of Treponema sp. Next base: position 4,402 of record JAISLX010000052.1, read on the forward strand.
GATACTCCACCCCAACACGGGGGAAGTTACGCTGCCGGGGGGGAAGATCCGGCTTTACGACCGCTTCAAACAACTGGAAATGCCGGCGGATTTTTTCCGGGAGATGAAGGAATACGCGGAAAGCCGGGGCCTTCTGTTCCTCTGCACCCCCTTCGGCATGAGGAGCGCGGCGGAACTTAAAGCCCTGGAACCCAGGCTGGTGAAAATCGCCTCCCCGGAGCTGAACTACACGGCCCTGCTGCGGGAACTGTCCGGCTGGGGGCTGCCGGTTCTCCTTTCCAGCGGGGTTTCCAGGCTGGCCGACATTGAGGAAGCCCTGGGGCTTCTGGCCGGAGTCCCGGTCTGCCTGCTCCACTGCGTTACCGCATACCCGGCCCCGGAAACCGACTACAACCTGCGGATTCTGAACAACCTGGCAGGGATCTTCGGCGTTCCCGTCGGAATAAGCGATCACAGCCGGGACCCGGAACTTGTCCCCGCCCTGGCCGCCGCTCTGGGGGCGGCGTGTATCGAAAAGCACTTCTGCCTGCGCCGGGAGGACCCCGGCCTGGACGATCCTATCGCCCTGCCCCCCGCGGACTTCGCCCGGATGGTTCGCGCGGTGCGCGGCGCGGCGCGGGCGGGCCGGGACGAGACCGTCGCGGCCTGCAAGCGGGAACGGGGGGAGGCCCTGGTGGAGGCGGTCCTGGGGGACGGGGTAAAGCGGCTGGCTCCGTCGGAACGGGCGAACTACGAGCGGACCAACAGGTCCATCCACGCCCTCCGCGGCATCGCCGCGGGGGAAACCATCGGCCCCGGGGACTTCGCCGTCCTGCGGACCGAGAAGGTCCTGCGGCCCGGCCTGCCCCCTTCCTGGGCGGAGCGGATAAGCGGCAGGACCGCCCGCCGCCCTATCCCCGCGGGGGAAGGAATACGCTTCGAGGATGTGTAGCCGTCGTTATTCGTAGGCGCCGTTATTGCCGCGAAGGGCCGTTTCCGGCAAGAATAGCCCATGGCATCAATCATCGAACCCCGTATCCTCAAGGGATTCCGGGATTTTCTGCCGCCCCAGGAAATAGGGCGGCGTTCCCTTATAGAGAGCATCGAACGGTCCTTCCGCTCCTTCGGTTTCGTACCCATCGACACCCCGGCCCTGGAATACGCCTCTATCCTCCTGGGCAAGGGGGGGGGCGAAACGGAAAAGCAGATCTACCGCTTTAAGGACCACGGGGACCGGGACGTGGCCCTGCGCTTTGATCTGACGGTCCCCTTCGCCCGGTTTGTGGCCCGGTACCGGCAGGACCTGGCCCTGCCGTTCAAGCGCTACCACATCGCCAAAGTCTGGCGGGGGGAAAACACCCAGCGGGGGCGCTACCGGGAATTTACCCAGTGCGATATCGACATTGTGGGCAGCGCCAGCGCGGCGGCGGACTTTGAGATACTTTTGGTGATGCGGAACACGTTCAAGGCTCTGGGGCTCGACGTGATCATCCGCCTTAACCACCGGGGGCTTTTCAACAGATTCCTCGGCCACATCAACGCGGCGGAACGGTCCGTAGAGATTCTGCGGATCGTGGACAAGCTGGCGAAAGCCGGGGAGGACGAAACCCGCGCGGCCCTGGCGGACATTGCCGGGGAGGGGGCAGGGCGGATACTGGAATACATAAACCGCCGGGGGGCCTGCGGGGAAACCCTCGAAGCCCTAACGGAACTCGCGGGGGGCCCCTGCCCCGAATCCGCACGGCTGGAGACGCTCCTGCGCTACATGAACGACACCGGGACGGAGGATTCTTTTGTCCTTGACCCCTCGATTACCAGGGGCCTGGATTACTACACCGGCATTGTGTACGAAACCTTTTTGAAAGAGGACCCCGCCATCGGCTCGGTCTGTTCCGGGGGCCGTTACGACGATCTTGCGGGGCTCTACTCCAAAGACCCGGTAAGCGGGGTGGGTTCTTCTATCGGCCTGGACCGCCTGATCGCGGCCCTGGAAAGCCTGGGAAAGCTGGAGGAACGCCCCAGCTATACGGTGCTGGCCATCGCCTGGGGCGGGGAGGGGGAAGCCGGACGCCGCCAGGCCCTGGCGGAAGAATTCCGCGCCGCGGGGATCCCCTGCGAAACGCTGCTGGAAAGCTCAGGACAGGGGTCCGCGGACAAATCCCTGGTCCGCCAGTTTGTCCAGGCGGAAAAAAAGGGCATCCCCTGGGTCCTTATCCCCCCGGAGGAAGGGGGCGCGGAATACACGCTGCGGGACATTAAGACCCGGCGCAGCCGGGAGCGGCTAAGCGTCCGGGACGTGATAGAGGTTGTAAAGTCGCCGGTAAATCCAGGGTAGCCCGGCAAGCCTCGCCTGTCCTCCCGGAAATTGAAGTTTTGGGAAACGTTTTTATGTCAGGCCCTTAAACTTGCTCAGGAACAACAGCGGTTTTACGGCGCCTATGGCCTTCAGGTGTTCGTAATCTTCCTTACTTTCCGTGGCGGCGCCTGAAAGGATAAGTTCCGTCTTGCGCCGCAGATACCAAAGGTAATGCCTACCCACGATTTTCAGGTTCTTCCGGGCAGATTCAGATCCGCATAGTTTCTGTTCCAGATACGATTCCAGGGCGGTGTGGTTGTCCGTACCGGTCAGCCAATAGAGGTCCCTGTCGCCCAAAAACAGGACCATCCGCTTAAAACCTTCCGCCATGCTGTCTTCGTGCCTGAAACCGTCAAAGACCAGATTCATTCTGCCCAGGCTGAGGTCGTATCCCAACAGCCTAAGATGCTTGCGGAGTTCTATCAAACTGGTCCGTACTTCGAGAATGCGGTCCTGGTTGCTCCCGGCGTTTCGCAGATCCCACCGCATCTTCTGTATCTGCGCCTGGTATTGAGGCAGCTCGTTGATTCGGCTGATAAAAAGGTTGGTTTCAGACAGCAACTTCCACACATCACCAAAGCGGTCGGAAACAATGTCAATTATTTTCATCACTGACCATCAGGTTTTACCGCAAAGGGGCCCAGGGGGCGCACAATCCCGCGCGCCGTCCCCGCTTTGGCCGTTACAGTGAATCAAAAACCCGCCGCAAACCCTGATAGCTTGCGGAGATGCCGTCAAAGTGGCCGCTGTGGTATTCCTCCTGCTCAACAATCCAGGGGCAGCGGTCCGGGGGACAAAGTTTCGCCACAGCCTTAAAGTCTATTCTCCCTTCCCCCACGTAGACATTTTCCTTCCCTGTTTTGGCAAGTTCCTTGGCGTGGACGGCGCAGATTCTGCCGGCCCTGGCCAGGGGTTCCAGGTAGGTGAGGGGATCCGCGCCGCCCACGGTTATCCAGAACAGGTCCGGCTGGAATTGTACCGTTGGGGCGTTTTCCAGGATAATATCCAGCGCGTATGTGCCGCCGTATGTAACAAATTCGTGGGCGTGATTGTGGTAACCAACAACAAGCCCTTCTGTGGCGGCTTTTTGGGCGCACTCCTCAAGGAGCCTGGCTTCTTTGGCAAAGCCTTCCGCGCTGCCGGCCCCGATGCCGGGACACACCAGGAGCCGGTATCCCAGGGTCTTGGCGTAGGCGATCTCCTCGTCCAGGGCTTCCCTGAGCCGGGGGAGCCCTACGTGGGTACTTACAGCTTTAAGCCCGTACTGGTCCAGCAGGGCTTTTACCTGGTCCGGGCTGTTTCCAAAATACCCGGCGAATTCCACCCCCTGATACCCGGCCTTACGGGTAAGTTCCAGGGCCCCGGCGAAATTTTCCCCCGTTTCTTCCTTGATTGAGTAGAGCTGCAACGAAATATCCATAAAAATCCCTCCATCCGGTTTGTTGAATCCGGCAGTTCAAGAATAGTCCGGTTTTTCCCGGCTGCCAAGTTCCCGGTGGCCCGGGCCGGCGCATACAGTTGACAGAGGACCCCGTTTCTCAGCATGTTTGAATGCATGTACAGCGGCTCCTTGCGTATAAACACATCCATACCCTCGGAATACCGGGAAGCGGCGGAAAAACTGTTTCCGGCGGACGGTGAACCGGACGCGGCGGCGGCCAGGGCTTTCGCGAAAATTCTGGGCATAGAGGCCGATTACACGCGCCTGTTCCAGGTTAACAAGGACAGCGGGGAAACACACCATTTTCTGGCTCATTTTCAAAACAACCTGAATCTGCTGATTCAAAAAACCTGGGTGGAAAAGGCGGACGAGGCCCGCAAGGCAAAACTGGAAACCCGGGTTCCCCCTTTTGTCAGGGAGATAGAACAGGGCGATTTTCGGCGGGCCCTTCACGATTTCGGCGTCATCCTGCAAGAACTTGCCTACCTGTTTTTTGGCTCACAAAGTACCGGGGAAGATTTTATCGAATACGCCCTGCGTATTGATATACAGATGGGGCTTTTCTGGTGGTACGGGGTACAGTTAAACCGTCTGGCGGATCCCTCCGGGGAGAACGGGAAAGCGGCGCATGACGAAAGCCTGTGGGCGGTTTTATTGATTGGCATCTGCTATCTCACCAATTTTTAAGTCCGGTGTTCTGCGCGCGATTTATCTTTTGTGAAAAGCCCTGCGAACACACTTGAATTGCGCGGCACGGAGCGCCGGGAAAGGAGTTGTTATGGAAACCGCGCATGACACCGGAACCAGTTCCGGAACGGGGACCGATTTTATCAGCGAATTTATTAAAGAGGACCTGGCGAAGGGGCGGTATACCCGCGTCCATACCCGTTTCCCCCCGGAGCCCAACGGCTGGCTGCACATCGGGCACTGCAAGGCTTTTTATATCGATTTTACGATGGCCGAACGTTTCAGCGGCCTGTGCAACCTGCGGTTTGACGATACCAACCCGGAAAAAGAGGACATTTCCTACGTCAACGCCATTAAGCGGGATGTCCGCTGGATGGGCTACGACTGGGAAGACCGGGAATATTACGCCTCTGACTACTACGAGTATCTCTACGATTTGGCGGTGAAAATTATCAAGAAGGGCCGCGCCTACGTGGACGACCTTTCCGAAGACGAGATAAGCGAATACCGGGGCACGGCGGTGCAGGATAAGAGCAACATCACCATAACGCCCCCCGGCCGCAACAGCCCCTGGCGGGACCGGAGCGTGGAAGAAAACCTGGATCTGTTTGCCCGGATGAGGGCGGGGGAATTCTCCGACGGCGCCAAAACCCTGCGGGCCAAGATCGACATGACAAGCCCCAACCTTCTGGAACGGGACCCCGTGATGTACCGGATACGCCGGGAACACCACTACCGCACGGGGAATTCGTGGTGTATCTATCCCATGTATGATTTCCAGCACCCCCTGTCGGACGCCAAAGAGGGGATTACCCATTCGCTGTGTTCCCTGGAGTACGAAATTCACCGGCCCCTTTACGACTGGTTTATTCGGGAGGCGGAAGTCTTTCCCAGCCGGCAGATTGAGTTTTCCCGGCTCAACATGACCCGCACGGTAATGAGCAAACGCTGGCTGCTCCGGCTGGTACGGGAAAAGTACGTTTCCGGCTGGGACGATCCCCGGCTTCCCACCATCGCGGGACTGCGCCGGCGGGGCTACACCCCGGAGGCGATCCGGAACTTTGTGTCCCAGGTGGGAATCGCCAAGACCGACAGCATGGTGGACATTGCCTTTCTGGAATACTGCGTGAGGGAACATCTGAACAAGACAAGCCGCCGGGTTATGGTGGTACTGCGGCCGCTTAAACTTATCATCGACAACTGGCCCGCGGGGAAGCCGGAAGAACTGGAAGCGTTAAACAACCCGGAAGACGAAAGCGCCGGAAAACGGATGGTCCCGTTTTCCGGGGAACTGTGGATCGAGCGGGAGGATTTTGAGGAAGTTCCGCCGCCCAAATATTTCCGCCTGTACCCCGGAAATTCGGTACGGCTCCGTTACGGTTACATCGTAACCTGTTCCGGCTGCGAGAAAAACGCGGCGGGGGAGATTACGGCGGTACATTGCCGCTACGATCCGGACACCAGGGGGGGCAACGCCGCGGACAACAGAAAAGTCAAAAGCACGATCCACTGGGTCAGCGCCGCCCATGCCGTAACCGTGGAAGCGCGGCTTTACGATTACCTTTTTTCTGTTGATCGGCCCATGGACCTGCCCCCCGGCGGAGACTTTGTGGACAATCTGAACCCCGCCTCCCTGGAAGTAATTTCCGGCGCCCGCGGCGAACCCTGCCTTGCCCAGGCGGCGCCGGAAGAACGGTTCCAGTTTGAGCGGCTGGGCTATTTTGTACGGGATACCCCGGTAATTACCGAAGGCCTGGACGAGGGCGGAGAATCCCGGAACGGGGGCCTGGTGTTCAACAGAACCGTGGGGCTTAGAGACACCTGGGCAAAGCTGCGGAACAAGGCCGGCGCATAGAAAATCATTGCGCGGTTTCCCCGGATTCAGCCTTGGATTTAGAGTCTCACCGCTGGAAAAAATCAGAATACGCACAAGCCCCGCTTTTCGGCGGGGCTTGTGTTTTGTGGTTGATAACGTCGCCGGTACCGGCCGGACCGGCAGCGAAGCTGCCTCCCCCTATTCCTTCCCCCCTTCCACGATGGGGACGGATTTGATATACGAGAAAGGATCTTTGTCGTACCAGTCCTGCTTAAAGGGCAGCGGGAGGTTAAGCGAAAGCTGTTTGTTAAACTGGAAGTTTTGCAGCTTCTGGTTCAGCCGCCGGGCGATTTCAAAGACCCCCGAATAACCGCAGTAATTGTACGCGGGGCCGAAAAGGGGCAGCAGGGGCAGGCCGTAGCGGGAGGCGATGTTGTTCCCTCCCACGTGGGCAATTAAAATATCGGGCTTAAGGCGGCGGACGATGTTGGCCATTTCAAAAGGCTGGTTGGTGGCGACGCTGAACTGTACGTCGCCGATGTTTTCCAGGGCTTCGAAGATGGGTTCCACAAACCTGTCGTAATGGTGCGCCTTAAAGCCCACGACTTCCATGCCAAGGTCCTGGCATATCTCCGCGGTGGCGACGATCCGCACTTCGCCCCCGGCAAGGTACACGCGCTTTCCGGCGAGGATGTCCTTAAAGGGTTCTATGGCTTCCGCCAGGGCGGCGTTTTCCGCGCGGATCAGATTTTCCGCTTCCTTCTCAAGGCCAAAGTGCCCCGCTATTTTCCTGAGCCAGCGGTCGGTGTTTTTCCTGCCGATGGGGATGGTGTCCACGACAAAGGGAATGTTGTACTTCTCTTTGAGGTGTTCCACAAAGTAATCGTCGTGAGTGCCGCAGATGCTGATGTTGAGGGATGTTTCCAGGGCGTACTGAAAATCCTCAGGCTCGGCGTAGCAGGGAATAAACGACACGTTAAGCCCCAGGGCTTCAAGGAGGCGTTTGAATTCCACTTCGTCGGCGCGGCTCATCGATCCTACGTTCAGCACGTTGACGTTCCGGCTGGTCCGGTACTGTTCGCGGATTTTGAAACTGTCGTCTTCCCAGACGGGGAGCCGCCGGTCAGGATAGCGGATGTACTTTTTGAGGATGCCGTGGTACACGGCGTCGTAGGCGGTGGCCATAAGCTTTGTCTTAAAGCCTTCGCAGTGGATAGGGACGAGGATCGCGGCGGTCTCTTTTTGCAGATCGTCGAGGATGCTGTCCACGTCGTCGCCGATAAGGGCGGGGACGCAGCTTATGGTAACGATGATCGAATCGGGCCGGAATTCCCTGTCGGCAAAGATGACCGCCTCCCGCAGCTTCCGTTCGCCGCCGCTTATCACGTCCGGCTCGTCCAGATTGGTGGTAAGCCAGATCATGCCTTCGGCCCCGGGGTCGCGGATCCGCTTGAAGGTTTTGTTCTGCCCCAGATTCCCGGTGGAGCAGATGCCGCAGCCGACAGGCCCGTGCATGATCACCACGGCGTTCCTGATGGAGTTGAGAATCCCCAGGCTCAGGGTAAACTGGCAGCCCTGGGCCATCGTAAAGGCCCGGCTGGAAAGGTTGGTGCAGCCTGAAGCCAAGGCCTGTTTACAGGTGCGTACCTGGGAGCAGGTCCCGCCAAAGGCGATGGCGGCGTGAAGCCGGTCCTCCCTGCTGGGAGCCGATTTAGCGTCTAAAAAATTCATACAAACCTCCGTTCTCGCAAATCTGATCCGCGGGCCGTCAGCGGCCCATGACCAGGTAGGTGATAATGTCTTCCGTCAGGGAAAGCCCCCCGGTAAAACCCGCGTAGGCCCGGTTCATGACGCAGCGGCTGGTAAGGGGGAACGTAACAGGCACCAGGGGAAAGCCGAACTCCTGGGCCAGGTCCCGCTCGTGGGCGCTGCCCACTATAACCGCCGGTCCCAGGGAATCGTAGTAGCGGCCGCCGCGGTTGCGGGGCCACACTTCCCGCAGGTACTTTTTTACCGACGAGGTGTCGGTGTCAAAGTACACAGGCGGCTTGATTGCGGAATTAAGCGCGCCGAACTGGGTGCCGATGGTTTTTTGGCGGTTTTCATCCGGCGGATCCGTCACCACCACAAGCCGCGGTATCCAGCCCAGTTCGTCGGAAAGGAAACGGGTCAGCGCGGGGGCGTAGCTTGAATCCCCCACGACAATGGCGTAACGCTGCAGGTCCGCGTCGTTGTAGATGTCGGCGATCCGCTCCAGGTAGTTGTAGTACAGCTTTTTTTCTTCCGCGATAAGGGCGGCGATGCGGGCGGGATCGATGCCGAGGGCGTTGCCCGCGGTTTTCAGGAAGTTTTCCCCCGCTACGGCGCCGATGGGGAAGGGGGTTACGATGTAGGGTATGCCGTGGACTTCCTCGAAACGGCGGGCGCTGTCGATTCCAAAACTGTTGGATACGACGATATTAAGGGCGGCCTTTCCGGCGTTTTTGATGTCGTCCAGGGTTTCTCCTTCGCCGAAAAAGGTGTTGGCCTTTAGGCCCAGCTTTTCCAGGAGCCGTTTTATTTCCCGCAGATTCCCCTTCCAGAATACGTCCTGGGCGGGCACGATGCCCAGCACGTTCACCGCCAGGGGATCCTTTTCATCCGATTTTTCGATGTACTGCTCGACAAGGCCCTTGATTAAAAGCTCGTATCCGGTAAAGGCGCTGCCCCTGAAACTGGGGGTGGGAACGGCGATAACCGGTTTTCCGGCTTTTTTGAATTCGGAAACCACCGCTACCGTATCGTCCCCGATCATGTCCACCATGCAGCCGGTAAGCACCACGTACAGGTCCCCGTCCACGATCTCCAGGGTGCTTTGAATCTGCTCCCGCAGCCGCGCTTCCCCGCCAAAAACTACGTCCCGCTCCACCACGTTGGAACTGGGCATGGCGTTGCCGCCGCAGTAGCCGCCTCCCAAATACCCCGCTCCGGCGTTTAGCGCGGCGTTGATGTTGCCGCCGCAGCCCGCGGATCCGTGAATGATGGTGATGGCGCGCGGTACGGCGTGGAGGGTTCCCAAGGCGCCTCCCAGAGCGCAGGTATAGCGGGGCCTGTCAATAAATCTGCTCATAATAATTCTCCTCTCTTGCTTCTATCCGTGTGAAAACGTCTGTTCAAATTCCCGCTGCCCGTAGAGCAGGGACGACAAATCCTCCCGTCCGGGAATACCGGCGGCGTCGGCCCGGCAGTGCCGGCAGTGCCGGAACACGGGCAGGTACGCTTCCGCCGCTTCCCGCGCGCCGGCCAGTTCGGTACAACTGGGCGCGGGAAACGCGGCGAACTCGTACTGGGGGATAAGGGGAATGATGTTGGCGATTCCCGCCCCGTGCGCCGCCGCGGTCCGGGCTATATCCCCGATATGGGCCCCGTTTATCGCGGGGATAAGGACGATGTTGACCTTGATCAGAATCCCCAGCGCGACGGCTTTTTCAATGCCCCGCTTCTGCGCCTCGATCAGTATCTCCGCTCCCTCAGTCCCCCGGTACGTTTTTCCGTCCAGGATCACCCGCGAGCAGATCTTGTCGAGGATGACGGGGTCCACGGCGTTTACCGTTACCGTCAGTGTCCGTACACCCACCCGGTACACCTCGTCCGCGCAGCGTTCCAGCAGCAGGCCGTTGGTGCTGAGGCAGTTGATAAGACCGGGGTACTCGCGGTGGATAAGCGCGAAGGTCTCCAGCGCGTGGGGGGTGGCCAGCGTGTCGCCGGGCCCTGCGATTCCGGCCACGGTAATGTCCGGGCAGATATCCAGCGCCCGCCGTATCAGATCCAGGGCGTCCTGGGGCTTTAGGAGTTCCGCGCTGACTCCGGGCCTCTGCTCCGCCTTGTTAAAGGCACGCTTGCAGAATCGGCACTGGATATTGCAGGCGGGGCTTACGGGAAGGTGGACCCGCCCCCGGTTTACATTGGCCTCCCCGGAAAAGCAGGGGTGCCGGCTGCTGATGCGGGTGTACCGTTCGCCGATCTTCGCGGCGCCTAAACAAGACATTGTGTACCTCTCGTATACCGCGGCGTTACCGCCGCCTGTAAATATGTACCGCGCTAAAAACGCGGGCGTTCCAGCGAATCGAACAGGGGAGTGGACAGGTAGCGTTCCCCCGTATCCGGCAGCAGGGCCACGACGAGTTTACCCTCGGACTCAGGCCTGCGGGCAATCTGGGCCGCGGCAAACGCGGCGGCCCCGGATGATATGCCCACCAGGAGTCCCTCCAGCGCGGCGAGGCGCTGGGCGGTTTGAAAGGCGTCGTCGGTGCGGACTCTGTAAATTTCGTCGTATATGGCGGTGTTCAGCACCTGGGGGACAAAACCCGCGCCGATGCCCTGAATTTTGTGGGGACCCGGCGCGGAACCTGACAGGACCGCCGAATCGTAGGGCTCCACGGCGATAATTTTTACGGCGGGGTTCCGTTCCTTGAGCGCCTCTCCCACCCCGGTGATAGTGCCGCCCGTGCCGACACCGGCGACAAAGACCGCCACCTCGCCGTCCGTGTCCCGCCAGATTTCCTCCGCCGTGGTCCGGCGGTGGACTTCGGGGTTGGCGGGATTATTGAACTGCTGGGGGATGTACGCGCCGGGGATCTGGGCTTTGAGTTCCTCCGCCTTGCGGATGGCGCCTTTCATGCCGTCCTTGCCGGGGGTAAGGACCAGTTCCGCATTCAGGGCCTTCAATAAGTTGCGCCGTTCCACGCTCATCGTGTCGGGCATCACCAGGATGATCCGGTAGCCTTTGGCCGCCGCCACAAAGGCAAGGCCGACCCCGGTGTTCCCGCTGGTAGGTTCGATAATCACGCTGTCTGAGTCCACAAGCCCGTCCCGCTCGGCGGCCTCGATCATCGCAAGGGCGATCCGGTCCTTGACGCTTCCCAGGGGGTTAAAATACTCAAGTTTCGCCACCAGGCGCCCCCGAATCCCAAGGTCCCGGCCGTATTTGGACAGTTCCAACAGCGGCGTGTTCCCGATAAGGTCGGTCAACTTACCCGCAATCCGTGCCATATAATCCTCCGCGTTCAGTTATGGCGAAGGTACGAACGGCCGCAGGCCGCCCGTACCTTCTACTTTTTTACATAAAAAGCGCTTCAAAATAGGGAATCCGGTACTCCGTCCAGGGCGACAAAGATGTTCCTGGTCAGGGCTTCGGGGTCCACATCCTCCCCCACAAGCCCGATCCGCTGAAGGTCCCGGGTGTTCCGGCCTATGGCGATCTGCGCGCCGCTTACCGACGAGCGGTAATTGTAGGTTTTAAGAATCGCGCCGTTCACTTCGGGGTCCCCGGCGACATAGCGCTTTTCCGCCATAAGCCGGGCGGTTTCCTCCGGGTTGTTCTGCACAAACGCCGCCGCCTTCTGGATGGCCCGCGTAAATTTCGCCGCGGTCTGGGGGTGGTTTTTAATAAAATCGCTGCCCGCCACGATCACGCAGCACTGCTCGTCTTTCAGGTAGTCGTCGGTAGCCTGGTTGATAATCACGCGGGCGCCGGTATCCTGTTCGGTTAGGTAGGCAGTGGGGTCCCCCAGCGCGATGGCGTCCACCTGGCCCCGTTCAAGGGCCAGCGGCAGATCGGCGGACTGGTAGATTACCCACTCAACCTCCAGGTTATCCACGGTTACCCCAATCCCCAGTTCCGCCAGGTAGCGCTGGGTAATCACCGTGCTGCTGGAAGCCATACCGCTGGTGCCGATTTTCTTGCCCCTCAGGTCCGCAGGAGTCTTGATGTCGGAATCGGCGCGGACCAGAACCTTCTGGCAGCCGGTGTGGAGGCCCAGAGGTATCTTTACGTCAAGGCCGTTGGCCAGGGGCTGGATCAGCGTGGCAAGCAGGTTGTTCGTTACGTCGATCTGGCCGGTCGTCAGCATCAGGTTGGTCTGGCCGGTTTCCACCTGAACCAGATCCCACTTAAGGCCTTCTTCCTCGTAGTAGCCTTTTTCGATGGCGATAAAGAACGGGGCGCTGCACAGGCCGACGGTAACGCCCTGCCCGATCTTCACCACGTAGTCCTCTTCCACCACCGCGGAAGCTTGCGCCTTTGCGGAATCTCCCGCCGTTGCAGAATCTTGAGCCTTCCCCCGGCAGGCCGGAAATATCAGGCCGGCCAGCAGAACCGCTAAAAGCATTTTTTTCATATCCTCTCCTTAGCTTTATGAGATAAGGCGGTTCCACATTTGGTTATGTAAAACCGTCCCGCAACCCCCCGCCAGATAGATTTAGCGGAGGGGGAATTCCCAACGGACAGCCCTGAAACCCGGCCGGGCTTTCAGGGGCTTTTCTACAGAAATGTTGCTGCCCGCCGCCTCCACAAGACAGACGCTGCGGACCGGTTTGGCCTTGAGATTTTCCAGCAGTAAGGCGCCGGTGTTCAAATTTCTTTTACCCATGTCTACAATTTTTCCTTATATATGAGGCTTTCCCAAAACTTCAGTTTTTGGGAAAGCTACTCTGATTTATAATGGAAAAGCGGGTTTTGACCGCTTTTCCCAAAGCCAATCCCAAAACTCGGTTAGTTTTGGGATTGGCTCATATTTTAGCGTTTACAAAGCGCGGCCCAGCGCTTCCGCCTGACCCAGAGCTTCGTGTTTCAGGATGTCCATTTTGCCGCGCAGGCCCCCGGCGGCTATGATTCCCCGGTCTTTCCAGCCTGAATATTCGGCTACATCCCTGTAGGTTCCCGCCGCGTGCCGCCAAGTAGCGTCATCAGTGTCCCCCAGGGTCAGGAGCAGGGCGCTTTCCTTGACGGCGAAACGTTTTCTGCCCTCGCTCTTGCAGTATGGGTAGAACCGATCCCAGGCGGCTTTCAACTGGGCGGTAAAACCCCAAAAATAAACCGGGCTTACAAACACGGCAACTTCGCAGGTTTCAAGCAGGGGGACCAACTCATAAAAATCATCCTGCACCACGCACGGGCTGGTCCCGAAGGACCAGCACATATTGCAGCCCCGGCAGCCGCTGATATTTTTATGGGCCGCCTCAAACTTGTGCGCCGTATGTCCCTGTTCCGCCGCCCCCCGGATAAAGGCGTCCGCCAGTTGATCGCTGTTTCCCTTACGCCGGGGGCTCCCGGTGAGTACCACAATTTCCTTTCCCACAAGATCACCTCTCTCCTCATGTTGAAATCGCAGGGGCTACAAATAGTACTGTAGTTCCTGCCTGGTCCCGGCAAAGTGGAGGATCTGGAGTATCCGCGCCCGGAGTTCCAGAAAGTCCGGATCGTCCCGCTGCCGGGGGCGGCCCATCTCCACCCGGATCACCTGTTCGATCTTCGCCGGCCGGGCGGACATCACCACGATACGGTCCGCCATGTAGATGGCCTCGTCCACGTCGTGGGTCACCATGACGCTGGTCATGCCCCGGCGTTCCCAGATTTTGAGAATCTCGTCCTGCATGTTCATCCGGGTAAAGGCGTCCAGGGCCCCCAGGGGTTCGTCCAGCAGCAGGACCTTGGGATTGTTCACCAGGGCCCGGGCCAGGCTTGCCCTTTGGGCCATGCCGCCGGAAAGGTGGTGGGGGTAGGATTTTTCAAAACCTTCAAGGCCCACCAGCTTAAAAAATTCCGGGATGTTCTCCTTTTCCTGACGGTACACCCCCCGGGCCCGGAGGCCAAAGGCGATATTCTCCCAGATGGTCTTCCAGGGGAACAGCGTGGGGTCCTGGAACACCAGGCCCCGTTCGTAACCGGGGCCGTCGATCTCCTCCCCGTCCAGATGCAGTTCCCCGCCGTCCGGCCGGATAAGCCCGGCGATAAGCCGCAGCAACGTTGACTTACCGCAGCCGGAGGGCCCGATGAGGGAAATAAATTCCCCCGGCTCAAAGACCAGGTTGATATTGTCCAGGACCGTGATCTCCGGCCCTTCGGCCTGGGGGAAGGTCTTCCGTATATTGCTGATACGGACAGCCGCGTTGCGCCGTTCCTCTACCACCGGATTGTCCCCTTCTGCCAGTTCAACACCCGGTTCCGTATCTTGAACTGGAGGCTGATAAGCAGGGAAAACGTTAGGGCGATGACGATAAGGGCGGCGTAGACCTGGGAGTAGGCCAGGGTTTCCCGCTGCCAGTTGATGTACCAGCCGATACCGAATTTGCAGCCGATCATCTCCGCCGCCATGAGCGTGAGGAACGACGAGGAAGTCCCGTTAAAGAGGCCGGCGAAGATGTTGGGCGCCGCCCCCGGAAGGGCGATGGACAGGATATTCCGCAGGGTCCCGGCCCCCAGGGTGCTGGAAACCTCGAAATAGCTTTTCCTTACGTTCATGATCCCCGAACTGGTGAGGATCGTGGTGGGAAACCAAACCCCCAGGGCGATAAGGAACAGGGCCGCGTCGGTGGCCCGGGTAAACACCACCAGGGCGATGGGGATCCACGCGGTGGAGGGGATGGGCCCCACGATACGGATACAGGGCATGATCCAATAGTTCCAGCGGGGGCTCCAGCCGATAAGGGTGCCGGTCAGGACCCCCACGAAGGCGCCCAGGAAGAAGCCGCCCAAGAGCAGCCGCAGCGAGTAGACCAGGCAGCGGAGCATGAAGAACCAGTCCGTAATAAAAACCTGGACGATCCGCTCCGGCGCCGGGAAATAGAGGCTGGGGATCAGGTTCAGTTTGATGGTAATAAGGTCGTAGAGTCCCAGAATCAGGAAGGCCGCCCCGTAGAACCAGGATTTATAGGCCAGCTTCCCCCGCCGTTTTTCGGAAAAGACGCTCCAGACCGCCAAAACCGCAAAAAAACCGGTCAGGACGTACAGCAAATTGGTGAAATAGGGGAATTGCTTCACCCGGTAGCCCGGATTCACCGGCAGGATCCGGTGGGCAAGGAGCACGGCGATCAGGGCCGCAAGGGGTATCAGGACCCGCCAGTCCAGAACCGGGGTCTTCCCTTCGGCCTTTTCACGCAATCCGGCGCTGCGCGGCGGGGCCCCCGCTTTGACGAATTCCGGCATGTCCAATTCCTCCTTTCCTCTTTTGCCCATAAACACATTATTCCTATCAAACTAATAGGAATTTATACTAATCAAAAACGAATGTCAAGAGAAAAATGAAAAAATTGTCGTTGGATAAATTCAGAGAAGCCCGGCAAACTTCGCTTGCCTCCCCAAAAACTGAAGTTTTGGGAAAGCCTCGTTGATAAGCGGGCCTTTCCCAGACGCCGCGCCCGGACCCGGGGTGGTGGCGGCTATGATTTTGTCAAGGGGCAAAATTGACAGGGGGGAAATCGATTCCCCGATTTTTCTATCCCTCCGACAGCCGCTCCCGGCCCTGTTATGCGCTTAACGCCTGCCCGCCACATGGGCCGGATCATTGCGTACTCCCTTCCACGGGCGCGGCCCGTAGGCGGTCTTGATTTTCAACGCCGTGTACAGCAATCCCGCCATCCGCCGCGCAGCTTCCATAATCCCGTTTCTTACTATCAAAATACGGGCCGGAAGCGATTACCGGGCATTGGGCGTGCCGTCCTCCTATCCGCAGTCTGCCGCGTAAGCGGCAGCCGCGTTTTGCTTTACTGCGGCCGGATGTGATTCATCGGAAACGAATTTTCCGAGGGCACCCAGGGGATCACATCGTGTTCCCGCCCGCGTCCTTACGTCACCGTACAACCGCCAAGCAAACTTGTTTGCACGGCTCTCTGATCCCGTCAGACCGGATTACCCAACTCCCCCGGTAATTTACATCGGAGTAATCTGGCGCCATTGCGTTATCTGTTCCGGGGTCTTGTGTTTTCTTGCGAATTGGAATATATTATCTGCTTGCAGGGGGTAAGACTCGTAGGTTTGAAGGGCGCTACCTCCCCATTCCCGGAAAGGAGCCGAAACATGGCGCATGACAGGCAAAAGGCCGCACGGACCGCCGTAAAAGCCCTTTCATTTACCCCCCCCCCCCCCCCCCATCGATTTACTAGGAATTACCGGCTAAGGGCCGGTAATACAGGACAAACAACTCTTCCCCCCCACCTATCACAGGCGGCGGTTCTGACCTCTCTTTTCATTTCTTTTGGGTTTTATAAAGGCCCCTTCCGCAAAATTACTTCGCGGCGGGGGCTTTTTGTATATACCGGCGCGGTTCCCGCGTCTAATCTTTTGTTCGTGAAGAGGAGAACATCATGAAAAAGGTACGGACAACTGTTTTTTTGATCCTGGCGCTGGTTTTTTCATTCAGCGCGTCTGGTTTTGATATTGCGAACAGCGCGGAGTTTGGTCTTGTCCCGGTGTCAAGGGCCGCTCCCTTGCTGGAAGTAAAAGCAAACGGTCCGGAGGAGGTATACTCATATACCGTAGCCAGCGATGTGGGGGGCGTCTTGTTCCAGGCAACCGCCCAGCCAACAGGAAACGCGGTGAATCAGCCGGTTTCCGTGCGATATGACCCGGCAAAGGAAGACGGCCAGCGGCTGGTTGTTACTGTCGGCAGCGGCGAGATTGTCCCGGCCCTGTATGACTGGCAATTGATCCCCATAGCGCGGTACGCGGACAGCGAATATAACGCCTGTATAACCCTGCTTGGACAGCCAACTTTTCGGGAGAGGTTGACCGGCACCTACCGCGATATGTACCTTGAAGTCCATTCCGCTTTTTCGAATACCCTTATAGGATTTAACCTGTTCCTGATTGACGCGATGCTGATGGACCCGGACCGCATACGGCGGATACCCGGCGCTTTTTCGGAGACAGTACGGGGCTATAACGACAGTGAATTCAACGAAACGAGAAGCGCCTTAAGTACGGAGCAGATTAACCGGCTCTTGTCGCTTTGGGGCTACGGCTACACCAGTTATATCTATACGGACTGCGAAACAGATATAAGCTATGACGTGATAGACGGGCAGCTTGTCTTTGTGGGTATTCCGACCTATCAATTTCTCCTGCTTGATCCTGTTCACAAGACGGCCACGCTGAACTGGCAGATAAACCAGGATGCCACTTTGGTCCGGCCGCTCATAACGGCCCTTAACCCCGCCGTCTATACCGTTGCGGAAACAACCGCCCAGTGGGCCGCTTTTTTCCGCCGGGTGAAGGAACAGGACTCAGGCGGGTGGAATGCGTTCATAGAACAGATTGCCGGAATTGAAGCGGAACCTGCCATAAAAACCCCGCGGGTGTGGCAAAAGGAAGAGTAGTGTTCTACATTTACGGGCTGCCACCCAAAACGGTGTCACCTTTTCTAGGTGCAGGACACCTTACGGCTAAAACAAATATACAAGCCGAAAACACGAGGACGGCAGGGACGGGGGTAACGCAGCGGCGCCTAGCGCCGCTGCGCCCCGCCACACCATCAATAATCAAGCTTGAATTTTTTCCACCAGCGCCTCTTTAAGCGCCGCCGAAAAGTTTATGTTTTTCCGTTCAGCGGCCTGGTTAAGCCACGAAGGAATAGCAAGGGTTTTCTTTACCGGTTTTTCATCGTGGTTTGACTTAAGGGTGTCAAGGCTTCTCCAAAAAAAACAACTACACATAATTTTGGAATTATGCTATAATTTTCAACGGTTGTTGTTCAGAAACTGAAGTTTCTGAACAACTCTAATTAATAAACTGACTTGATAAATATCTAAGTAACGCTCCAATCCCACCGCCGAATATTATAAATGTATAATTCATTTTTATTCCAATTCGTTGTTCAAAATATTAGAACAAAGGTCCCCATTGTTATTAAGGCACCGCCAATAATCGTTTTTATGGTTATTGTTTCTTTTAATACTATAAATGCCAATATCATTCCAATGACCAAACTAAATTTATCTATTGGTATAACTTTTGATGCTTCTCCGATTTGTAATGCCCTATAATAGCAAAGCCATGAAAGCCCGGTTGCCATTCCAGATAATATTAAAAAGAGTAAATTTTTATGTCCAATATTTACAATATCATTATGTTTTCCATTTATAAAAACAATAGTCCAAGACATAATTAAAACTATGGCAGTTCGTATTGCCGTAGCCAGATTTGAATTTATATTTTCAATACCGATTTTTGCCAGGATTGAAGTCAATGCCGCAAAAAAAGCGGATAATAATGCATATACAATCCACATAATGCCTTATTATATCCCCTATTGTTTTTTTGTCAATAATTTTAAGATTTTTTAACCATTTTGCGGCAATGTCGCATAACGTTCCGGCTGTTACGACGGTTTGACGGCCCGGATAAGGGCTTGCGCAGCAAGACCATGGCTACAAAACTGTGGCGGAGCAAAGAAGCCGCTTGCGCGGCAATATCAAAGCGGGAATGTTCCCCAGCTACGCTGGGGCGCGTAGCGGAATGACCTAGCAAAACCGTAGCCCGAGGGCGCTACTGCGCCCGAAGCATATACAGTCCTGTTATGTGTCGTTTTTTAAGCCCCACCTACCAATCGTTCTGCGCCATGGACGGCGCAGAACGTACAATTAATGCTTTTATATTTTCTCGTTGATAATCAAATTTTATGTCCATTCACTAATGTCCTTTTTTGAATTACCATATTTTATTCCAAATTCAACACCATAACGATTACAATATTTGCAAAACGGTTTTGGCGTATACAAGAATTCATATACTTCATTTATATCCCTAACCTTCTTTAATTCAAGAATATCGCCTGATGATACTTCAAGATTTTTGTTGAAGTATTTATTAAAATGTTCTATTCCGGCAATTGTATTACACGGATAAATTATCCCGTTTTTCATG
>JAISLX010000057.1 GCA_031277045.1 Treponema sp.
TTTACATAGAGCCCTTTGATCCCCAGATACGCGGCTAGCCGGGACAGATTGGCCAGCGGCGTTTCCGCATACTGGGGAAAACTCCGGTGAAACCGGTGGGCCTTTTCCATTTCCGGCAAACTGAGGAGCGCGAGGCTTTTGGAACAGTCCGTTGCCGGCATGGTATTTTTTGTCCACTTAATAAGTTCGTTCATATCAAACCCCCTATGAATCCAGCTCAGCTACAGCCTCAATTTCCACCAGGACATTCTTGGGGAGTTGACGGACCGCCACGGTGGAACGGGCAGGCTTCCCGATGAAATATTTTGCGTAGACTTCGTTGAAAACGGCGAAGTCGCCCATGTCCGCCAGGAAACAGGTGGTTTTTATCACCCGCTGCAGGGAAGATCCCCCGGCTTCCAGCACCGCCTGAAGATTTTTAACAACTTGTTCAGTCTGTTCCGCAATGGTTTTCCCCGCCACTTCCCCCGACTCTGGGCACAGGGGAATTTGGCCCGACGTAAAAACCAGCCCTCCCGACACAAAACCCTGGGAGTAGGGTCCGATGGCGGCAGGCGCCGCCTTTGTCTGAATTTCCTTCATGTTTTTATCCTTATTTTAGGTTTAAGGCCGCGATTTCAAAACTTGACATTTTGAACTCGCAGCCTTCTTTAGCGTAATTTATCACTGTTTCGAAGGATGCTTCGCCTTAAAGTCCTTGAAAAGCTTTACAAACAAGGGGCTCAACAAAGCAAGGGCAATCATGTTGGGCACAACCAGGAAACCCGTGGCCATGTCCGCCATAGTCCAGATAACTTCAATCTCCATGACGGCGCCGATAACCGGGGGAATAAAATAGGTGAACCTAAGGTATTTGAACAGTTTTTCACCGAAGATGTAAGTCATGGCGGTTTTGAATTCCACAAAAAAGCCAAGGGTGGACGAGAAGGTGAAGAGGGCTACCGAAATACAGACGATGTACAAACCGGCGTTGCCCCAGACCGACTGAAATGCCGCGAAGGTAAGGGGAGCGCCGGTAAGAAGTTCACCCCCGGCGTCTACCGCGGTGGTCCATACGTTGCTGACCAGGATGGAGAAGGCGGTAAGATTACAGATGATGATGGTGTCGATGAACACCTCAACGATGCCCCACATGCCCTGGCGGACGGGATGATCGGTTTTAGCGGTGGCGTGAACCGTGGCCGCCGTGCCGAGCCCCGCCTCGTTGGAGAAGATGCCCCGGCTCGCGCCGCGGCTCATGGCCATGGAAACCGCCGAACCGGTAAAGCCGCCGATGACCGGCGCCGGGGAAAAGGCGTAGGTAAATATCATGCCGAAGACCGCGGGTATCTCCGCGATGTTTGCCAGCACTATCCCAATAGCCCCGACGATGTAGATGATGCACATGGCGGGAGCTATCAGACCACAGAACTGGCCCACCCTGCTCAGGCCGCCGATACAGACCACAAGGAGAATCACCGCCGCCACGGCGCCGCAGATCCAGGTGGGTACCCCAAAGGTGGTATTGATGGCCGTAGCCATGGTGTTGGGCTGCACGAAGGTCGCGTCGGTGATAACGAGAAGCAGAAGGGCGATGGCGTACAGAAAGGCCAGCCAGGACCAGTTCTTCCCCAATCCTTTCTTGATGTAGTACATGGGGCCGCCGTGAAAATCGCCGCCTTCTTCCTTTTCGCGGAAGTGGACGGACAGCGTTACTTCCGCCATCTTGGTAATCATGCCAAAAAAGGAAATAACCCACATCCAGAACACCGATCCGGGTCCGCCGATGGCGATGGCCGAAGCGACGCCGGCAATGTTGCCGCTGCCTACCGTGCCCGACAGCACCGCGCTGATCGCTTGAAAGGGGGTCATGTTCCCCTCGGTATTGTCCAGGGACTTTTTGCGCTTCCCGAACATGGTACCGATGGTATTCCGGTAAATGTACCTGATGTGGGTAAAGTGAAAAAACCCAATCCGAATCGTCAGGTAAAGCCCAATACCCACCATGAGGACCATCAACGGCACACCCCACAGGAATTCCATAACAGATGTCAAAGCTTCCATACCCTTGCCTCCTTCTGTGTTTCAATCTTTTTGCCAAAACCAGCAGTTTGTTGGGCTGAAGCGCACCAAACTGCTGGCCGGGTTTTGAAACAGCCCCTCCTGCAGAGAACCATGTTGTTGCCGCAAAGACAGAACATGTCAAACCCGTCCGGCGTCAAGAAATTTCTCAAATAATTCTTGTGATACCACCGGCAAGAAAATTTGTCAATACCTTTTGTTAAAAAATTTTAACTTTTCTAAAAAAAATTTACGCCCGTGCCGCGATGCCTTGACAAGGATAGGAATCCGGGGCGATACTCCGAAGCGGCAGGAGGTTTTCCAAAATTGAATTCCGCCAGGGACGCCGGGAAGCAAACAACCAAGCAAGCAGTAATTACCGGGATATCCCGAAAAGACAAGGAGATACTGGAGGCCGTAAAACCCATCGTAGACGGAATTGCGGTTATTTTTGGGAAAAATTGTGAAGTGGTGCTCCACTCATTCGACAGTCTTGACTGTTCTGTCATCCGTATCGCCAACGGGCATATTACCGGCCGGGAGACGGGGTCTCCGATAACAGACCTTGGAATGAAAATCCTTGGCGAATCCGCCGGTTCAGGCAGCGATGTTACCGGTTGTTACTATTCAAAGACCGCGGACGGGAAAACCCTCCGTTCCGCTACGGTGCTTATCCGCAACAATTCAGGCAAACCGGTTGGGATGCTGTGCATTAACTTCAATATGAGCGCCTCCCTCATTGATATCGTTGATTCCTTTAGGGAAACTTCCCTTAACGAGCAGGCAAGTCCGGAACATTTTGTCAACAGCATCGACGATCTTATCAAAACGGCGCTGAAGAGCGCCATTGCCGAAAACAACAATCACAACAATATCCCCAATCAGGAAAAAAACAAGGTTATTGTTATTGCCCTCATAAAAAAGGGAATTTTTGAAATTCGCGGAGCCATAGACATCGTTGCGCGGGAATTATCCATATCGCGGTATACAATTTACAACTACATTAGAGAATACAAATTTTCAAACAAGTAAAAAAAGCAAAGGCCCGGAAAGGCTCATCGCCATTTTTTCGATGGCCCACCACCATTCTTTCCAGTTCCCCGCCGTCCCTGGTGAACGTTGTTCCAGCATCGGCATACGCCCCGCCGCAGGCTGGAAAGAAGCAGCGCCAGGAACAGGCCCAGAACAATGCTGTGCCGCGCGGGGTCTAAACTTCCGGCGGGCCGGGAAGAAATTCGCCGGTCCGGGCTTTTTCCAGTTGTTTCGCCGTCTCTTCCCAGACGGCGGTTTTCTCGGCGATACCGCTTTCCGTGGTTTTAATTTTTATCCGCAGGGCCTTGACCTGGTCCCCGGATGTGTAGACCTCCGGGCGGCTTAGTTCCGCCTCCAGCCGGGTCTTTTCCCTTTCCAGCGATTCCAGGGCCGCCACGATCTCCGCTTCCCGCCGTTCAAGGCGCCGGACAGCAGCCTGCCGCTGCTTTTCCGCCTCCCGCCGTCCGGAAGCTTTGATAAGGATCACCGGTCTTAGGCCTGGCTGTAAACTATGCCCGGTTTCGGACGCGGGACCGGAATTCCGGATTCCGGTATTTTCAGGCGCGGAGCCGTTATCCGGGGCCGGATCGTCCCCAGCGTCTCCGGGCATTGCCACGCCGGGCGCTACCACGTCAACCACTGCCGCGCCGCCCACCGACGTACCGGGCGCTGTTGCGCCAACCGCCGCCGTTTCCCGCCGCAGCCGGTCCAGGTAATAACCGTAGTTGCCGTAAAAAAGCCGCGCCCGGCTTTGGAGCCGCCTTCGCGGATCGCCGGCCTTTTCACGGGCCGCTGTTCCACTGTCCGCCTTATCACCGGCTGTCTCCGCCGGACTGGCAAGTTCCAGCGTCTTGGTAGACAGTGCCTCCATAAAACCCCGGTCGTGGGACACAAAGATAATGGTTCCCCCAAACGAAGCCAGTGTTTCCAGCAGAATGTCCTTGGATTGCAGGTCCAGGTGGTTGGTGGGTTCGTCCAGAATCAGCAGGTTTACCGGCTTGAGGAGGATCCGCAGCAGGGCCAGGCGGCTCTTTTCCCCGCCGGAAAGAACTGAAAGGCTCTTGTGTACATCATCGCCCCGGAACAAAAAGGCCCCAAGCATATCCCGAATCCGGGGGATCAGGGCAGTAGGGGCCTCCGATTCCAGAAATTCCAGGACCTGCCGGCTGCCGCCCATCGTCTCCGCGGCGTCCTGGGAGAAGTAGCCCGCCTGGATCCCCGCGCCGTAACGGTACGCTCCCTCAAAAGCGGTATCGGCCCCGGCGATGATCCTGAGCAGGCTGGTTTTCCCCGCCCCGTTGCGGCCCACCACCACCAGCCGCTCCCCGGATTCCAGCGTCAGGTCCAGGCCGGAAAAGATCCGCCGCTCCCCGTAACTCTTACCCAGGCCCTCCAGGCTCAGGGCAATACGGCCCGCGTGGGGGGGCGGGGGGAAACTGATACTGATCCGTTTAAGATTTTCGGGAATCTCAATACGTTCTATCTTGTCAAGCCGCTTGATCAATTCCTGGGCAAAAGCCGCTTTGGTGGCCTTGTAGCGGAACCGGCGGATTAGGGCTTCGGTCCTGGCGATCTCCTCCTGCTGAGCCTCGTAGCGCTTGACCAGACTTTCCAATTCCTGCCGCCGGGTTGTTTCGTAGGCCGAGTAGTTCCCCGCGTAGCGTTTCAGATTCCCCTGAAAAAGTTCGTAGACCTCGTTCACCGTTACGTCCAGAAAGTAACGGTCGTGGGATACCAGGAGGTAGCCGCCGGAAAAATTCTTCAGCCAGGATTCAAGCCAGCCGCGGGCTTCGATATCAAGGTAATTCGTGGGTTCATCCAAAAGCAGAATACCGGGCCGTTCCAGCAGAACTTTGGCCAGGGCTATCCGCATTTGCCAACCCCCGGAAAATTCCCCCGTGTCCCGGTCAAAATCTTCGCGGGAAAACCCCAGACCCCCAAGGGTCATGGAGATGTCCGCTTCCCGGCGGTAGTAGCCGGAAGCCTCCACCGCCTCCTGGATCCGGTGGTGTTCTTCCAGCAGCGCGGCGGTCTTGCCGTCATCGGCGCGGGCATCCTGCAAGACCCGGCCTATCTCATCCGCTTTACGCAGCAATTCCTCTATCGCGTGATACGCGGTCTCCGCCTCATCCCGCAGCGTCTTCCCCTTGTGAACAATCCCCGACTGGGGCAGGTAGGAGATCCGGCTGTCTTTCTGGATGGCTCGCTCCCCCGAATCGGGGGGGATAAGGGCGGCGATCACCTTCATCAGAGTGGTCTTGCCCGAACCGTTCGCCCCCGCCAGCGCCGCCCGCGAACCGGAGGCCAGGTGGAGGCTCACGTCTTTTAGGATGTCCCGGTCCCCAAAAGCCAGGGAAACACGGGAAAATTGTACAAACGCCATATTAGGAAGCCATTATAGGCGGAACAGAGCTTGGTTGTCCGGTTTGCCCCGCACGGCACGGTTTGCAGCCGTATGGTGTATTGATACATGGCAGTACCGGCTGCTAATACTTTTTCCAGCTTGACAATTTTTTTGCGCCGTAGTATGTTCAGTTCGTATTGTACAACGCGAGGTAGAGCAGTTGGCAGCTCGTCGGGCTCATAACCCGGAGGTCGTAGGTTCGAGTCCTACCCTCGCTAAAGAAAGCGCCCTCTTCCGGAGGGCGTTTTTGTTTACCGGCAGGACTCGAAACTTTTTTGCGGCCCGGAGAAACCGAAAGGTTTCGGAGGGTAATCCGCCAGGGATGGCGGATTAGCAAAAAAGGCGGCCTGGAGGGAGCAAACAGGATGTTTGCGACCGGAAGGCGAGTCCTGTCCCTGCTAGAATAAAAAAGCCTCTCCCCTTTTCAGTGTTCAAGAGGGCCGGTCGGCCCTGTTACGTGGTTGCCTTCAAAAATCCGCAGACCGGCAAGTACCTCCCACCAGTCAGCACACGGCAAATGACCGAAGCGGCGGCGATACAGACCGCCTTCGAAAAACTTGACCCATAAATCTAAAGAAATTTAACCACGAACCGCACGAACCACACGAATATAGGGAGAAAAGAAGGGGAGCCACGGATTAAGGGGGATGAATAGTGAGTAATGGGCGCATCCCCGCTGCGCGGGGACCGGGCTTTACGCTTGTATCTTTTGCCCGCCACCCGATAACCGGGCAAAAGGATACCGCTTCAATCCCTTGCGCTTGCCATACGTGAACCCTGCGGGTTCACACCGTCTCAAGGTGTTTAAGCGGGGCGGTGCAAGGTACTTGAGCGGTGGTGGGTCATCGTCATTCATGTTGGTGGCTTAGGCGACGGTGAGGAGGCGGTCAAAGACGGTGGTGCGGGGTTGGTGGTCTTTTTCTCTATGTAAAACACGGTTTTGGAATCATTTTGTGGGTCAAGTTTAGCTTCTACATGAGGGAACAGGTCAACGAGAAACTCTTACAACGGCAGACCGGGCATAAAACTCTGGTCATGCTTGACCACTATTCGGGACACCGTCTGGTGGGAGACCGGGAAAAGATACGGGAGGCTCAAATTGAGACCTTCGGCGGATTATTGCCGGACGTAACCGGAACCGTCATGGAAGCAGGGGCTTAACGGATGTGAGGTTCTTTTTCCGAAAAAATCCAAAAAAGTTGGGATTAAGGCCGGGCAGGGCGATCAACCTTGAAGGGAATCATCGGCTTGAGAGAGGTAATAGCCCCGGACTTGATTGAGAGTCCGGGTAACGGCCATAACCGCCTCATCAAAAGATTTGTTCAGGATAGCGGGTACATCGGGCGGTAACGCCCCCTCTGGCTTGAATAACTCATAGGGTTCGCTGTTCAGGGCGGAGGCAAACTTTACCAGGGTCAGGGGAGAAAGCCATTTGTTGC
>JAISLX010000110.1 GCA_031277045.1 Treponema sp.
ATGCGCCCTGGCCTGTAAGATGGACACCCGGCGCGCCCTGGACCGGGAGTGTGTCCGCTGCGGCGAGTGTATCGGGAAATGCCCGGCCCGGGCCCTTTCCTGGCGGGGAATCCGCGGAAACCGAGCCAATCCCAAAAACTGAAGTTTTGGGAAAGCCTCATCAGGTAAAAAAAGCAGGAAGAAGCTATGAAACAGGCGTATAAACATTTTTTGGGCCCCGGAAAACGCTTAATCAGCGTTATTTTGGCGGTTTTTCTGTTGCGGGCCCTGCCCCTCCGGGCGGAAGAACCGGCGGTGGGCAAAGAGGCCCCGGATTTTACCTTTACCGCCCCCGACGGCAGGACGGTAAAGCTGTCGGATTACCGGGGAAAGCCCCTGGCCCTGCACTTTTGGGCCACCTGGTGCGGTCCCTGCATCAGGGAATTGCCCCTTATCGCCGCTTTGGCCTCTAAATCCCAGGAGTTGACGACCCTGGCGGTGAACTGCGCCGAAACGGATCAGGAGGTCTCCGCCTTCCTCAAGGCCAGAAAGCTTAGCCTCGATGTGGTCATGGACCGGGACGGGCGGATTTCGCGGCTCTATAATATCTACGCCATCCCCCAAACCGTCATGATCGATGCCGGGGGGCGTATCAAATCCATCAGGGTGGGGGCCTACAACCAGCGGGAACTTAACCGGGATCTTTCCGCCCTCCTGTCCCCTTGATCCTTTTTTTTGATTTTGATATGCTTTCTTGGCCTTATTATCCAGCCGGTCCGGATAGTCAGGCGCTTGCCCTTGTAGCTCAGTTGGCAGAGCATATCCATGGTAAGGATAAGGTCATCAGTTCGATTCTGATCGAGGGCTAAGGGCGGGGTTAAGCTTTTACGCGGGGTTTCCGGGCGGAGACCCCGTAAAACAGGACGCGCCCGGCCGTGGGCCGGAAGGGAATTGGGATATGGCAAGTAAGAAACAGGTTGTGGAATTGGTGGCCCTTCAATGCAGCGAGTGCAAACGGCGGAACTACACCACCTCGAAGAACCGTCGGAACACCCAGGAAAAGCTGGAACTGAAAAAATACTGCCCCTTTGACCGGAAACACACCCTCCACAAGGAGACCAAGATAAAGTAAAGCCGCCCCAGGGCGGGCCCGTGGGCGGACAGTTTAGTAAACAGAGGCGTATAGCTCAGTTGGTAGAGCGGCGGTCTCCAAAACCGCAGGTCGAGGGTTCGAAGCCTTCTGCGCCTGGGAGAGAAAGTAAAAAAAGCCGGGGTATGTAACGTCCGGCGAGGTGATGTGAAAAACAGGGGCCACGGCTTCGAACCAGGCGGGGCGTGCAAACGGCCTGGGAAGGACATTTGATTTACCGAGGGTGGTATGAAAAAGTTGGTGCAGTTTGTTAAAGAATCCTATGCGGAACTGCGGAAGGTTGTATGGCCAAGCCGGGACGACGTTGTTAGTTCCATCAAGGTGGTCATTATTTCGACAATCATCATCGCCGCCGCCCTGGGCCTGGTGGATGTGCTGCTTCTGTTCGGCATCAGGGCGATATTCTAGTTTGCGCTGAAGCGCGGCAAACTGCAGGCGCTAAAGGGAGATCATGGCTTCGGGCTGGTACGCGATTCAAACATCCACGGGGTGGGAGAACAAAATAGAGAAAATGATCCGCCTGATGCTCAAGAACGGCGATCTGGCCAAAGAGGTCGTTCTTGATGTCAAAATTCCCGTGGAAGTGGTGGTGGACACCCAGGGCGGGAAGAAGCGGGAAAGAACCCGGAAAACCTATTCCGGGTATATCTTTGTGGAAATGGATCTGCCCGATACCCCTGCGGTATGGAAGGCCGCCTGTTCCAAAATAAAGGAGATACAGGGGGTCCACGGCTTTGTCGGCACCCTGAGGGACGCCAAGCCCCAGCCCCTTCCGGCGGACGAGGTCCGGAACATGCTTCAGAAAACCGGGGACATCAAGGGCGAGCGTCCTGCCCGGTCCCGGCAGACTTTTTCCGCCGGGGAACAGGTTAAGATCATCGACGGCCCCTTCGAGTCCTTTACGGGGGCTATTGAAGAGGTGAACCAGGAGAAGAGCAAACTCAAGGTTATGGTTGGAATATTCGGGCGTAATACCCCGGTGGAAGTTGACCTTTTGCAGGTTGAAAAACTGTAGCCCCGGGATTGCGCGGGGCGAGGGATTGGTTTAACAACGTGGGAGGGGCCGCCGCGCCCCGTTAGCCGTTTGCCGCGGAGTACCACGAAGGAGAGTATATGGCAAAGAAAAAGATTACGGCCGTGATCAAGCTGCAGTGCCCTGCGGGCAAGGCTACGCCGGCCCCCCCCGTCGGCCCCGCGCTGGGCCCCCACGGGGTCAGCGCCCCCCAGTTTGTCCAGCAGTTCAATGACCGGACAAAGAGCATGGAAACGGGTCTTATCATTCCGGTTGTTATTACCGTGTACCAGGACAAGTCTTTCACGTTCATTCTAAAAACCCCTCCGGCCTCGGTGCTTATCAAGAAGGCCATCGGTTTGGAAAAAGGTTCCGCGGAATCCCACAAGACCAAGGTCGCCGTGCTTCCCAGGGCCAAGCTTGAGGAAATTGCCAGGTTGAAAATGGCGGATCTTTCCGCCAACGATACGGATGCCGCCATGCGGATCATCGCCGGGACCGCCCGGTCGATGGGTGTGGAGGTGGAAAAATGAGCCGGGGGAAAAAATATCAGGAAAGCGTTAAAAAATACGATTCCGCCGCCTCCTATGAACTTCGGGAAGCGTTGAACCTGGTAAAAAGTATGGCCCACGCCAAATTTGATGAGACTGTGGACATTTCGGTCAAATTGAACCTCAAGAAGAGCCAGTCTGTCCGGGATACAATGGTGCTTCCCCACCAGTTCCGGGGTGAAAAAAAGGTGCTGGTTTTTTGCAAGCCGGAAAAAGAAAAAGAAGCCCAGGACGCCGGCGCCGCCTTTGTGGGAGCCGAGGAGCTTCTCGAAAAAGTCCGGGGCGGCTGGACCGACTTTGACGTGGCTGTGGCTACCCCGGATATGATGAAAGATGTGGGTAAATTGGGTATGGTCCTTGGCCGCAAGGGGCTTATGCCCAACCCAAAAACCGGTACGGTTACTTTCGACCTCAAGGGCGCCCTGGCGGAATTGAGGAAGGGCCGTACCGAGTTCCGGGCCGACAAAACCGGGGTGATACACTTGGCTGTGGGGAAGGTTTCCATGGAAAGTGATAAATTGGCGGAGAATGTGGAAACCGTGGTTTCCGAGATCAGGCGCAAACGTCCCGCCGACGCCAAGGGCGAGTTTATCCAAACTGTCTCGCTGGCTTCCACGATGGGTCCCGGCGTGTGGGTTGCGATGAGGGACGAGGACTGAGAAACCCGCGGGTTTTCATTTAGGGGGTTTGCTCCGCGAACTCCATAACAAGGGGTATATATGGCAATTGTAGCGAAAAAGATACAGGAAAGTAAAACCCAGGCTATCCAGGAAATTAAGGATGCCCTTGGTCAGTCTAAGGACTTTATTTTTACCGATTACCGGGGGCTTACGGTAGAGCAGATTACCAATCTGCGGAAGCAGTTACGGGCCAAGGACGTGCGGTACAAGGTTATAAAGAACAACTTTGCCCGGATTGCTTTTGAGCAGCTTTCCGCCCCGTCCCAGGTAGCGGATTACCTGATTGGGCCCACGGCGGTGGCGATTGCCCCCCGGGACTCTAACGAAGTCGCCAAAATTCTCCTGAATTTTACCCAGGAGGCCCCGGCCCTGCGGGTTAAAGGGGCCCTTATCGGCGATACGGTGTACAACGCCCAGGAAACGGAGTCCTTTTCCAGGCTTCCCGGCAGGCTGGAACTTATTTCCATGCTCTTGTCGGTACTTAATGGTCCCGCCCGGAACTTGGCCGGGGCCCTTAACGACATTCCCGCCCGGCTGGTGCGTACCGTTAAGGCTGTGGGGGAAAAGAAGGCGGGTTAAAACCGCCCTATACGGTGTATTGATCCGTCAGGCTTTCCGGACTTCAGGTCCGAAGCTGCTGTCCTGTCGGGTTACATATAGAGCTGGTTTCAAATTTGTTTTGAGACCGGCGGTTTGCCGGGTTTGTTCCCGGTTACGCCCCTTACGGGACGTTATTACACAGAAGGAGAAGCTAAGATGGCAGCCACAAAAGAAGAGATTATCGAGGCGATTTCATCCATGACCGTTTTGGAGGTTTCCGAACTGGTCAAGGCTCTGGAAGAAAAGTTCGGTGTGTCCGCCGCCGCCCCCGTGGCGGTAGCGGTTGGGGCTCCCGCCGCCGGCGCCGCGGCTCCCGCCGCCGTGGAGGAGCAGACCGAATTCAGCGTTATTCTCAAGGCGTATGACGAGGCCAAGAAGATCGCGGTTATTAAGGAGGTTCGCGCTGTTACGGGACTTGGCCTCAAAGAGGCAAAGGAATTGGTAGAAGGCGCGCCGAAACCCCTGAAGGAGAATGTCTCCAAAGAGGATGCCGCGAAAATCAAGGAATCGATTACTGCCGCGGGCGGTACGGTTGATATTCAGTAAAGCGGATATAAGGGTGTGCGGCGCCGTTCGCGGCGTTTCATGCCCGGCGCCGCGCCCCGCGGGGGCCAAGGTATTTTTTTGTCCCTTTGGACAGGGTTCCGGTTTAGAGCCGGAGCCTTTTTGTGTCCGGCGGGTATATGAGCCGGTTTCAACGCTCGATTAGTGCGGGAACGGCGTTCCCGGTGAAACCGGTTTTCATGTCCGCAAAGTAACCGGCTTTGTGGACAGACACTAATTAAAAAACGTAACCGGGAAACCGGTGGTGTTCAAGGCAGGGGGAAACAATGACGAAAGAAAAATCTACCGCGAAACGGATTTATATCGGCAAGGAAATTCAGGATGTGATGGAATTGCCGGATTTGATAGGTATTCAGCTTTACTCGTATGAACGTTTTCTGCAGCGGGAACGGCTCAGCGCGGGTGAAAAGCCGGAGTTACAGGGTCTTGAGGAGGTGTTCCGTACCACGTTTCCCATTGAGAGTCCCAACGGGGACATGGTGCTGGCCTACGAGTATTACACCCTAGACGAGGGAAATATTAAATTTTCCGAGCAGGACTGCAAACAGAAGGGCCTTACCTACGCGGTATCCCTTAAAGCCCGGGTCAATCTGATCTTTACCCAGACCGGTGAAATCCGTCAGAAAGATATTTACATGGGGGATATCCCCATTATGACTGAGCGGGGTACTTTTGTCATTAACGGCGCGGAACGGGTGGTTGTTTCGCAGATCCACCGTTCCCCCGGGGTTATTTTTAGCCACGAAAAGGGAATCTTCTCCTCCCGGATCATTCCGTACCGGGGTAGTTGGCTGGAATTTGAGATAGACCAGAAGCGGGAACTGATTTACGCCAAGATTGACCGGAAAAAACGGATCCTGGGGACTATTTTTCTCAGGGCCCTGGGTTACGAAAGCCGGGAGGAGATAATCCGGGCTTTTTATACGACCGAGACCCTGGAGGTAAAAGATGACCGGGAAACCAGGGAAAAATTTTCCGGACGTATTTTGGCCTCCGCGGTGTGGATCGCGGTTGAGGAAACCGGCGCTTCCTCCAAAAAAGAGGGGCCTGAGAAAAAGAAACTCTACCGGGTCGGGGAAAAACTGCACCCCCACAATGTGGACGAGCTTTTGGCCAATGGTATCGGTTCCGTGGAGGTGGTTAACTTTGACGGAGCGGATTCCCTTAATTCCGACATGCTTTTCAACTGCTTTGAGCGGGAAGAAATCAAGTTCGTTAAAGAAGATCCCAGCCGGGACGAACCGTCCAGGGAAGACGCCCTTTCGGCGGTGTACTCGGTACTTATGCCCGGGGAATCCATCACCGTGGAAGCGGCGGGAAAGGATCTTTTGGGGATGTTCTTTACAAGCCGCCGTTACGATCTTGGAAGGGTAGGGCGCTACAAGCTTAACAAGAAATTTGACTTTAAACCCCCGCTGGAGGAATTTACCCTTACCAAGCAGGATATCATCGCCACGATGAAGTTTCTCATCAAAGTTTACGTGGGGGATGAAAAAATTGATGATATCGATCACCTGGGGAACCGCCGGGTCCGTTCCGTGGGCGAGCTTATGGCCAACTCTATGAAAACCGCCTTTAGCCGCATGGAACGGATTGCCAAAGAGCGGATGAGCCTTAAAGAAACCGATACGATTAAGCCCCAGGATCTTATTTCGATTAAGCCCGTTGTCGCGGCGATCAAGGAATTTTTCGGTTCCAGTCAATTATCCCAATTCATGGACCAGGTAAACCCGCTGGCGGAGCTGACCCACAAGCGCCGGCTCAACGCGCTGGGTCCCGGCGGGCTTTCCCGGGACCGGGCGGGCTTTGAGGTCCGGGATGTCCATTACACCCACTACGGCCGTATGTGTCCGATAGAAACCCCGGAAGGTCCGAACATCGGCCTTATCGTGTCGCTGGCCAACTATACCCGGGTAAACGAATACGGTTTTCTGGAGACTCCCTACCGCAAGGTAGTAGACGGCAAGGCCGTCAGTGAGATTGAGTACCTTTCCGCTATGGACGAGGACCGGTACTATATCGCCCAGGCTTCCGCCAGGCTTAACGCCAACGGTTCTTTCGCGGACGAGCAGATATCCTGCCGCTGCCAGGGGGATTATACCACCCGCTCCCCCCAGGAAATTCAGTACATGGACGTGTCTCCCAAACAGATCATCTCGGTTTCCGCCTCTCTTATTCCGTTTCTGGAGCATGATGACGCCAACCGGGCCCTTATGGGTTCCAACATGCAGCGCCAGGCCGTTCCCCTGGTGTTTCCGGAGGCCCCCCGGGTGGGGACTGGTATGGAAGGGAAGTGCGCCTACGATTCCGGGGTTCTGGTAAAGGCCCGGCGCGGCGGAACGGTTCAACGGGTTACTTCCCAGGAAATTATCGTTAAGCCGGAGGATGGCGAAACCAAATTTCCCGAAACCAACGAGGAAGGGCTGGACGTGTATCGGCTGGTAAAGTACCAGCGGACCAACCAGGACACCTGTTACAACCAGCGGCCTATCGTCAAACATGGGGAAAAGATAAGCGCGGGCCAGGTTATCGCCGACGGCCCCGCCACCCGGAACGGGGAACTGGCCCTGGGGCGGAATATCCTTGTGGGGTTCATGCCCTGGAACGGCTACAACTACGAAGATTCGATCCTTATCTCCCAGCGGGTCGTAAAAGAGGACATGTTCACTTCCATCCACATCAAAGAGTTTATTACGGAAGTACGGGAGACCAAACTGGGGCCGGAGAAGATCACGCGGGACATTCCCAACACCTCCGAAAAGAGTCTGGATAACCTGGACAGCGAGGGGATCATCATGGTGGGGGCCAAGGTCCGTTCCGGGGATATTCTGGTGGGCAAAGTAACGCCCAAAAGCGAAACAGAAACCACCCCCGAATTCAAGCTGCTCAACTCCATATTCGGCGAAAAGGCCAAGGAAGTACGGGATTCTTCGCTGCGGGTGCCTCACGGCATCGAGGGCACGATTATCGACATCCAGCGCCTTAAGCGCAGCGCCGGGGACGATCTGAATCCCGGGGTTGACGAGGTGGTGAAGGTGCTTATCGCCGCCAAGCGGAAACTTAGGGAGGGGGATAAAATGGCCGGCCGCCACGGCAACAAGGGGGTTGTCGCGCGGGTCCTTCCGGAAGAGGACATGCCTTACATGGCGGACGGTACGCCGCTGGACCTGTGCCTTACCCCCCTGGGGGTTCCCTCCCGCATGAATATCGGCCAGCTTCTGGAAACGGAACTTGGCTGGGCGGGTTCCACGTTGGACGAATGGTACTCCGCGCCGGTGTTCCAGTCTCCCTCCGCCGGGCAAATTGAGGAAAAGCTTAAAGAGGCCGGTCTGCCGGTGAACAGTAAAACAACGCTGTACGACGGCCGGACCGGGGAAAGCTTCGTGAACCCCATTTTCTGCGGGATCATCTACTTCCTCAAGCTGCACCACCTGGTTGACGACAAGATGCACGCCCGTTCCACCGGGCCTTACTCCCTGGTAACCCAGCAGCCCCTGGGGGGCAAGGCCCAGTTCGGCGGCCAGCGGCTGGGAGAAATGGAGGTCTGGGCCCTGGAAGCCTACGGCGCCGCCAATACCCTGCAGGAACTTTTGACTATAAAGTCCGACGATATGACCGGGCGGTCCAAGATCTACGAGGCCATTGTGAAGGGGGAACCTTCCACCACGGCGGGAATCCCCGAATCTTTTAACGTGCTGGTCCAGGAACTGCGGGGTTTGGCGCTGGACCTGACGATTTACGATGCCAAGGGCAAGCAGATCCCGCTGACGGAACGGGACGAGGAGTTGATTACCAAGAGCGAAAGTAATTTTTAGCGGGCCGCCGCGTTTGCCCGGCGGTTTTGCGCGCCTCACGGGCGGAATATTTCCGGGCCGCCGGGGCCCGTTTAACGGGCCGGTCCCGGGGCTACCGGAATATGGCCCCTTCCCGGTAATCGGTCCAGACCTTCTCGAACCACAGATCGGCGGCGGGTATGGGCCGCACCGGGCGGAACAGGGAACGGACGCTGTTTGCGCCGGCGTCAAACTGCGTGATAAGCACCCGGTCGTGAAAGGCGGCGTCCGTAGGAAAGCCCCGTTCCGCCTGGCCGCGAATACCGGAATCTCCGGTGATGACGGCGCAGGAACCCCGGCTTAAGCCCCCCGAATCCAGGTAGTACCATATCCCCTGGTGGAGCATCCGGCTTAACAGCAGAATTTCCCGGTATTTGAAGGCCGTGTCCAGTTCTTCTTCGCTTACCTCAAGGCTTTCCCGGTCCAGGGCTTCGATGCGGGCCAGGCTTTTTTCTATCTCCCCCTTGTTCCGCAAAAAACCCGCCGCCCCGCTGTTGATCTCCTGAAGCCGCCGCAGTTTTTCCGCGATGCCCTGCCCGCCCTGTTTCCCCGGCGCCGGGTAGTCGAGCCTGAGCCCCCGTTCAAAGGCCGCCAGTTCTTCCGCCGCCGCCCGCAGGGCCTTGCCGTTGAGGCCTTCGCCGTTTTCGGCGGGACCGAACCAGGGATCGTTGTTCAGGTAAAACCCGGCGATGTAGGAGGCGGCCCGCAGGCCCCCCGCCTGCCCGGCGTTCAGGGCGCTGCCGCCGGGGCGGCGCACCCCGTGGCTCCCGGCACATTCCCCCGCCGCAAAGAGGTGTTTGACCGATGTTTCCCACCAGATACTCATCTCCGCGCCGCCGTTGTGGTGCTGGGGCAGCACATCGATCTCCAGGTATTCGGCGGCCAGGTCGATGCCGTGGGATCGGTACAGTTCAAGCGCCGGGGGGTTAAGCTTTTCCAGCCGCTCCAGCGGCGCGGCCCCCAGGGCCCCGGAGGCGGCAAGGTAGTCGCGGGCCTCCCCGGTGACCGCGGCAAGGCTGAAGCCTCCGATTGTACTGTTGCCCCGGGGATTGCGCGTAAAATCCAGGTATACCTGTTTCCCCTTGACGCGCCGCTCGATGTAGACCGCAATATCGATGATCGAGGAGCCCCCGTTCCCCGTCTTTTCCGCGCTAAAGGGCCACTGATAGCCCTTGAGAAACACCGCTTCCGCCAGTTTCCCGATGGAGGGGAAGTAATCGTTGAGGAATTCATCTTCCGCCCCCTGCCCATCGATGGAAATGTAGCGCGGGATCGCTTGCTGGTAACTCCCCGAAAGGTTCCAGCGGAATTTGACCGACCCGATGCCGTACTGCCATTCGGTGATGTTGGCAAAGCGGACCCCTTCCCGGGCCAGGACCCCCGATGAGCCGAACTGCCCCGGCGGGTACACGGTTTGCCGGTATAGGCCGGGGTTCCCGCCGGTGGCGAAGATGATATTTTTTGCCAGGTACAGGCTAAAGTTCTTCCCTTCCGTCAGGCAGAAAAGCCCGAAGGCCCGGCCGTCGCGGTCCCCGGCGTCCTCCGTCAGGGCTTCACCGCGATCCCCCGGCCCGCCGTCTTCGTTTTTGCGGAGTATCTTGACGACCCTGGTTTTGTCGATGATCGCTACGCCCTTCCGGATCGCCTCCCGCTCCAGGGCTTCGGTCATGGCTTTGGAGGTATAGGGGCCGCCGGAGGAGGCCCGGCGGCGGCTGTCGTGGTCCGTCTGGTAGCCGGGGAATTCGCCGTAGGCGTTGCGGGGAAAAGGCACCCCCAGACTTACCAGGTGGAAAAATTCTTCAAGGGAATGGGCGGCCTCGCAGAGGGCGATGTCGCCGTCCATGGCCCCCCCGGAAAAGAGGGTTTCCGCCATGCTCCGGGGGGAATCCCCCTCCGCCCCGGCGCAGGCGACTTTGTAGTACGTCTGTTTATCGGAACCGGCGTTGCGGGATGTCCCGTTGAGCCGGTCTTCGGAAAGAATGGCGATGTTCCCAACGCCGAAGTCGGCAAGGTGGACAGCCGCGTTGTAACCCGCCACGCCGGTGCCAACCACGAGGCAGTCGTATACTTTGTCGATTACTTTTACCGTTTTCCCAAAGAAATGTAGCTGTGGTGTCATGTTTTTTCCGCCCCGCGACACTTCACGGCATGGCCGGCGGGGTCTTGGAATTTTTCATCACCGACTTGTAATAGTCGTTGTACACCACGCAGCCGTCGTTAAGCTGGGCCGCCATAAGCCGCGAACAGCCGGAGCAGAGGACGCACCAGTTTACCGCGTCTCCGTCCCGGTATTTGTTTGGGGTCAGGGGATCGGCGAATATCTGGCGGCCAAAGCCGCAGAGATCGGTATAGCCCTTGCCCAGCGTTTCTTCCATCATGGCCGGGGAATCCGCCTTGTAACTGCTGTAGGCGGAGCCTATAACTTTAAGACCCCGGTTTTCCCCGACGATCATATCCTTGACAGTTTTGGTGTAGCGCAGGTGGTGGTAGGCCAGATACTTGGAGGCCGCCGTAGGACGGGTTATGGCCCCCGTCAGTGCGGGGATTCCGGCTGAGACGTTGACGTAATCCATTCCCAGATCGTCCATGAGCCGTACCACGTTGAGCATTTCCGTCAGATTCTCGATTATCTCGTCCGGGCCGCCGGTTCCGCAGCCTCCGCGGATTCCCTCGTACATGGAAAGCCGCGACCCCAGGATAAAATTTTCCGAACGGCGCTTTTGTTTGATTGCCCCCGCTCCATCGCGCAGGAGGCGGGCGCGGTTTTCAAAACTTCCGCCCCACATGTCGTGCCGGGTGTTCGAGGGGCGCAGCATTTCCGCCCCCAGATAGCCGTGACACATCTTAAAATCGATGCCGTCCGCTCCGGCTTCCTCCGCCAGGAGCGCGGCCTCAATAAAATTGTCTTTGATGTTTTCGATTTCTTCGGTTGACAAGAGGCGGCCTTCCCCGCCGGTAAGACTTACCCGGTCCGAAAAATCACCTGACCGTTCCCCCGCGTGGGTCAGTTGGAAAAACAGCAGACCCCCGGGGTTCCCGTTTTTGAATATGTCCACAAGCCGTTTGAACCCGTCCAGGTTTTTCCTGTTCAGGATCATGCCGTTTACCCTGGCAAGGCTTGTTTCCGATACCGAAAGGGCCTCGCTGATCACAAGGCCCCAGCCACCCTCCGCAAGCTTCCGGTAGCGGTCCAGCGTCCGCTCCGAGGGGCGGCCCCCGTCGCCGTCATTCCCCTCCATAGCCTGGGCGGTAAAACGGTTGGGAACCGTTTTGTTTTTAATCGCCAGCGGGGAAAACAGAATGCTTTCCATGTCGCGATCCTCCTTTGGCGGTCTACAGTCGCCGGATGTGAAAACCGCCGTCCACATCCACATGGTTTCCCGTAGTGTAGAGGAAAGCGTCCGAGGCGAACACCGCGGCGGCCTTCCCCACATCTTCCGCCGTACCCCAGCGGGCGATGGGGAAAGTCCCGGTAAGCGCGTCGTATTTTTCCTTTACGCCGCTGGTCATATCGGTGGCGATGACGCCCGGCCGGATCTCGTGGACATAGATGCCCTCTCCGGCAAGCCGGTGGGCGTACAGTTTGGTAAGCATGGAAAGCCCCGCCTTGGATACGCAGTACTCTCCCCGGTTAATCGAACTTACCTCCGCGGAACAGGAGCCGATGTTGATAATCGTGCCCCGCTTCTTCCCCTCCACCGGCTGCCTGAGCATCTGCCGGGCCGCGAGCTGGGTAAGGAACATCGCGGCCTTGGTGTTGATCCCCAGCACCCGGTCAAAACTTTCCTCGGTCATGTCCAAAAGGTCCGCTCTGCTTTCGGGGGCCACCCCCGCGTTGTTGACCAGCACATGGACGCCGCCAAAGGCCTCGACGGCCCCGGCGATGATCTGTTCCCTGCCGGCGCCGGAACTTACGTCGGCCCGCAGGTAGAGGACCCCCTTCCCCCGGCTCTCCAGTTCCCGCAGATTTTCCGCGCAGTCTTCCCGGTTCCGCCGTCCCACAACAACGGTGTTAAAGCCGTCTTCCGCCAGGGCCAGGGCAACGGCAAAACCGATGCCCCGGGAACCGCCGGTGATAATCGCCGTTTTATCCATCGTGAAAACTCCTTATAGAGCCGGTTTTAAAACCTGAAGTGCCTTTACGAAAAATCAGGCAGGGCAAAGTTGTTATACGCGTCAAGAAAGGCCGTTTCCAGCCCTTCGGCGCAGAGGAATTCCTCCTCGTTTTCCCTGAAAAATTTTAATGTGCCCGCCGGGACCGGGATTACCGGAAATTCCTGGGCCCGCAGCACACAATCCAGATGGGGCCGGGCGGTCTTTAGCGTACAGGAGGGCCGTGGACCCCCGCGCAGGGCCCGGACACAGTCAAAGAGTTTTTGCGGATACCCTTCGCTCCGTTCAATGCCGTTGTAATCCATGACCGCGCCGTCGTTAAAAAATACGGTTATCCGTTCATCTTTGTCATAAACCGCGCGGGCCTTTTCAAACTGAAATTCCCCCATAGGGCCGGTGGAAGCCGCCACGCAGTGGGCGGTGTAAAAGTACAACTCCGCGCCGCCGGTAGTCCTGACCCGTATGGCGGCGGCGTCGAAATTCTCTATCTCCTTGCGGGCCTTCCACAGCCGCGCGTCCAGGGAACCGATGTCTGACGCGGTATCCGGCGCGTCCCCCAGGAGAAACAGCATCAGTTGTATTTCATGGCCGCAGGCGTTCTGCAGGGGACTGTCGAGAATTCGTTCCCCGTCACAGGAAATCTTTCCCGCCCAGGAATTGCGGGCGTAGTAACGCTGTCCCCGGCGCGGCAGATTGAGCATCCGGAATCGCAGCGGCTTTCCGAACACCCCGGCCGTAATATCTTTTTTAAAGGCCAGAAAGTCCCGGTAAAAGCAGCGCTGGTAACCCGCCGCTACGAAAAGCCCCGTTTCTTTTTCTTTGCGTTCAAGCCTGTCCATCAGCTCCCCGTCGGCGCAGACGGGTTTTTCGCAGAGCGCCGCGCTGCCGTGTTCCAGAGCCTCCATCGTGTAAGCGTAATGGGTGTGGATGGGGGAACTAACGATGGTAAGCAGGCCGCCGCCCTTTCCGGCCCCCGGTCCTTTCCAAAAATCCGCCGTTTTTTCGTAAACCGGGATGCCCCGCTTTCGCAGCGTTTCGTAATGGGGCGAAGCCTGGGCGTCCGGCGAGGCCACGCCGATCAGATTCCAGGGCGTGTTCTCCCCGCCCAGCAGCGCGCCCAGGTATTCCTTTCCGTAACCCCCCGAACCAATCAGAAAAACCGGAACCCTGTCCATACTGCCTCCCTTTGTCCCACCGCTTTCATTTCAACTTTTTGTTGTTTTAAAGCGGTTGTTGTTCAGAAACTGAAGTTTCTGAACAACTCTAGTGTATCTACCGCGTATCGTTGCGTCTATCAGACGCCCCGGCAATGTAAAGGTATAATAGAGTTGTTCGGAAACCTCACTTTCTGAACAATATCCGTTTAAAAACAATACACCCGCAGGTATGACCGTACCGGATACGGGCAGTTTGTTGCGCTTCGCGCGTAAGACCCAAAAACCCGGCTTTCAGCCGGTTTTTTGCTCTACAAATTGCGTTCGTACCCGAGGTACGTCGTACCTTTTGTACGCCCAGTCCGATAACTGGGGATTTTTACGGCATCAAGCGCAAAAAATCCACAAGTGTAACAGGCTGCTAGACAAAACAGGGAAGCGGTTTTAATATAATGCTCTGAATCTTTGTTTCACCGGGAATCCGCGGAACGAGGGCCAATCCAAAACCCCGGCAAGTTTTGGAAAGCGTCAGGGGGAGCGCATGGGCGGCGATTTTATCAATGTGGCAATTGTGGGCACGGGAAATATTTCCCGGTTCCACATCGAGGGGTACCTGACATTTTCCCGGCGCTGCCGTATTACCGCCTTGTGCGACATTGTGCCGGAGAAGTGCCGTGAATATAAAAAAAAGTACGCTCTCCCCAATGCCGGCGTGTATGACTCCGTGGAAGCGATGCTGGAGGCGCGCATAAACGGCGGCCTTTCCGTTGATCTGGTAAGCGTCTGTACTCCCCCCTTCTGTCATGCCGAAATAACGATTGCGTGCCTCAAAGCCGGTCTGCACGTCTTGGTGGAAAAGCCGATGGCCGCCAGTCTTGAGGAATGCGACGCCATGCTGGCCGCGGAGAAGGAAAGCGGCAAAACTCTGGCGGTTGTTGCGCAGAACCGCTTCCGCGATCCCATCGCGTCCCTTAAACGGGTCCTGGACAGCGGTCTGGCGGGCCGGATTCTCCACGCCCAGGTGGATTCTTTCTGGTGGCGGGGGTTTCATTACTACGATCTGTGGTGGCGGGGCAAATGGGAAACCGAGGGGGGCGGCTGTACCCTGAACCACGCGGTTCACCATATTGACATGCTTATCTGGATGATGGGGCTGCCCGCGAAGGTAACGGCGGTCCTCACCAACGCGGCCCACAGTAACGCTGAGGTGGAGGATCTTTCCGCGGCGATACTGAAGTACCCCGATGGGGCTCTGGCCCAGATAACCAGCTCCGTGGTTCACCACGGCGAGGAACAGCAGCTTATCTTCCAGTGCGAAAAGGCCCGGATTTCCGCCCCCTGGAAGGTCCACGCCAGTCTTGCCGCCCCCAACGCCTTCCCCCTGGCGGAACGGGACGCAGCGCTGGAACAGCGGCTGAACGACGCGGCCTCTGCCCGGGAACCTCTGGCCTACACCGTCCACACAGGCGAAATTGAGCAGCTTCTGGGGGCCCTGGAACAGGGGGGGCGTCCCGCCATAAGCGGACAGGACGGCCGCAATACCATCGAACTTATCACCGCCATCTACAAGTCAGGCGCCGGCGGGACGACAGTAACGCTGCCCCTTCAAAAGGACGATCCCTTTTACACGGTTAAAGGGATTATGGCGGCGGTCCCCCGTTTTTATGAAAAGACCGCCTCGGTAGCAGGTTTCCGGGGGGACATTAGCACCGGCGGCGATTACGCCGGTAAAAGACCGTAATTGTTTTCAACGGCCGTTGTGCGGGACATGTAGTTTTCGAACAATTCCAGCAGGTTTGCTTGTACCAGGAGCCTGTTGCGATTGTAGGTTTGAAACTGTTCATACAGGAGCGCTTTATGAGGTATCCACCGGTAGTCAGAAATTTTCCCCATATCCTGCACGGGGGCGATTACAACCCGGAGCAGTGGCTCAAGTGGAAAGACACTATTTGGAAAGAGGACATGCGCCTTGCCAAACTGGCCGGTATCAACACTCTTTCGGTGGGAATATTTTCCTGGACCGCCCTTGAGCCGGAAGAGGGGCGGTACTGTTTTGAATGGCTCGACGAGGTGATGGATATGCTGGCCCGTAACGATATTGTCGCGGTTCTGGCAACCCCCTCGGGCGCGCGGCCCGCGTGGATGAGCAGGAAGTACCCCGAAGTACTGCGGGTAAACGAGTCCCGCGTGCGGAACGTCCACGGGGAGCGGCACAACCACTGCCTTTCCTCCCCCGTGTACCGGGAAAAGACGCGGGCAATCAACACGCTTTTGGCCAAACGCTACAAGGGCCACCCCGCTTTGGGCGTGTGGCATATTTCCAACGAGTTCTCCGGGGCCTGCCACTGCCCCCTCTGCCAGGACAAATTCCGGGAGTATTTGAAAAACAGGTACAAAACGCTGGACGCGCTGAACGAAGCCTGGTGGTCCGCGTTTTGGAGCGGCACAATCACGGACTGGGATCAGATTGAAAGCCCCGGCGGTCCCGGCAGCGGAGGGCACAACGGCATCAAACTGGACTGGCGCCGTTTTACTACCGAACAGTACGTGGATTTTTATCTGAACGAAACGGCCCCTCTCAAAGAGATTACCCCGGATGTTCCCTGTACCACGAATCTGATGGCCACATATACGGGACTAGACTACGCCCGCTTTGCCGAGGTTCTGGATGTCGTTTCCTGGGATTCCTATCCCCGCTGGACCAGCGCGGAAGGCAACGCGGAGATCGGCCTGGGAGCGTCCTACTGCCACGATCTGATGCGGGGCCTGAAACGAAGACCCTTCATGCTGATGGAATCCTGCCCTTCCGCCACGAACTGGCGCGCTGTCGCCAAACTGCACCGGCCGGGACTTCACGCGCTGCAGTCCCTGCAGGCCCTGGCGCACGGCGCCGACACGGTTCAGTATTTCCAGTTCCGCAAAAGCCGCGGCGGGCCGGAACAGTACCACGGCGCGGTTGTCGATCACGAAGGCAGTGAAAACACACAGGTATTCCGTGACGTCGCCGGACTGGGGGACCGCCTCAAGGGTCTTGACGATCTTGTGGGGGCCGGTACCCCGGCCCAAGCGGCGCTGATTCACGATTACCAGGCGCGCTGGGCTCTGGAGGACGCCAAGGGCTTTTTGCAGGATAAAACCGGCTACGGTGAAACGCTGCTTGACCATTACCGGCCTTTCTGGAAGCGGGGTATCCCCGTCGACCTGATAGATTCGCGGCAGAGTTTTGACGCCTACCGCCTTGTTGTCGTCCCGATGCTGTACATGCTGCGGGAAGGGGCGGCGGAACGGATCGACGCCTTTGTCCGGCGGGGCGGTACTTTTGTGGCGACCTATGTAACCGGTTATGTGAACGAAAGCGCCCTGGCCTTTCTGGGGGGTTTCCCCGGTCCCCTCAAGGAAACCCTGGGTCTGTGGAGTGAGGAAATTGACGCGCTGTACCCAGGAGAATCGAATTCCATCGAGTGGAACGGCGCAAGTTACCGGGCCTTTGATTTGTGCGAACTGATCCACGCGCGGCAGGCGGAGGTTCTTGGTGTCTACGGCGGCGATTTTTACGCGGGCCGCCCCGCGCTGACGCTGAACCGCCGGGGGGAAGGCCGGGCCTACTATATCGCGGCGCGGACCGGGGAAGATTTTCTTGACGATTTTTACCGCAAGCTTACCGCGGAGGCGGGTATTACGCCCTTGTTCGATTCTGTGCCGGAGGGCGTAACCGTCCAGATTCGCGGCAACGGCGAAAAAGATTTTATTTTTTTGCTGAATTTTACCGGCGGAGAAAAGCGAGTTTCAGGCGGACCCGGCGTTTTTGACCTTGGGC
Organism: Treponema sp.; assembly: GCA_031277045.1. The sequence continues at coordinate 17,454 of JAISLX010000110.1, forward strand.
CTTTCGAGGCCAGAATCGTTGAAAGGCCCGCGCGGTCATAACTGGAGGCTATGGGATGGTAGAGTACGACTGCTGGTTTCAGCGGAGAACGCCGGGAAGTTCCGGGCCGGCCCCGGATTTTCTTGGACGGGTTTACCGTGAAGAAGGGGGCCCTGTCTTTGACAGGGCAGTTGAGGAGTTCCGCCGGGGTCTTGAACGCCTTGGTTTCGCGGTCCCTCTCCCGGTTCCCGTCCCCCGTGAAAATTCCGGCCCTTCCGCCCCGCCGGGGATCCGTATCGGAACCATCCCCTCGCTGAACAAAGCTTACGGCCTTTCCCTTGACGAACAAAAACCGGACGGTTTTGTGATCCGTTTGGAGGGCAGGTCCGCCGTCATCGCCGGGCAGGATGAGCGGGGAACCCTCTACGGAGTGTACCGCTTCCTTTCCCTGCTGGCCCGGGGAAAACTCAAAGACGGCGGCGGGATCGCCGAAGCCCCGGCGGCTCCCTTGAGGATGATCAACCATTGGGACAATATCGACGGTTCCGTCGAACGGGGTTACGCGGGGGCTTCTCTCTTTTTTCGCGGCGGCCGTATTGATTATTCCCGCCCGCGCGTGGAGGATTATGCCCGCCTTTTGGCCTCCGTGGGGATCAACTGCCTGTCGATCAACAATGTGAATGTCCGGGGGGATGCCCGGCGCCTTATTACCGAACAATTCCTGCCCGGTGTCGCCGCCCTGGCGGAGATTTTTCGTCCCTTCGGCATACGCCTCCTCCTCAGCGTTAATTTTTCCTCCCCTTTGTCTGTCGGCGGGCTTAAAACCGCGGACCCGCTGGACAGCGCGGTCGCCGAATGGTGGGGTGAGCGGGCGGCCCTGGTTTACCGTTATATCCCCGACCTCGCGGGCTTTCTGGTTAAGGCCGATTCGGAAGGGGAAAGCGGCCCCTTCCAGTACGGCCGCAGCCACGCCGACGGGGCCAATGCGCTGGCCGCCGCGTTAAAACCCCACGGGGGCCTTGTGGTGTGGCGCTGTTTTGTGTACAACTCCACCCAGGACTGGCGGGATCAGACCGTAGACCGGGCCAGGGCGGCCTATGACCACTTTAAGCCCCTGGACGGCGCCTTCGCGGATAACGTACTCCTGCAAATAAAGCACGGCCCCTACGATTTCCAAGTGCGGGAACCCGTGTCCCCGCTTTTTGGGGCCTTGGCCAAAACCCGGCACCTGATGGAACTGCAGATAACCCAGGAGTACACGGGGCAGCAAATCGATCTGTGCTATCTGCCCTGGATCTGGGCCGATATCATGAAGTTCGATACTGGCCGGGGCGGCCGCGTGGGGGAGCTTATCGGCGCGTCCCCCCTGGAAGGGCTGGCCGCCGTAGCCAATGTTGGGCTTGACGGGAACTGGACCGGCCACAGCCTGGCCCAGGCGAACCTGTACGGTTACGGCCGTCTGGCCTGGGATCCCGCCCTTGGGCCGGAGGAAATCGCCGCCGAGTGGACTTCCCTGTGTTTTGGCGCGGGCGATACCGCCGAAACGGTAAAGACCCTGCTCCTCAGATCGTATCCGGTTTACGAAAAGTACAACGCCCCTTTCGGTCTCTGTTTCATGGTCAACCCCGGTCACCACTACGGGCCCAGTCCCGAAGGCTATGAATTTTCCCGCTGGGGAACCTACCACCGGGCGGATCGCTACGCCATCGGTATAGACCGGACGCCCGGGGGAACCGGTTTTACCGGCCAGTACGCCCCCGCCAACGCCGGGCTTTTCGCCGATCCCCTGCGTTGTCCGGAAAACCTTATCCTGTTTTTTCACCGCCTGCGCTACGATTTCCGGATGAAAAACGGTGAAACCCTGCTGCAGAATATCTACAACACCCGTTTTGAGGCGTTTGACGAACTTACCGCGATGGTCGATCTCTGGCTTTCGCTGGAAGGGCGCGTGAACGGGGACTGTTACCGCTCCGTGCTGTCCAGGCTAAAGCGGCAGTTGGAGAACGCCCGCGAATGGCGGGATGTGATCAACACCTATTTTTGGCGCAAAACCGGCGCCGGAGACGCCAAAGGCCGGAAAATCCACAATTAGCCGATTCGTCCCTCCCCGTTTGGATTTCTGCCGCGTGGGACCGTTCCAAAACTAACCGGGTTTTGGGAAAAACTCTAAAGGCGGATAAAGTCCCGCCGAAGGCATCCTTGTATCTTTTTTTGCTTTGTGTTATAAGGTAGGGTGATATGGTGTATTTGCCTGCCGGTATTAGTTCAATCAACAGGAAATTTTTGGAATTTCGGGCGCCGGGGACTTTTCGGAACCGGGCCTCGTCTACCGTGATTTAGCAAGGGGTAAAGCATGCGGGATATTCAGGATTTTGATTCGATTATGATACGTTTGGCCTCCCCGGACATGATCCGGGCCTGGTCTTACGGGGAAGTTAAAAAACCGGAAACTATTAACTACCGGACATTGAGACCCGAAAAAGACGGCCTTTTTTGTGAGCGGATATTCGGAACTACCAAGGAATGGGAGTGTTATTGCGGAAAATTCAAGTCCATCCGTTACAAGGGGGTTATCTGTGACCGCTGCGGCGTGGAGGTAACCCATTTCAAGGTGCGCCGGGAACGGATGGGGCATATCGAACTGGCGGCGCCGGTGTCCCACATCTGGTACTACCGTTCGGTTCCCAGCCGCATGGGCCTGCTCCTGGACATGACGATGACCGCCCTGCGTTCGGTACTGTACTACGAGAAGTACGTGGTTATCGACGCCGGGGAAACCGACTTAAAAAAGATGCAGCTCCTTTCCGAGGAGGAATTCTACGAGGCCCAGGACCGTTACGGCGGCGGTTTTAGCGCGGGCATGGGGGCGGAGGCTGTCCGTACCCTGCTGGAAAACGTCAATCTGGACGAATTGTCCGCGGAACTGCGGGTTAAGATGATCGAAAAAGGGGCAAAGAGCGACAAGCGGCTCCTCAAACGCATTGAAATCGTTGAAAATTTCCGCAATTCCAAAAACAAACCCGAATGGATGATCCTGGACGTGATCCCTGTTATTCCCCCGGATCTGCGGCCCATGGTTCAGCTTGACGGCGGCCGCTTCGCCACCTCCGACCTGAACGACCTGTACCGCCGGGTAATTAACCGGAACAACCGGCTCAAGCGGCTCCAGGCCCTTAACGCCCCGGATATCATTATCCGCAACGAAAAGCGGATGCTCCAGGAGGCGGTGGACGCCCTGTTCGACAATTCCAAAAAGAAGCGGGTGGTTAAGGGGGCCAGCAACCGGCCTCTCAAGTCCATTTCCGACATGCTCAAGGGGAAGCAGGGCCGTTTCCGGCAGAACCTTTTGGGCAAGCGGGTTGACTACTCCGGCCGTTCGGTTATTACCGTGGGGCCTGACCTTAAAATGTGGCAGTGCGGGCTCCCCACCAAGATGGCCCTGGAGCTTTTTAAGCCCTTTATCATGAAAAAACTGGTGGACAAGGACGTGGTCTACAACATCAAGAAGGCCAAAACCCTGGTGGAGGCGGAGACCCCGGAGGTTTTCGCCATTCTGGACGATGTGGTAAAGGAACACCCGGTGCTTTTGAACCGGGCCCCCACGCTGCACCGGCTGGGTATTCAGGCTTTTGAGCCGGTTCTGGTGGAGGGGAAGGCGATTAAGCTGCATCCCCTGGTGTGTAACGCCTTTAACGCCGATTTTGACGGGGACCAGATGGCGGTTCACGTGCCCCTTACCCAGGCGGCCCAGATGGAATGCTGGACCCTGATGCTCAGCGCCCGGAACCTCCTTAATCCCGCCAACGGGAAAACCGTAGTGTTTCCCTCCCAGGACATGGTGCTGGGGATCAACTTTCTTACCCGGATAAAACCCAACGCCAAGGGCCAGGGCCGCCGTTACCATACGGTGGAGGAGGTCCAGATGGCGGTGGATGCAAAGGCCCTGGACCGGGAAGCGTCGATCAGAGTGCGGCCCCCCAAATTCCCCATCTGGGATAAACCGGGCAGCGAGATCAGTACCGGCGAAGACGGCCTTATCGAAACCACCCCGGGGCGGCTGCTGTTCAACGAGGAACTGCCCGCCGCTATTCCCTTTATCAACTACGAACTTAAAGACAAGGAGTTAAGAGCCCTTATCGAGTATATTTTCAGCGAAATGGGGTCCTGGACCACGGTTAGGATGCTGGACGCTATCAAGTCCACGGGGTACCGTTACGCCACGGTTTTTGGGGCCACCATCGGGGTGGACGACATTGTGGTACCCAAAGAAAAGACCGAGATGATCGACAGCGCCAACCGGGAAGTAGAGAGCATTCAGAAGCAGTACCGGGACGGTTACATCACCGGTGATGAACGCTACAACAAGGTGGTGGAAGTCTGGAACAAAACCAACGACAACCTGACCAACATTATGATGAAGACCCTGGAGGCGGACCGGGACGGTTTTAACTCCATCTACATGATGGCGAATTCCGGCGCCCGGGGAAGCCGCAACCAGATCCGCCAGCTCGCGGGGATGCGGGGCCTTATGGCCAAGCCTTCGGGGGATATTATCGAACTGCCCATCCGGTCCAACTTCAAAGAGGGGCTTTCGGTTATCGAATTTTTTATCTCTACCAACGGCGCCCGCAAGGGGCTTGCCGATACCGCCCTTAAAACCGCGGAAGCGGGCTACCTGACCCGGCGGCTGGTGGATATTGCCCAGGACGTGGTGGTAAACGAGAATGACTGCGGTACCATCAACGGAATTGCCTATTCCGCCATCAAAGACGGCGAGGACATCGTGGAGCCCCTGAGCGACCGTATTGTGGGCCGCTATACCCTGGAACGGGTCAAACACCCCATCACCGGGGAGCTTATCATCGACGTGAACGAGGAGATCACCGAGGGGATCGCCGCCGCCATCGAAAAGGCGGGGATCGAGACGGTGCGGATCCGGACGGTCCTTACCTGCGAGGCGAAACACGGGGTGTGCCGCAAATGTTACGGCCGGAACCTGGCTACCAACCGTTCGGTTGACATCGGGGAAACCGTGGGGACCATCGCGGCCCAGTCCATCGGCCAGCCCGGTACGCAGCTTACCATGCGGACTTTCCATATCGGCGGGGTCGCCACCAAGGCAAGCGAGGAAAACCGTACATTCCTCAAGTACCCGGTGTACATTCGGGATGTGTCCGGCGCCCATGTGGAAATGCCCGACGGGCACTGGCTTTTTACCCGCAAGGGCTACGCCGTGGTCAACCGGGTTATGGGCGAGTACAATCTGGAAAGCAAGGATACGCTTCTGGTGGAAAACGGCAGGCGGATTATCCGGGACGAGCCTATTATCAGGCGCGGCGGCAAGGAAATCCTCTCCCCGGAAATCGCCTACGCCATGGTGCGGGAATATGACGGCGGACGCAGTCTGTGCCTTATCGGCCAGGATCAGAAAATCGAGATCCGTAACGGCTCCGACTTCCTCGTCAGGAAAGGGGACGTGGTGGGGGCGGAAAAGACCATCGCCACATTCGACCCTTTTTCGGACCCGATTATCGCCGAGGCTACGGGCTTCGTGAACTATGAGGATATTATCCCCGGCACCACGCTGCGGGAAGAAATTGACGAGGAAACGGGAAACACGGAAAAACGAATCACCGAATTCCAGATGGAAAGCAAACAGCCCCGGATACTGATTACCGATGAAGAGGGAAATGAACTGGCCTCCTACTTCCTCCCCGGCGGCGCCTATATTCAGGTGGATGAGTTTGAGCTTGATTCCAAGGGGGAGCCGGTTCTTGACGGTAACGGCAAGCCCCAGCGGACCAGAATTAACGCCGGTAAGATCATCGCCAAAACCTTAAAAGAATCGGCCAAGGCTATGGATATTACTTCCGGCCTTCCCCGGGTAAGCGAGCTTTTTGAGGCCCGCAAACCCAAGAATCCCGCGGTACTGGCCCAGGTGTCCGGTGTTGTGTACTTCAAAGGCATCGTCAAGGGCAAACGGGTGGTTACGGTTCAGGACGATTTCGGCAAGGAGTACAAGCACCTGATCCCCATGACCAAGCGTCTGCTGGTACGGGACGGCGACACGGTAGAGGCCGGGGAGGCGCTCTGCCTGGGGGCCGTCAATCCCCACGATGTCCTCCACATCCAGGGTGAAGCGACACTGCAGCGTTACCTGATGGACGAGATACAGCAGGTTTACCGCCTGCAGGGAGTTTCCATCAACGACAAGCACATCGGTGTGATCATCCGGCAGATGATGCGGAAAGTGGAAATTGTGGCCGTGGGGGATACCAAGTTTATCTACGGCCAAATGGTGGATAAGTACCGCTTCCACGAGGAAAACAACCGGGTTATGACGGAAGGCGGACAGCCCGCGGTGGCCCGGCCCATGTTCCAGGGGATCACCAAGGCAAGCCTGAATATCGACTCGTTCCTTTCGGCGGCCAGTTTCCAGGATACCACAAGGGTTCTTACCAACGCCGCCATCGCGGGCAATACCGATTACCTGCGGGGCCTTAAAGAAAACATCATCATTGGGCATCCTATCCCGGCGGGTACCGGCATGAAACGGTACCGGGCGGTAAAGCTCTTTGACGAGGAAAGCCAGGATCTGGATCAGCAGATGGAGGAGATTCTGGAACAGCGGAAGCTTGAGGCCGCCGCCGCTGTTGAAACCGCGGATGACGATTTTATCGTGGAAGACACGGAGGAATAATCCGCCGTTTTGTACCGGGGCCCCGGATTAACGGTTTGGGGCCCCGGCGCCTACCGTCCTGCCGTGTTATCAGGCTGTTATGGAACTTACCATCGTCCGCGCCGATCCGGCGGGCAACATCACTATTTTCGTGCTTGATCGAATTTCCGATCCCGCCCTCCGGCTCAGGGCCGCCAAAGCCCTCCTGGCGGAGCCTTCCCTAAAAGCCGAACAGGTTGGTTTCGTGATTCCCCCGGACCGCCCCCCGCCGGCGGGGATAACCGGGGCCGAGCCGCCGGAGCGGTGCTGGCGGCTTGAGATGATGGGGGGTGAGTTCTGCGGCAACGCGGCCCGGAGCTTTGGCCTTTACGCGGCCCGGAAAACCGGTGCGCGGGGGAAACAGGACATCCGTGTCGGGATCAGCGGCGCTTCGCAGCCCGTGCCGGTGCGTGTGGACCTTGACGCCTCCACCGCGGAGGCGGAACTGCCGGCCCCCAAAACGGAAGCCCTCCTTTTATGGAAGGGCCGTTCCTTCCCCATCCTGTATTTTGAGGGGATCGCCCATGTAATTGCCGAGGGCCTGGAGCCTGACCGGGACATGGTCCTTGGCCTGGCGGACAAGGCGGCGCGAGGCGCCGGGCATCCGGCTGCCGGCCGCCCCCCGGCAGCCGTGGGGGTAATGTTCTACGATCCGGTCCGCCGCTTCATGCGGCCGGTGGTCTATGTCGCCGCCACGGGATCGCTGGTTTTTGAATCAAGCTGCGGTTCCGGAACCGCGGCTCTGGCGGCGTACCTTTCCCAGGGAATGTCCCGCGGCCAGGCCCGCTGGGAAATTTCCCAGCCCGGCGGCCTGATTGAGGCGCGGCCGGTAAAACAGGACGGCAAAATTGCCGCCGTCCGCATCGGCGGCCCGGTCAGCCTGAGCGACAGCATCGTTGTAAAGTGTTAGCGCCAAAGGCGAACGCCATTGGCGAGCGCCTTTGCGTCTGTCCCGATTCCTTGTCTCCCTCTATTCCCCATTGTTTTCACCTCTTGCGTTATTTTTTGCTTTCGGGTAGAATGATCACATTGTGAGCAGCATACCGGCCCTGAGCGCGGACTTCGCGCCAAGCAAGCAAGCAAGCAAGCAAGCAAGCAAGCAAGCAAGCAAGCAAGCAAGCAAGCAAGCAAGCAAGCAAGCAAGCAAGCAAGCAAGCAATTATGGGCCCTTTCCAGTCTTTGTCAACCCCCTAAC
>JAISLX010000138.1 GCA_031277045.1 Treponema sp.
TGCGCCAGTATTATCTTCACACTCGAATCGTGTCCAAGACACGCCGTATCTATTATGTCCAGTTCACGGACCCCGCCACCGGAAGGCGGCTTTCTGCCGTTTCGACAGGCAAAAGTAGCCGCTGTTTTGCCGCCGGTCCAGAATTTATTGGCGGGCAGGTGAAAAACCGGCCGGCGATTTATACGGATTTTCCGTGCGAAGCGCGACAAACCCTTATGTGTCCCGCCGCGCCTTTTCCGCGCCCCCTGACGCCGTGATATCCTCTCCCTCCGCGGTTTTTTGGGCGTGCTTCAAGCCTTTTATCAAACCTGTTATGTACTGCTGGTTTTCGGCGGAGAGCCGGGGAAATTTCACGAGCAATTGATCCAGTTTTTCAGCCTCCGCCGCTTTGTCCATCACTTGTTCCCCCTCGGAAAACTCTCTAAGAGAGAAATGTATTTTTGTATGAGAGTTTCGTCAAGCTCCGGCCTTTCGTCAATTTCATTGCTATGTCATGGCCGCAGGCTTATAGAAAGATGCCGCTTGCATTGTGAGTTTCACTCGTAATAATGTAGGTAACGGAGATATTATGTCCGTTAATGAGCGCGTTAGAGCCGTCAGGCAGATCCTTAAAATGTCCCAGGTCAATTTCGCCAAGGCTATGTATATATCCAACGGTTACCTCGCGGAGATAGAGCTGGGGAACCGGCGGGTTAACGAGCGGCATATTCAACTGATATGTTCCGTCTTTGGGGTCAACAAACATTGGCTGCAAACCGGTGAGGGCGGGATGTTCAACAACGTCCCGGAACTAAAGCTGGAACGGATTGTCGCGCTCTTTAAGGAGTTGAATCCCAGATTTCAGGATTATGCCCTTAAGCAGATAGACCAGCTCTTGGAACTGCAGAACCGGAAAGACGACGAATCCGGCGCGTATGATCCGGACCTGTAACAAGGAGCCCGCCGCGCCCGCGGGTGGTTAAGAAATTTTGTCCATTAGAGCTCCGGCTAACAGAGGTCTTTCCGCCGGAGCAGCGTAAAGTCCGCCAGCACCAGGGCCGCCATCGCCTCAACCACGGGTACAGCCCGGCCCGCTACGCAGGCGTCGTGCCGGCCCCGGATTTCCAGTTTCCGGTGCTGTCCCCGCCGGTCCACCGTCCACTGCGGTCCCGCTATCGAGGGTACCGGCTTAAAGGCCACGGTAAAGTACAGGGGCATCCCCGTGGATATGCCCCCCAGTACCCCGCCGGCATTGTTGCTCTCCCAGCCGAGGGGCGGAACACCGGGGGGAAGGTCCCGCGTGTTTGGCGGGGGGGAGCCCCCCCCCTCGGCCCAGCCCGCCCAATCGGGGTCCTGCGGGCTGGGCCTGCCCCCCCCCGCGGGGGCGCCGTCTTCCGCTGGCCGCCCCCGCGACGCCCCCGGACGGTCGTTCTGTTCCGAGCCGCGGCTGCCGGCTGCGGCGAAGCCCGCGCCAAACTCGATTCCCTTGGCGGCCCCCAGGGAAAGCATGGCGGCGGCGATCCTGGCGTCCAGTTTGTCGAAAACCGGCTCGCCCAGGCCCGGGGGCAGGCCCCAGGCGGCGCAGGACACTTCGCAGCCCGCGCTGTCCCCCTGCCGCCGTAGCGCCTCGATCAGGGCCAGGGCCTCGTCCGCCTCTTTCCCGCCGGGCATCCGCAGAGGGTGCCGGTCAATCTCGTCCCAGTCAAAACCCGGCTCTCCCGGTTCCCGCGCGCCGGGGACGCGGATCCCCGCCGCGGCGGAAGTCCAGGCCCGGATCGACACGCTCTGCGCCGCGAGGAAACGTTTTGCCACGGCCCCGGCGGCTACCCGGCCCAGGGTTTCCCGCGCGGAGGCGCGGCCGCCGCCCCGGTGATCCCGCGTGCCGAACTTGGCTTCCCAGGTCCAGTCGGCATGACCCGGCCGGTAGAGTTCCCGCAGTTCGTCGTAGTCGCCGGAATGTTGACCGGTGTTCCGCACCAGGATGGCGATGGGTGTTCCCAATGTCCTGCCCTCGAAGACCCCGGACAGAATCTCCGGTTTGTCTTCCTCCCGGCGCGCGCTGGAGGCTCCTCCCGCGCCGGGCCGACGCCGCCGCAGTTCCCCGGCGATGTCCTCCGGGTCCAGGGGAAGCCCCGCCGGACAGCCGTCGATAAGGCAGCCCAGGGCCGGTCCGTGGGATTCCCCGAAGGTACTGACCCGGAACAGCCGGCCAAATGTATTGCCGCTCACCCGCGCAGGGCCTCCACTTCCGCCCTTGTGGGGGGTTCCGCCCCCCGCCGGCCGCAGACCAGCGCGGCCGCCCGGTTGGCGAAGCGCAGAGCCTCCCGCAGTTCTTCCCTGTCCAGCGCTTCCACGGCCGCACGGGACATTCTGCCTTTGCTCTCCAGCCACGAAAGCAGGGCCCCGTGAAAAGTATCCCCCGCGCCAATCGTGTCCGCCACAGGCGAATCCGCCGCCGGGACACTGATCTTCGGCGATCCGCTTTCCCGGCGCGTCAGGGCCTCCGCCCCTGCCGGCCCCAGGGTACACACCGCCAGCGCCGGTCCCAGGGACAGAACCCTGTTAAGGGCCTTCTCCCGGCCCAGGCCGGGGTAAATATACTCAAGGTCCGCTTCGGAAATTTTCACTATCGTTACCGCGGAAAGCCAGCTTTCAAAACGCCGGACATAGGCGTCCCGGTCCGGAATCATAAAGGGCCGGATGTTGGGATCGAGCGAGATGACCGGCCCCGTCTCCTTCCTGCCCTGGGCGAGGACAAGGGATTCGATGGTGGATGCCGCGGGCTCCATCGTCATCGAGATGGAACCGAACAGAATGCACCGGGTACCGGGGGGCAGATCCCCCCCGGGCAGTTTGGCTTCCAGGTCCCCGGCGCTAAAGGAACGGTCCGCGGTTTCTTCTGTGTAGAATACGTAGCGGGGTTCTTTGCCCGGTTCCAGCCTCACGAAGGCGAGAGTAGAATTCCGGTCCGTCCGCGCGATAAGCTCGTCCCCCACCCCGTTTTCCCTCAAACGCCCCAGCAGAATCTCCCCAAAAAAATCCCGGGACAGACAGCCCAAAAATTTCACCGGCGTTCCCAGCCTGCCGATAGCCACCGCCGTATTGTAAGGACTCCCCCCCGGCAGCGGCAGGAAAGCCTCCCCGCCGCCGGGAATTTCCCGCCGGACCATGTCGATCAGCGCCTCACCCAGACAGATAATCATACCTTCCCCTTAACCCGGACAGCAGGCGATTGTGCTAACGCCAGATATATTTTGAAATACTGTACAACAACTGGTGGCGTTCTTCCAATTCGTCCGGGCCGAAATTATCGAACGCGCGGAAGTTCAGATTATAGTTCTTTTTCATACTGGTAAAATCCAGTTTGGATTTATAGCTGTCTTCCCTTAACGTCTCGTTCCAGTACAACGTATTGGCGTACGATTTTAACTTTTCGCTGTACGGTTCATTGCCGCTTGAAATATTATCGTTCCCTTTTAGCAGTAAAAGTCCGCCAAGCCTGCCGCGTTCCCGTTCAAATTTTTCCCTGTCGTTGTCAAACAGGGCATAATTTTCACTGTTTTCCGCCAAAATATGTTCAATATGAAATCCGTTAATGTTTCCCGTCTTTAACACAAGATCGCTAAAACTATGCCGCATGTTCATTATCCGGCTGACCGCAGTACCGGTGAATTCTTTGGTACAGATTCGTGTAGTAGAGTTCTTCAGAAACGCCTTTACCCCGGACGGATTATGCAGCAGCTTCAGGCTGTCGTTTATTCGAAGGGGGGTCGAATACCCCGCCCCTTGGGGCGGTTCAATTTCTACGCCAATGATGGCGGGGTTCTTCATTACCTCAAATATCATGGGTACATCGGTCTGCTCAATATTCAGATTGATCAACACAAGCCTCTTTAGAAAATAAAACACAAAAATCTCAAACTTGTGTTGTTCAGTCAGTTCCCGTTCCAGATATTCCGAAATGGTTTTGTAATTTTCGGGCTTGTTCCAAAACCCGGTTAGTTTTGGACAAGTTCTTGGGAAAACCGGTCTAAAGCCCGGTTTTCCCGCTAAATTTAAGGAAGCTGTTCCAAAAACTGAAGTTTTGGAACAGCCTTTTTCGATTAAATTTTTGGCTGTAATTCCCGTGGATGTGTCTATGCCGTCCGGATTTGAATCGTCATCAAGAAGATTTTTCATTGCCTGTTTGTGGTGTTCGTGGTTCATCCAGAATTCTTTTTTGTATCCGGATGTCCCGGCGATCCAGTCCCTGAGATCTGAATGGTATTTATCCGCCTGATGAAGCATCTTTATCAATATCAAGGTTAGTGTTGTCAGCCGCTGCTGCCAGTCAACGACAAAAACTTTCCCGTTTACATCGTTTATTACATAGGCATTGAGGTAGTACCACGAATACTTTTCTGCTGCCAGTTTTTCCAGCGCCGTCTCGTTTTTTTTGTAGCGTTTAAATTCCATGTTGAATTTATAAAATATATCGTCCGGCAGGCGTTTTACCGGCTCGCCGCCCCACTTGTATTGCCGCTGGTAAAAATCTATATGGCAGGTGGTTCCCGCGAAAACCTGGTCAATATTTTGTTTGCCGGACGTTACGTCCATGTCTTAAAGTCTCCTTTTTGGTTTTCAGTCTTATCGTACCGTTTCTTTTCTCTTTTTCCAAGAAGGGTGAAGCAGGGCTCCTGGCGGTCCGGTCCCTTGCCGTGATACCTACATAGGCGTATAGTTATATCATGGAAATGGACCTTGAGGCAAAGCTGGCGATTCTGGCGGGGGCGGCGAAGTACGACGCCTCCTGCGCTTCTTCCGGCGGCGGAGAGCGGTCCCCTTCCGGGCGGTCAAAGGCCGCCGGAAGCGGTTCGTTCGGGATCAGTCATCCCGCGGGGGTCTGCCACAGTTGGACCGAAGACGGCCGCTGCGTAAGCCTTCTCAAGGTCCTCTTTTCCAACATCTGCCGCTTCGACTGCGCCTACTGCGTAAACCGGGCTTCCGCCGATGTTCCGCGCGGCTCTTTTACGGTAAGCGAACTGGTGGAGCTTACCTGTCAGTTCTACCGGCGGAACTACATCGAAGGGCTTTTTCTTTCGTCGGGGATTTTCGCGGACCCGGATATCGTCATGGAACAGCTTATTGGGACCGCCCGGACCCTCCGTACCCAGGCGGGCTACGGGGGTTACATCCACCTTAAAATTATTCCCGGCGCCGGGGAAATGTCGATACGCGAGGCGGGGCGCTGGGCGGACCGGCTGAGCGTCAACATAGAGCTTCCCACGGAACAGAGTCTGAGCCGCCTTGCCCCGAGGAAGTCCGGCAAGCAGATATTTGAGGCTATGAGCCAGTTTCACGGTCTAAGCCGGGAATTTGAGGAAGACCGCCGCCGGACAAAGTTTTTGCCCCAGGGTAAAAGCGCCGCCCCGGTTTTTGCCCCCGCGGGCCAGAGTACCCAGCTTATCGTGGGGGCCAGCGCGGAGGATGACCGCAGGATAATCGGGTTGTCCAGCGCCCTGTACCGGAAGTACGCCCTGCGCCGGGTGTACTACTCCGCGTATACCCCCGTGGGGAACGGGGCCCCCGAACCCTGGTTCCCCGCGTATCCGGTGGAGCCCCGTCAGGAGGAGTCCCCGGGGAACGGCTTTCCGCTTTTAGGCGGGGAACGGTCCGGCCCTTCCCCGGAACATGCGTGGCGCTGGAACGGTCCCCCGCGGGCCGTGCTTGCCCGGGAACACCGGCTGTACCAGGCGGACTGGCTCCTCCGTTTTTACCATTTCGATGCCGCCGAGATTCTTGACGAATCCCAGCCCTTTCTCGATCCCCGCCTCGACCCCAAGACGGTCTGGGCCCTCAGGCACCCGGATTTTTTTCCCGTGGAGGTAAACCGGGCCGATTACGAGGTCCTGCTCCGGGTCCCCGGCATCGGCGCCAAAACCGCCCGGCGGATCGTCGAAACCCGCCGTTCCCGGACAATCGGCTTTGACGGCCTGCGCCGTTTGGGAGCCGTCATGAAACGGGCCCGCTACTTTGCCAGTTGTTCCGGCGCCGTCCTGGATACGGCCGCCGATCCCCGCCGGATCCGCCGCCTCCTGGCCGATGATGACACGCTCCAACTGCCCCTGTTCGAGTTTTAAGCGCCGTCCCTTGGCCTGGTTATAATAGAGTTGTTCAAAAACTTCAGGTTCTGAATAACCACCGCTTAAAAAGGACTTGTGAAATAACCAACCGGGTCGTTGAACAAGTCCAATAAATAAATATACTATACAAATGGAAAGTGAAGCATGTTACGACGGGACCCTGGAGGGGTTCTTTGCCCTGCTGGACCAGTTGTGGGGCCTGCCGGTGGAATGCCGGCCCCGGCGGGTCATCCGGTCTGACGGGTTTTCCGCCGGATTTCCCGGCGGGGAGGGCCAGGGGTCCCTTTTTGACCCGCCCCCTCCCGGCGGTTTACCCCGCAAACCGCCAAAACGGCCCGGTAACCGGGATTCTTATGGCTTTTTTCAACGAAAAAGCCATAAGAATCCGCAAGCGCAGCAGGCCGTCGGCCCGCTCCCCGATCCGGCCCTTGTGGGCGGCGCGGCGGGGATTCTGTTCCAGGTTTCCCCGGACGCCTATGACGCGCTGGTTTATGTCTGGATGAGCGGTCTTTCCGTGGAAGGAGAGGCCCTGCGCTACGCGCTCCGGGTGCTGTCCGCGGCGAAAAAGGCGGTATCCGGTCCGGCGGCCGGCGCGGCATGGTACCGCCGTGAGGAAGCCCGCCGCGGCGCGGCCCTCGCGGCCCGGAACCGGCTGGATGACGATTGCCGGACCGTGCTGGCCCTTTCCGGCAAAGTCGCCCATGAAATCCATCGTCTTATGGGCTTTCTCCGCTTCAGCCCCGGCGCGGGGGGCCGTTATATCGCGCGCTGCTCCCCGGACTACGGCGTCCTGCCGGCTCTGGCCTCCCACTTCTCCACCCGTTTTGGGGACGCGCCCTGGGCCGTTATTGACGAGAAACGGGGCCTTGTCCTGGCCGGGGAGGGAAGGGGGAAGGTCCGGCTTTTCGCCGCGGGCGGGGACGGACCCCGTTCCCCCACAGCCGGGCCGTCCGAAACCTGGGAAGAACTCTGGCGCTGTTACCACCGGGCCGTTAACATCGAAAGCCGGAAGAACCCCTCGCTACAACGGCGTTTCATACCTTCGCGCTACCGGGAGTACCTGGACGAATTCAACATTTCCCCCGCGCCCCCCGTGGAGGATGATGACCGGGATTCGGGTTTGCCCGCCCCGCTGGTCCGGGGGAACTGTAACTGAAAACAGCGTAAATTGGTTTTATGGAAAAAGGATGTTTCACCGGGAACGAGGCCGTACCAACCGAAAGTTGAAACAGTTTCAAAAAAGACCTTTTCTTGTCATTATGACTACCCGGGGTCTGGCTGATGGCGGAACGGCCGGGTTACACGCGCCGCTGGTTTACTACTGCTGTTGGGAGGCGTTCCATGCGATTCCTGGTGAGGTTTCTGTGCGTCCTGTTCGTTTATTGCGCCGCCGTCCCGTTGCGCGCCGGGGATTCGGCTCTTGTCCTTACCCTTGACGGCGCGGTAGCGCGGGCGCTGGAGTACAGCGTCAGTCTGCAGACGAACCGGATTACGCTGGAAGACCGGGAATACGCCGCCGGCCGCCTGTGGGCGCTGGTGTTCCCCGCGATCAGCGCCGGCGCCGATGCCGGGTACCGGAGCAGCCTTTTTACCGGTGTCCGGCAGCCCGTGGAGCAGCGGTTCAGCTACAGCACCTCCGTGGGCCTTAGCCTTGGTTTTACCGCGGGGCTCCCCGGCCGCATGAAGCTCCTTGGCCTTGCCTGGGAAAGGCAGCTTTTAACGTACGAAGACGCCCGGCGGCTGCTGGAGATTACAACGGCGCAGAATTTCTACGCCCTTATCGCGGAACGGGAAAACCTTGGACAACTGGCCGAAACGCTGAGTTTGGCGGAACGCCAGTTGAAACAGCACCGTATCGGCAGGGACAACGGGCTGATAGGCGAAACGGCGCTGATCCAGAGCCAACTGGGGGTGGAGACCGCGAGGTATGAGCTAAGCGCCGCCCAGGCGATCTACTCCGCCAATGCCGGCGCCTTTCTCAGTTCCCTGGGTCTCTCCCCCGAAACGCCGGTAGAACTGGAGGGCGAATTCGAGGTCCGGCGGGTAGAGTTGGACGCGGAGGAGCTTATCCGGGATTATCTTCCCAACCGGCCCGACATCGTGCAGCAGCGCCGGGCCATCGAGGAAGCGGAATTGACGAGCCGGCAAAAGGTTCTGGACGCCCGGTCCCCTTCGGTACGTGTGTCCGTTAACTGGGGCGGCGGTTCCGGAACCGGGGGCATTACGGCCCCTTTTACCGGCAGCGTCAGCGGGTCCGTCTCCCTCAGCATTCCTATCAACCCCTGGATACCCGGCACGAATGAGTCCCAGGCCCTGCGCTCCGCGGAAAGCGAGGTCAAAAAGGCCAGGCTGAACTTAAAAAGCATCGAAAACCAGGCCGCCGGCCAGATCCGCTCATTGACGGCGAATCTGCGGAACTCCTGGGAAAGTCTGGAGATCGCCCGGCTGCGGGCGCAGGTTGCCCAGCAGTCTTACGAGTTGACTGAACGGGGTTTTCTGAATGGCGCTGTGGAGGCCCTTGTACTGGAAACAAGCCGCAAGAACCTGGCCGACGCGCGGTACCAACTGCTGCGGAGCGAGTTCTCCTATCAGAAACTTGTCCTGGATTTAGCCCAGGCTGTCAACGTGGATTGGCGGCAATTCATCATAAGGAGCGGCCCGTGAACAAAGCGGCGTCCCGTATTGTTACGGTTGTTATTGCCGGACTGATAGTCTTTTTTGGAATTCTTACCGGGTTGAACCTGTACTGGGGCATGCGGCGCGCCCAGGATTTTACCTCGCCCGGTTCCGCGCCTGCCGCGCGGGGCGGTACGGCGGGCGCGCCTGGCGGAACCCAGCGGGGGGCTGCCGGGCTACCGGCTGCCGGATCACCGGCCGCCGGTAATCGGACGGCCCGGACTTCCACGGCGGTCAAGGTAACCGGGGTGGTGTTAGGTACTATCGAAACCAGTGTCGTGATCAACGGGGACGTGCTGGCGGCCAGCCAGGTGTCCATCTTCCCGGCGACAGCGGGAAAATTAACCCAGCTTCGTTACCGGGTAGGGGATTGGGTCAACCGGGGACAGACCGTCGCCGCGGTGGACCCTTCCCGGCCTGGGGAGGAATACGCGGAAAGCCCGGTGCTGTCCACGATTAGCGGGACTGTTCTTTCGGTTCCCGTTAACCTTGGGGATACGGTAAGCCCCTCCACGGTAATATATGTTGTTGGGGACCTTGCCAACCTTGTGGTGGAAACCTTTGTGCCGGAGCGGTACTCCAATATCGCCCGGCAGGGTCTTGAGGCCCAGGTATCCCTGGAAGCCCTTCCGGGCGAGAGCTTCCAGGCGGCGGTGGGGGAGGTAAGTCCCGTGCTGGATCCCGCCTCCCGTACTCTGCGGATACGGCTCAATTTTAACCGGCGGGACACCCGGATCCGGCCGGGCATGTTTGCCACCGTAAGCCTTGTAACCAACACCCGCCGGGATGTGCCGGTGATTCCCCGGGACGCGGTAATCAACACCTACGGTTCCTGGATCGTCTTCGTGGTTGACGAATCCAATATCGCCCGAAGGCGGGTTGTTACGCTGGGGCTTGAAAACGAGATGTCCGTGGAAGTGGAAAGCGGCCTTGAGGCGGGGGACAGAATTGTGTCGGCGGGGCAGAACTTCCTTTCCGACGGCGATCTTGTCAGAATTGTCGAGTAAAAGGAGACTGTAGTGAATATCGCGGGTTATTCGGTTAAGCGGCCGGTTACCGTTGTGGTGTTGTACATCCTGGCCCTGGGTGTCGCCGCCACGCTGGTGCCAAATCTGGCGGTGGATCTTTACCCCTCCGTGTCTATGCCGGTGCTTTCGGTTTTTACCCAGTTTTCCGGCGCGGGGCCGGCGGACGTGGAAAAAAACGTTACCGGCCCCCTGGAGCGGGCCCTCTCCGTCTCCCAGGGCCTTACCGATATGAGCAGCGTCTCCCAGTTTGAATCCAGCATGATCAATTTGCAATACGCCTACGGTACCGATATGGACAAGGCAATGACCGACGCCCAAACCCTGCTGAACCGGCTGGCCAATTCCCTGCCCAGCGGGACGGGCGCCCCCACGGTACGGCGCTTCGACATGAGCGCTATGCCCATCATGCGGCTTGTGGTCAGGGGCAATTATCCCGCGGACCAGCTCCGCCTTCTTGCGGAAGAACAGATCCAGGCCGGTATTGAGCGCGTTGACGGAGTCGCCTCTGCGGAGGTTACCGGCGGCACCACCCAGGTTGTCAACGTGGAAGTTTCGCTTAACCGCCTCGCGGCCTTTAATTTAACCCTGTCCGATGTATCCGGCGCGCTGCGGGGCCAGAGCGTTCTTTCCTCCGGGGGCAGCCTTCTCCGCGGAACGCGGGAATACCAGATCATGACCCAGGAAGAACTGGTAAGCGTGGACCAGATCAAACGGCTGGTGGTAAAAACTGTCAACGTGGGTTCCGGCGCCGCCCAGGCGAACCGTTCCCAGACAGTTCTTTTGGAGGATATCGCCGATGTCAGCCTGGGTTACAATGAAAACGCCGCCCGGGTTTACGTAAACGGGGAAACCGGCGTTTATATCCAGGTAACCGCCGAAAGCGACAGCAACCAGGTAAAAGTAGCGGACCGGGTACAGGCGGCCCTGGCCGGTATTAACCGGGATCTGCCCGGCGGCATCACGCTGGAGATCCTCTCCGACAACACCACGATGATCAGGGCAACCCTGGAGCAGGTGTACCTTAACGCTGTCCAGGGCGCCGTTCTCGCGATGATAATACTGTCGCTTTTTTTGCGGAACATCAGGGGAACCATTATTATCGGTCTGACTATCCCCGTCTCCATTCTTCTAACCATCATGTTCATGTCGATTTTCGGCTTTACCCTCAACATGCTTACGATGATCGGCCTTATCATGGCGCTGGGGATGACGGTGGACGGCTCCATCGTTATTCTTGAAAACGTCCATTCGTACCGGGAACGAGGAGCCAAACCGGACATCGCGGCCATCCTGGGCAGCCGGGAGATGCTGCGGGCCATTATCGCCAGTTCCGCTACCACCCTGTGCGTATTTATTCCCCTTATCATCTACAAAAACGATCTGGAACAAATAGGGCAACTCGCCAGCGATCTGGTTTTTACCGTGGTCATATCTCTGGTCTGTTCGCTCGTGGTGGCCGTTACGCTGGTGCCGAGTTTGTGCGGCGCGATTCTCAAACTTAACACCCGCAAACAAAAGCCGCTCAGGAATCCTTTTCTGCGGGCCGTTGATACCGGAATAGAAAAATTCTTCCGGGGCATGGAAAACCGCTACCGGGGGGCCCTGGAGTACTGCCTTTCGCACCGCCTCCTGGTCATTGGCTTTGTGCTGACGCTGCTCGTTTTTTCGCTGCTCCAGTTCGGCGGCCTGGGCATGAACATGTATATCCGCACCCGTACCGATGACAACGTGAATATAAGCGTTTCCCTTCCCCTGGGTACCACCGTTGATGTTACCGAACAGACCCTGTTCAATCTTGAGGAAATCATTAAAGAAAACGTACAGGGTTACAACAACATTATTCTTACCGCCCGGCGCAGCGGTACTACTCAAGGTACCATCCAGATCACCCTTCCCGCGCCGGCCCTGCAAATTGATACGCCGGATACGATTATCCGCAAGCTTACGCCGCTGGTAAGCGGTATCCCCGGCGCCCAGGTGCGGTTCAGCGCGGGGCGCGGCATGGGAAGCAGTTCCGCTGTGGCGATAACCGTAAGTTCCCGGAATTATGCCTCGCTGACGGAAGCTGCCGGGGAAATCCGCGCTATCATGGTCCGCTATCTGCCGGAGATCGAAAACCCCACGGTAAATATTGACGAGGGAGCCCCCCAGATTACGGTGGAAATAAACCGGGAACGGGCGGCGGCCCTGGGCATCTCCCTGTCCTCCATCGCCTCGGAGATCCGCACCGCCATGAACGGTTCCACCGTTACGGCCATAAGCGGGGGGGACAAGCTTTTGAACGTGAACGTCAAGCTTAGGGATACCGACCGCCGGGGTCTGTCGAATCTGGACGCCGTCTTCGTGCTGGGAAGGGGCGGCCGGCGGGTGTCCCTTTCCAATGTGGCGCGGATCGTGGAAAACCGGGCGTCCTCGTCCATCCGGCGGGAAAACCAGGAGCGTCTGGTCCGCGTTACCGGCGAATTGCCCGAAGGGATCGCCGCCACGGATATGCAGCGCCGCCTGGAAGAAACAGTAAAAGAAAACCTGGTGTCCCGGGATGATGTTGACGTTCGTTACCAGGGGGAGGCCCAGGAGGTAGACGAATACATGCGGCGTTTTTATTTCGTTATTGCCATCGCGGTGTTTTTGGTTTTCTGCGTCATGGCAAGCCAGTTTGAATCGTTTGTCGATCCGCTGATCATCTTCTTCTCCATACCTCTGCTTGCCATCG
This sequence comes from Treponema sp., assembly GCA_031277045.1. Next base: position 12,519 of record JAISLX010000138.1, read on the forward strand.
GGGTTGTCTGGATTTACAAATTCGCCGGCCAGACCATGTCGATGTTCTCCGTTTTGGGCGTTGTGGCCCTGGTGGGAGTGGTGGTAAACAACGGCATTATCCTGGTGGATTACACCAATACGTTGCGGGCCCGGGGCATGAAAGTCCGGGAGGCATGCCTTGAGGCGGGCCGCAGCCGCCTGCGTCCAATCCTTATGACAAGCCTTACCACGATCCTGGGAATGTTCCCCATTGCCTTTTTCCCCGGCGTCGGCGCGGACAGTATCCAGCCCATCGGTTTAACCTTTGTCGGGGGTTTGACAGTTAGTTCGATCATGACCCTGTTCGTTACGCCGGTGATGTATTCGCTGTTGAATAGCCGCCACGACAGAAAGCGGAAAAACATCCGGCAGCCCGGACTGGCGGAAGACAGGGAAGACATGCTTCAGCTTGCCGCCGGGGGAACGTAACAGGTTCCGGGCCAGCCCCGCGGGCCTCCCCTGGGTCAACGGGGCATTTCCGGCGCGGTTTGATTAAAGCAGTGCCCCTTATTGACTTTTTATGTATATCCGGTACAATTGCGCTCCTGGAAAGGAGATTGCGTGAAACATGATTGGCTGTACAACTATAGTTTGGGGGGGGGGGGGGGGGGGGGGGGGGGGGGGGGGGGGGGGGGGGGGGGGGGGGGGGGGGGGGGGGGGGGGGGGGGGGGGGGG
>JAISLX010000153.1 GCA_031277045.1 Treponema sp.
ATTTTGACCGGCGATCCCCGCCGGGTCCCCGAAGCCATCCGCCGGGCCCGGCGGACCCGGCGGATCATCATGGGGAACGTTATCTTTGCGCTGGGCGCCAAAGCTATCTTTATTTGCCTGGCGGCGCTGGGCCTGGCCAATATGTGGACCGCCCTTATCGCCGATGTGGGAGTCGCCGTGGCGGCGATCTTCAATTCCGCCAGGGCCCTGCGCTGAGGGGGACCAGGCTGGTGGTTTTGCCCCTTCTCAGGTTTTGATAACCGGTGTATGATTTTCCCATGTTATTGGCTGTTCATTTTCCTTCCTGGCTCAAACCGGAGATAATCCCCGGCCTGCCGGTCCGGTGGTATGGGCTCATGTATATTGTGGCCTTTGGCACGGCCTTCCTGCTCTACCGCCGCCAGGTCAGGGAACGGAATTTTCCCATGACCGAGGATGAGCTTTCGGGGATGTTTGTCTGGTGTATTCTGGGCCTGATACTGGGGGCCCGGCTTTTCTCCACCCTGGTATACGAAACCAGCGATATTTACCGGCGGCAGCCCTGGCTGGTGTTTTGGCCCTTCCGGGACGGCCGTTTTACGGGTTTGATGGGGATGAGCTACCACGGCGGGGTTATCGGCGGGGTGCTGGGGATTCTGATCTACTCGGCGGTAAAACGGTTTGATTACCGGGAGATCAGCGATATGTACGCGGCCAGTATTCCCCTGGGCTATACCTTCGGCCGGCTGGGGAATTTTATCAACGGCGAATTATACGGCCGGGTAACGACCGGCCCCCTGGGCATGATCTTCCCCCAGGCCCGGCCCCTGCCCGCCGCCGAATCCTGGGTCCGGGAGGCCGCGGAACAAACCGGGGTGGCGGTCCCCGGCCTGAACGCCCTGGTGAATCTGCCCCGGCATCCTTCCCAGCTCTACGAGGCCTTCTTTGAGGGGATTGTCCTGTGGGCCATTATCTGGGTTCTCCGGAACCGGAAGCCCTTTAAGGGCTTTTTAACTGGTATCTACTTGGCGGGTTACGGCTTTTTCCGCTTTATGGTCGAATATTTCCGGGAACCCGACGAGGACCTGGGCTACCGGATTGAGTTCTTCAAAAACGAACTTTCCCCGGCCTTTGCCCACCCTCTTTTCAGTTTTTCCACCGGCCAGATCCTCTCCTTCGGCATGATCCTTTTGGGCCTTGTCTGGCTGATTGCCGCCTCCCGGCTCCCCAACCGGGAAGCGGTACTCCGTTACCCGGACAAGGCCGGGCCCCGGAGCCCGGCGGCCGGCGCGGAACGGGAGGCTGAACGGAACCGGCGGCGGAAACTGCGGAAAAAGCTGAAATAAATCTAAGGCTGCGCCGCCTCTGAATCGTTCCCTTGGCCTTATGGGGGAGGCGTGTTACACTTTCCCCATGCGTTATTTTAGTACCCGGAACCGGGGCGAGGCGGTGGATTTTGCCGCCGCGGCCCTCCTGGGCCTGGCCCCGGACGGCGGGCTTTTTATCCCCGAAGAAATACCTTCCTATTCGAAAGCGATTCTGTCCTCCCTGGGGGAGATGGATTTTCGCGACATTGCCCTGGAGACGATTAAACCTTATGTGTCCGCCGGGATTCCCGGCCCGGCCCTGGAGGATATTGTTTGTTCGGCCTTTTGTTTTCCCGCGCCTCTTACCGCGGCGGGGGACCGGCTGGTTCTGGAACTGTTTCACGGCCCCACTGCGGCCTTTAAGGATTTCGGCGCCCGGTTTATGGCCCGGGCCTTTTCCTATCTCCGCCGGGGGGAAGAAAAACCGCTGCGGATTCTGGTGGCGACTTCGGGGGATACCGGCGGGGCGGTGGCGGACGGCTTTTTCGGGGTGCCGGGGATTTCCGTGACGGTCCTCTATCCCAAGGGCCGGGTTTCCCCCCTCCAGGAGCGGCAGATCGCCGGGCTGGGGGGAAATATCTCCGCCCTGGCGGTGGAGGGCAGCTTTGACGACTGTCAGCGTTTGGTAAAAGCCGCCCTGGGGGATGAAAATTTACGGAAGCGGATGGCCCTTTCCTCCGCCAATTCGATCAACATTTCCCGGCTGATCCCCCAGGCGGTTTATTATGCCGCCGCCGCGGGACGGGCCTTCGCGGGCCGCTTTGACCCTGACGGCGGGGCCACTCCCCGAAGGGCGGAGCGGGGCGGCGGGACTCCGGGGGGCTTTGGTCCGGTCCGGGGGGAGCCCCCGGTTTTCTGCGTGCCTTCGGGAAATTTTGGGAACCTGACTGCGGGGCTTTACGCCCTGAAGATGGGGGCGCCCATTAAGCGGTTTATTGCCGCCACCAATATCAACAAAACCGTCCCCGACTACCTTGCCAGCGGCGCTTACGAGGCCCGGCTGTCCCGGGCCACCCTTTCCAACGCTATGGACGTGGGGGCCCCCAGCAACTTTGAGCGTATGGCCGCCCATCTGTCCTGGGCGGAAATGAAGGAACACATTCTGGGCGCTTTTGTTACCGATGACGAAACCCGCGCCGCCATCCGCGCGGTCCGCGGTTCGGCGGGCTACGTCCTTGACCCCCACAGCGGCGTGGGCTGGGCCGCGGCGGACAAGCTGCTGGAACGCGGCCTTGTTTCAGGCCCCCTGGGGATCCTTTCCACCGCCCACCCGGCGAAATTCGCCGAAACCGTGGAACCCCTTGCGGGCCCCGTCCCCGTCCCGCCTTCCCTGGCAAAGGCCCTGGAACGCGAACCGCGGAGCCGCGTTATTCCCGCGGATATCCCCGCGCTGGTAGAGATTCTGTACGGCGCGGATTCAGGCTAAAGGGCGGAAATCCCGGTATTCAGCGCCCTTACCCACTCCGCCGCGATAATGCCGTGGCCGCGCGGCGCCGGGTGTACGCCGTCTGCGGACATGTCCGTTTCGCGTATCCCGTCCACCGCGCAGCGGGCAAAGATACCGTCCATGGGGATAAAAACATCGGCGAATTCCTTTGCCAGACGCCGCGTTGTCTGAATTTTTGGGTCCAGGTCCTCGCGCCACAGAGCTTTGGCGGGATCGGAATCGATCAGGAACGGTTCGATGATGACAATAAACGCGCGGGGCAGATCGCGTTTCAAATTCACAAGAAGGGTACGGTAGTTTTTCTCGAAAGTTTCCACCGGGGTTGGAACGCCTGAATCGTAACGGCGCCAGGTGTCGTTTATACCGATAAGGATGGAAACCAGGTCCGGCTCCAGGTCCCTAAAATCCGCCTCGTACCGTTCCAGCAGGTCCCCGCTCCGGTCCCCCGAAACCCCCCGGTTCAGAAACCTTGTCTCCGAACCGGGAAACAGATTTTGCCACAATCCCGCTATCCGGGCGGGATACCCTTCGCCAAGGCTGGTTCCGTCATTTCTTGCCCTGCCGCAGTCGGTAATGGAATCCCCCTGAAAAAGAACAAGCGATTTTTCACGAATATAAGTTTTCATACGCAGTCTCCTCTTTGTTCGCGGCGGATTACCCCGGAACCTTTACATTTGACCCAAATTTTGTTCTAATGGCAAGGGAAACAACAATATGAGTACCTGTCCCTGCCTTTCAGGCCTTTCCTACGAGGAGTGCTGCGGCCCTTACATCTCCGGCGCGAAAAATCCGCCCACCGCGGAAGCGCTGATGCGCAGCCGTTATACCGCCTACGTGGTTCACAATGTCGATTACATCATCAATACCTGCCTGCCCAGCGGGAAAACCGGCATTGACCGCCGGGAAACCGCGGCCTGGAGCGAACAGTCAACCTGGCTGGGGCTCAAAATTATCGCCGTGGAAAAGGGCGGAAGCGGCGATTCGGAGGGAATAGTCGAATTTGAGGCGGCCTACGAGCGCGGCGGCCTAAAGGACCTGCACCGCGAGCGGGCCCGTTTTAAGAAACAGGGGGCGCGCTGGATGTACGAGGACGGCACGGTAGCGCCGGTTACCGTGGTCCGCTCGGTCCCCAAAGTGGGGCGCAACGATCCCTGCCCCTGCGGTTCCGGTAAAAAATACAAACACTGTCATGGACGCTGAGTCCCGGCGGCGGTTTCGCCAGCCCCGTGCGCGAAAAATCCCGGTTACAGGACCGCCGGGGCCGTTTTCAAACCCCGAATTTTGAGTTCTGAAAGAAATCCAAATCGCGCGTACAGCCCGGAGGAATTATGCCGTTTGACGATCTGAGTCTTGACAACATCGAGGCCTTGTTTCCCGCCGGATTCGGGCAGGGGGAGATCGCCCGGGCAAAAACGGCGTTTTTCAAAAACCTTTCCCTGGCCCTGCACCGGTACTACGGGGGCAAGATCCAAACCCTGCCCCGCTGCGGCATCTTCGGGCTGAACTGGTTTAACCTGTGGTACACCCCCGGGGTGTCGAAAATTTCTACCACCATCCGCGAAAACCAGGACGCCTCGTTCGATCTGACCGGCAGGGGAAACACGGTGGCGGTAGTTTCCGATTCGACGCGGGTTTTGGGGGACGGGGACTGCGGACCTTCAGGCGGCCTGGGGGTGATGGAGGGGAAGGCCCTGCTCATGAAGTACCTGGGGGGAATTGACGCGGTTCCCCTCTGCGTGGATTCCCGGGACGCGGCGGGGAACAACGATCCTGAAAAACTTATTGAGTTTGTGAAAATGGTCCAACATTCCTTTGGAGCCGTTAACCTGGAAGATATAAGTCAGCCGAACTGTTTCCGGGTTTTGGACGCGCTGCGGGACACCTGCGATATCCCCGTGTGGCACGATGACGCCCAGGGTACCGCCTGTGTTACCCTGGCGGGCCTTATCAACGCGCTCAAGCTGGCGGGCAAGCCCATAGACACGGCGAAAATCGTGCTGCTGGGGGCGGGGGCCGCCAACAGCACGATTGCCCGTTTTATCCTTGCCGACGGGGGCCGGGGCGAGAACATGATTATTTTTGACAACAAGGGGGCCCTTCACCTGAACCGTGAGGACCTGCGGGATAATCCCAACGCCTACCGCGCGTGGGAACTGTGCGGGCGGACCAATCCCGGCTGCGTTGATTCCATCGGCCGCGCCATGAAAGGCGCGGACGCGCTTATCGCCCTTTCGGCCCCCGGCCCGGACACCGTTAAGCGGGAGTGGGTCCGGTCTATGGCTTCCGGGGCCATCGTGTTCGCCTGCGCGAACCCTGTTCCGGAAATCTGGCCCTATGCCGCCAAAGAGGAGGGGGCCTACATCGTAGCCACCGGCCGCGGCGATTTTCCCAACCAGGTAAACAACTCAATCTGTTTTCCCGGCATCCTTAAAGGGGCGCTGGCGGTACGCGCCAAAAAGATAAGCGATACGATGGCGATTCGCTGCGCCCATTCCATCGCGGAATTTTCGGAAGGCCGGGGCATTTCCCCGGACGACATTATCGCCGCTATCGGGGAGACCGGTGTTTTTGCCCGGGAAGCCGCCGACGTAGCCGCCCAGGCCGCCGCCGAAGGGCTGGCCCGGCTTGACCGCGGCTGGGACGATGTGTACCGGCAGACCGCCGCCGACATTCGCGCCGCCCGTTCTTTTACCGAGGACATGAAAAAACTCGGCTACATCCGCGAGCCCCCGCCTGATCTGCTGAACCAGGTCTTGCGGCAAACGCTGGCGGAACTGTAACGCGCCGTTTTTACGGAAACTGCCCATCCCTGGGTTTTACCCCGCCGAAACCGGGTCCGGAACTTCCAAGCCTGGGTTTGGAACTTCCAGAGAAGGGTCTGGAACTTCCAAGCCTGGGTTTGGGACTTCCAAAGAAGGGTCCGGAACTTCCAAACCTGGGTGTGGCGCCCGCGCCGCGCCGCGTACAAACGAACCATACCCGGACCGGGTGGCTCTGATGGCGCGCTTGTCATTTTGTCTGGCTTTTTGTAAGATAAACTGTTGAAAACGAAGAATGGGTGAAGATTTCTCCGTGAGATCTTCGCGCATGCGGGGAACAAATCCCTTCAACACCCTAAAGTTTCCCGCGTCAAGTGGCGGGATATCAAACCAAAATTTAAATAACCAAATGGAGGTATTTAGATGAAAAGAGTAAGTGTAGTGGTGATGGCGCTCTGCGGCGCTGTGTCGTTGGCGTTTGCCTCGGGCAAGAAGGCGGAGAACGCCGTTTCGTTGGGCGTGGTGCTGCCCCTTTCCGGTCCGGTCGCGTTCTATGGGACTGAGGCGCGGGACGGGATTCTGCTGGCTCTCGACGAGATTAACGCGGCGGGCGGGCTTTTGGGCAAACAGTTGACGCTGATTATCGAGGACGATGAGGGGAACGCGGAGAAATCGGTCAACGCCTTTACCAAGTTGGCGACGCGGGACAAAGTTTCCTTCGTCATGGGTTCCAGCACGTCAGGCGCGACGCAGGCAATGACCGCGCTTGCCCAGCAGCAGAAGGTGATTCTCATATCGCCTTCTGCCACCAATACGGCGGTAACGCGGGTAGGGGATTATATCTTCCGCACGTGTTTTATCGACCCGTTCCAGGGGGTTGTGGGCGCGGATTTCGCGTTTGATACGCTGGGCGCGCGCACGGCGGCGGTCCTTTATGATGCCGGGGCGGATTACAACACCGGGCTTGCCGAAGCGTTCCGCAATCAGTTTGAAGCGATAGGCGGCCGGGTCCTGGCGGACGAAGCCTACCAGAGCGGTGATGTAGACTTTAACGCTCAGGTTACCCGTATCAAGGCGGTTGAGCCTGACGTGGTGTACCTTCCCAATTATTACAACGACGTGGCTCTGCAGGCGAAACAACTGCGCGCCCAGGGAGTTACCTGCGCGCTGGTAGGCGGCGACGGCTGGGACAGCCTTATTGATAATGCCGGGGACGAGGTGCTCAACGGCTACTGGTCCTCTGGCTTCGCGCCCGACACCACCGACCCCAGGGGGCAAGTCTTCGTCAAGGCGTTTACCGCCAAGTTCAACCGGACGGCTTCCCAGTTTTCCGCGCTTGGCTACGACACCATGATGTTGGTTGCCGACGGGATAAAAGCCGCCGGAACGTTCGACACGCAGGTGGTCAAGGGCGCGATGGCAAAACTCAGCGGTTCGTATGTTACCGGCAACATCCGGTTTGATGAAAACCGCGACCCCATAAAAAGCGCGGCTATTCTTGAAATCGTCCGCAAGGACGGCGAACTGGTCAACGCGTACAAGGCCACCGTTAATCCCAAATAAGCTTGAGGCTGTTCCAAAATCAACCGGGTTTTGCGGCAAGCTCATTGGACTTGTGAGACAACCCGGTTGGTTATCTCACAAGCCTCCCAAAAAACACGGACTTTACCAAAAATCCGTGTTTTTTTGTCATTTTTAAGCGGTTGTTGTTCAGAAACTGAAGTTTCTGAACAGCTCTAGTTTAAAAATCCTGGAGAGAAGGCTAAAAAGGCCGCGCGAAACCCGCTTTGGGGGCTTAGGCCCTCTTGTGGGTTTAGGGCGGCCTTGCGGCGGTGGGTGAAAGCATCTTCTGTAAAGCGGCTTGCTTTAGGGCGCGGTCTTGAACGGCCGGTTTTAGGCATGGCGCCGGAGTGTCTTGAGCCGGCTGAAAAAGGGGGGATTATGATTGTCTTGCATCAGCTCATTAACGGCCTTTCGTTAGGCTCGATTTACGCCCTTATCGCTCTGGGCTATACGATGGTCTACGGGATAGTGTTGCTTATAAACTTCGCCCACGGGGACATTCTGATGGTGGGAGCCTATACGGCGTTCTTTGTGCTGGGGGCCGCCGGGCCGGGCCCGCTGGGGATGTTTGCCGCGTTTGTCGCCTCGGCCCTGCTGTGCGCGGTGTTCGGCATTACGATAGAGCGCCTTGCGTACCGTCCCCTGCGCTCCGCCCCCCGGCTTAATTCCCTTATTACCGCCATCGCGGTAAGCCTTATTCTGGAAAACGGCGCGCGGGTGCTGCCCTTTATCGGGCCGAACCCCCGGCAGTTTCCCCAGCCGGCGGTGGTTACTATTGATTTAGGCGGCGGCCTTTCCGTCTCCAATATTCAGATCATCGTGATAGTTCTTTCGGCCCTTCTCATGCTGGCCTTAAACCTGCTGGTAAATTACACCAGGCGCGGCAAAGCCATGCGGGCGGTGTCTTTCGACCAGGGCGCGGCAAGCCTCATGGGGATTTCGGTGAACCGCGTCATCGCCTTTACGTTTGCGTTGGGTTCCGTCCTCGCGGCGGCGGGCGGCGTGCTCTACGCTTCGGCGTATCCCCAGGTGAACCCCCTCATGGGCATGATGCCCGGTCTCAAGGCGTTCGTGGCGGCGGTTTTAGGGGGCATCGGTTCCATCCCCGGCGCCATGCTGGGCGGTTTCATTCTGGGTATTGCGGAGACGATGACCAAGGGCTTTCTTTCAAGCCAGTATAGCGACGCGATCTCCTTTAGCATCCTCATCATCGTGCTTTTAATCAAACCCACGGGGATACTCGGCAAAAAACTCAACGTAAAGGTGTAGCGTATGGCAAAACGACCTGGACACCCCCGCCGCGCCGCGTTACTTTTGACCGTTTCAGGCGCGCTTTCGGTGCTTGTTCCTTTTTCACTTATCAAAACCGGCGTAATTGATGTCTATACGGCCCACATTCTTACGATGGGCGGCATCTACGCCATCATGGCCATGTCGGTTAACATGATAGTGGGGATAACCGGCCAGCTTTCGTTGGGGCAGGCGGGTTTTTTGGCCATCGGCGCGTATTCCTGCATCTTTTTCAACGTGGATGTCGGCTTCCCGCTGCCCCTTGCGGCTCTCTGCGCTATCGCGCTTACCACCCTGGCGGGCTTTCTTATCGGGTTTCCGGTGTTAAAGTTCTCAGGCGACTACCTTGCCATCGTAACGCTGGGGTTCGGTGAAATCATCCGTGTCGTGTTCATCAATTTAAAATCCCTGACCGGCGGCCCCAATGGACGGCAGTTTACCACCGTCATGGCAATGAACGGGGAACTGGCCTTTGTCGTGGTGATCGTCATACTCATCATTGTCCTTGCCCTGCTACAGAACTTCCTGCGTTCCACCTACGGCAGGGCTATCATGGCCTGCCGCGAGGATGAGATCGCCGCCAACGCAAGCGGCGTGGACATCTTCCGCTACAAGATGACCGGCTTTGTTACCGCCTCCTGTATCGCGGGCTTGGGCGGCTGTCTTTACGCTATGGTCGTCGGTTTTGTCAAACCCGACATCGCCCAGTTTTTGCGTTCCATCGACTTTCTCATCTACGTTGTTCTCGGCGGCATGGGTTCGATGACCGGCGCGATTTTTGCTGCTTTTGTCCTTACCTATTTGCAGGAGTTCCTGCGTTTTTTGCAGGATTACCGGCTGCTCATCTACCCCCTCATCCTCATCTTGATAATGCTTTTCCGTCCCCAGGGCCTTTTAGGGACGAAAGAGTTCTCTTTTGTCCGCACGTTTGAAAAACTGCGCAAAAGAATTATTCCCCGGGGGGAAGGAGGCGAGCCGTGACTAACCGGGAAGAAATACTCACGATACAAGACGTTTCCATCGTCTTTGGCGGACTTCGGGCGGTAAGCGGTATTTCCTGGAATCTTTTTAAGGGAGAACTCGCCGGGCTTATCGGGCCGAACGGGGCGGGGAAGACCACGATGTTTAATATCCTTTCGGGAATCTACGCGCCCACCGAAGGGGAGATTACTTTCCGCGACCGCCAGGGCGTCCTTCGCAAAACGGGCGCGCTTAACCCCTCGACACTGAACCGCCTGGGCATTTCTCGCACGTTCCAAAATATAAGGCTTTTCAACAATATGACGGTCGAGGATAACGTGCGCGTCGCCCTCCACGCCCGGCGGAAGGCGCGCCCCCTTGACGCGCTTTTGCGGCTCAAAGCCTTCCGTGTTGACGAAGAAGCCATGACGGCGCGGGCGCACGAACTTCTTTCCCTCTTCAAAATTGAAACGAAAAAACACGAACTCGCCCGGAACCTTCCCTACGGCGAACAGCGCAAACTCGAGATAGCCCGGGCGCTTGCCGCAAACCCCACGCTGCTGCTTCTGGACGAACCGGCCGCGGGCATGAACCCGCAGGAAACGGAAGAACTTATGAACATGATTTCTTTTATCCGCAGGGAATTTGACCTTACGATACTCCTCATCGAACACGATATGCGCCTTGTGATGGGCATCTGCGAGCGCATCCTCGTGCTGGACTACGGACGCGCCATCGCTCTGGGGGCGCCCGAAGTTATCCGGCGCGACCCCGCCGTCATCAAGGCGTACCTGGGCGAGGAGGCGCTGTCCCATGCTTAAAGTTTCCAACCTCACTGTCCACTACGGAGCAATCCAGGCCCTGCGCGGCGTTTCTTTTGAAGTCGCGCAAGGCGAAATCATCACCCTCATCGGTTCCAACGGAGCGGGGAAGACGACCTGCCTGCACGGCATCTCCAATATCATAAAGAAAAGCGCGGGCACTGTGTTTTTCGACGGGCAGGACATTACCGCCCTGCCCCCCGACCGCATCGTTGCCGCGGGCCTTGTGCAGGTTCCCGAAGGCCGGCGCATCTTCGCGAACCTCACGGTCAAAGACAACCTGGAAATGGGCGCCTACACCCGCAAAGACAAAGCCGGCATCAAAGAAGACCTGGAAACCGTCTTCGGAACCTTTCCCCGCCTGAAAGAACGCATCCGCCAGGTCGCCGGCACCCTTTCAGGCGGCGAACAACAGATGCTCGCTATGGGGCGCGCCCTCATGGCTCGGCCCCGGCTGCTCCTTTTGGACGAACCCTCGATGGGACTTGCCCCCATCCTGGTTGACGAGATTTTCTCGGTCATTCGCCGTATCAACGAACGCGGTACTACCATCCTCCTTGTCGAACAGAACGCCTTCAAAGCTCTGGGCGCCGCCGTCCGCGGCTACATCCTGGAGACCGGTCAGGTGATAAAAAGCGGCCCTGCCGCCGCGCTTATGAAAGACGACGCGGTAAAGACGGCATATCTCGGGGCTTGAGCGGTTAAACCGGGTTCGCGTAAACAAACTGGTACAGCATTTCCAGAATGCTTTTGATCTTTTCCGCGTATTCCCTGTCCATTGCCCACGTTCCGGTCAGGCCGTAAATGGTGGGGGCCGATCCGTAGCGGACCCAGCGGTACCGCGGATCCACCACCTCCTGCTTTGGGGGTTCTTCCGTGGCGTAGGCTTTAAGGTGCTGAATATGGGCCCGGACTCCGATGCGGGGTTCGGCAAAGCGTTCCCCCCGCTGCTCAATCCCAATCGCCCCCAGTCCGCAGAAGTTGTTCATATCCGCGGTTATCAGGTTTCCGTAACGCAAAAACCCCGTCTCCAGACACATCTGGGCAAAGGCCACGTCGTGGTTCACGCCCTCAATTTCCGATTCTTCGGCATAAAAGCGGGCCAGTTCCGAGCTAAACTCCTCCCCCGCGCCGGGATTGACGAAGAGCAGGAAGCTGGACAGTGTCTCCGGGGCCACCCGTCCCGTTCCCAGAATGTAGAGGGGAATTTCCGGAATTGGCCATTCCGGCGTTTCAGGCGGTTGTTCGGGTGTTTCAGGCCGTTCCGGGGACTGTTCCGCCGCGCCCCGGTGTTCCGGTTCCGCCTTAAAGGGCCGTTCCGGAATTTCAGGTTCCGCGGGCCGCCGGTGACTCATACCCGCGCAGGATGAAAACAAAAGGGCCCCGCCGAGGGCCCCGGCGAACAGGGCCTTTAGCGGCCTGCCGCGATAAGCCGCCGGGCCTCCTGATGTCCCGGCCCCCTCCGCGGAGACGGCCGGATTTACGGAGGTTAAGCGTAACGTTGGTGTCATATTTTCCGATTATCGGCGATTTTTAACGCGAAAAATAAAGCGTCATGCGCGGCCGCCCCTATATTAAGGGCAGAGAACTGTATGAAAGACACCACATATCCCGATTATACCGGGCCCGGCCGTGTCGACTCTGACTACGCACCGGGTCCTGACACCGACAACCGTCCCCGGGAACGGCTGCTCCGGGGCGGTCCTGAATCTCTTTCGGATCGTGAACTTTTGGCGATTCTTCTTAACACGGGAATCCGGGGGAAGAACGTCGTGGTCCTGGCGGGGGAACTGCTGGAACTCCTCGACCGCCAGAAGGGAATCCCCTCCATCCAGGATCTTTCCGCCCTTGGCGGCATGGGGCAGAGCAAAGCCTGCGCTGTGGCGGCCATGCTGGAGTTTGGACGCCGGCGCTGGGGAGTCGCCGGAACCCGTATCAGGCGGCCCCAGGACATTTACGCGGTCCTGCGGCACCACGCGGATCGTAAACAGGAACGGTTTCTCTGCCTTTCCCTGAACGGCGCCCACGAGGTCCTGGCCCTGCGGATTGTCAGCATCGGCCTGGTAAACCGCACCATCGTGCATCCGCGGGAAGTTTTCGCGGACCCCATTATTGACCGGGCCGCGGCGGTGATCGTGGCCCACAACCACCCGTCGGGGCAGCTTAAACCTTCCCCGGAGGATGATGAGATTACCGCCCGCCTTATTGCCGCGGCGGAACTGCTGGGACTTGCTTTTTTGGACCACCTGATCTTTACCGGCAGCGCCTGGTACAGCTATCGCCAAAACGGGCGGATAAGCGGCTTGTCCCCCCTTGCCTTTTCCGCGTCCGCTTCGCTATGAAGCCGGGCCGGAGGCAACGTGCGGGTGTCCTTACGCCAGTTCCCCCGCAGCCTTCACTTTCACGCGGTTGGTGTTGTTTGGCTGATATTGAAGCGGCACGTCTTCGACATCGACAATTTCTACGGTTTCCGGTTTTGCCCCGGCCTTTATCGCCAGTTTAATCGCCTCCGCCTTGCTGTCCTCAATGGCTTTTTCACGGGGGATGTCGTTAAACGAAATAAGTTTTTCGTA
>JAISLX010000171.1 GCA_031277045.1 Treponema sp.
TATTTTTTTTTTTAATGGCGGGGGGTGCCCCCCCCCCCAAATAAATACAAAAAATTTATATTGACCCCCCCCCCCCCCCCCCCCCCCCCACGCGCCGGGCAGTGTAAGACCGGAACCGCAGGCCAAAAGTCATAAGGGCCGCCGGCTTTTCCCCGCGGAAAAGGCCGGCCGGTTATGACGCGGCAGGTTTCTGTAGCCGATTCTTTTATGCCCGACATTACGGATATGGCGGAGCGGAAATGCGCGCCTGCGGGGAACACGGGCGGGCAGCCGCGTGCCGCGTGCAACATTACTTACATTACAAAGGGCGCCGCGCAGTACCGCGTAAACGGGTCTCTGTACCAGCTTAAAGCCGGGGATTTATTCTGCCCGCCGCCCGACGGCATATTTGAAGCTATTACCTGTCCTGACAATTTTATGCACTGCTTTTCTGTTGATTTTTATTTAAGAAACGCCGCCGGGGAAAATGTTTCCCTGCCTTTTCCGGTGGTAAACTATATCGGCGTCCGGGGGGATATAACGGGCCGCTTTCTTGATCTTAAAAACGCATGGACGGAGCGGAGTCCCGCACACGCGGTGAAGGCGCGAGGTATGTTCCTGCTGCTGCTGTACCAGCTTTTTGAGCTTATTGTGTATGACAGTGATTTAGAAGCCGAAGATTCCCGCGTAAGAAAAGCTGTGCGCTACATTGACGATCATTACGCTGAAAAGATTTCCGTAAAGCAGCTTGCCGGGGAAGCGTGTTTAAGCGCTGTGTATTTTGGGTCCCTTTTCAAAAAAGAAACCGGTATAAGCCTTCACCGTTATCTGCAAAAGGTTCGTATCCGCAACGCGGAAAACCTGCTCAAAACCGGGGAATACCAGGTCTGCGAGGTGGCGGAGGAATGTGGTTTTGCCGATGCGTACCATTTTTCTCACCAGTTCAAATCAATCAAGGGCTTTTCACCGTCAAAGTGCCTGCCGGCCAGGAATTTCTCCTAGCAGTTTGCCGCGCCGGGTGACTCTGGCGGCGGCCTGCACGCGCTGGTTTCTAACGTATCAGCATGGCGTCCCCGTAGCTGAAAAAGCGGTACCCTTTCCGGATTGCTTCGGCGTAACTTTCCAGAATAAGATTCAGGCCCGTATGTGTCCTGATGGATGTGTCCGTTTCGGCAGGAGATCCGGCAGCCCCGGCGGTGTTTCCGGCAAAGGCTGACACCAGCATGAGCAGGCTGGAACCGGGGGTGTGGAAGTTGGTAAAAAGCTGGTCCACTACGTTGAACCGGCAGCCGGGGTAGATAAAGATGCTGGTGCTCCCCTCCCCCCGGCGCAGGGTTCCTGCGGGCGGCTCCCCCGGTCCGGGAACATCTGAGGGCGCGGCGGGGAGCCACGCCGACTCAAGGGCGCGGGCGCTGGTGGTGCCTACGGCTACGATCTTTCGGCCTTCCGCCCTGGCCTTTTCGACTCTGGCGGCGGCCTCATCGCCAATCGTGTAGTTTTCCCGGTGCATGCGGTGGTCTTCGATATGTTCCGCGCGCACGGGGAGAAATGTCCCCAGGCCCACATGGAGCGTGATAAAGGCGGTCCCGATCCCCGCTTTCGCAAGGGCTCCGAACAATTCGGGGCTAAAGTGAAGCCCCGCGGTGGGGGCTGCGGCGGACCCGGTTTCCCGGGCGTAGACGGTCTGGTACCGTTCACTGTCCAGGCTGTTGTCCCCCCGTTTGATATAGGGCGGCAGGGGGACATGACCGTAACGGTCCAGCCAGTCATCGTCGATGGGCTGGTCAAAGCGGAGGGTTTTGGTTTCCCCCTCCTCTCCCACAATTTCCGCGTCCCGGTTACCGGCAAAGGCATAGCGGCTCCCCAGCCGGCGGCGGCGGGCCCGCCTGACCATGACCTGCCAGAGAGCGCCATCGGGCGGCCCTGCCGCGGTCCCCAGCTTTTCCAGCAGCAGAAATTCCACCTCCGCGCCTGAAGGTACGGCCCGCCCGGAAAGCCGGGCCTTGCGGACCCGGGAATTGTTGAACACCAAAAGGGAGCCGCCTTCCAAAAGGGCCGGCAGTTCGGACACGATATGATGCTCCCGCCTGCCGCTTGAACGGTCCAGGACCATGAGCCGGGATTTGTCCCGCCGGGAGCCGGGGTACTGGGCGATACTGGATTCGGGAAGGTCAAAATAAAAATCGGAAAGTTTCACCGCGTTTCAAAACAGGCCGGTCTGCCCGTCCTCCCGCTTCCCCCCGTTTCGCAATCCCAGGTGTTCATAGGCCAGGGGGGTAACCACCCGGCCCCGGGAAGTCCGGCGCAGAAGTCCCGCCTGGATAAGGTAGGGTTCGTAGTAATCCTCCAGGGTGTCCGAGGATTCGCCTATGCTGATAGCCAGAGTCTCCGCCCCCACGGGCCCGCCGCCGTAACGTTGAATAATAATCCGCAGGATTTCCCGGTCGTACTTCTCAAGCCCCAGGGCGTCGATTTCCAGGCGTTGCAGCCCTTCCTCCACCACCTGCCGGGTGATGCGGGACTCCCCCTGGAACTGGGCAAAGTCCCGCATCCGCCGCAGCAGCCGGTTGAGTATCCGGGGGGTCCCCCGCGCGGAACGGGCCAGCAGGGCCGCCGCGCCGGTGTCGATGCCGATGCTGAGTATCCCCGCGGAACGCCGCACAATGGCCTCCATGTCTTCCGCCTCGTAAAACGAAAAGCGGCAGGTAATACCAAAGCGGCTTATCAGGGGGCTGGAGACATTCCCCGCCTTGGTGGTGGCCCCCACAAGCGTAAAAGGCTGAATGGGAAGCTGCAAAGTCCGCGCCCCCGGCCCCTGGCCGATAACGCAGTCGATCTTGTAGTCTTCCATCGCAATGTAGAGCATTTCCTCGATGATGGGTTTAAGCCGGTGTATCTCGTCAATAAAAAAGACCCCGTTCCGCTCCAGATTGGTAAGTATCCCTATCAGGTCTTTGGGCTTGTCCAGGGCCGGGGCGGATGTCTGGATAAATTCGGCCCCCAGTTCATTGGCAACTATCTGGGCCAGGGTAGTTTTCCCCAGTCCCGGCGGGCCGGTAAGAAACAGGTGGTCCAGGTTTTCCCCCCGCCCCCGGGCGGCGGCAATAAAAACCGCCAGATTGTCTTTGGTGCTTTTCTGGCCTACAAATTCCCCCAGGGTCTGGGGGCGCAGGGTGTTATCGTCTTCGTTCGGTTTTTTTTCCGGCCCCAGGTACTGCTCCGGCGGGGAGGATTTCTTCCCCCTGGATACGATGAATTGATTTTCCACGGCCCCGGACTCACGAATCGCGGGAGCCGGAAAGCAGGACAATGGCCCGCTTGAGAAGCTGGGTTTCCCGTTCCGCCCCCCCGGCGACATCCTTTAACCCGGCTGAAGCTTTTGCCAGGGCTTCCGCCGCGGCCCGTTTGTCGTAACCCATATTCGCCAGGGCTTCCGCCAGGTCCCCGTAGGGCCCGCCCTGGGCATCCTCATCCAGCCTGGCAAGTTTCCCCTTGAGCGCAAGGAGCATCTTTTGTGCGGTCTTTTTCCCCAGGCCCGGCACCCGTTCCAGGCGGTCAAGGTCCCCCGCTTCCAGGGCCGCTTCCAGTTCTTCCTGGCCTATGCCGCCCATAATCCGCAAAGCGCCTTTGGGGCCAATCCCCTCCACCTTGAGGAGTTCCAAAAAAGTGGCCCGCCGCTTTTCGCTGGAAAAACCGTAAAGCTTCATCTGATCTTCCCGGTGGTAGAGCCAGGTAAAAACCCTGCCCTCTTCCCCGGCCGGCGGCAATTCCACCTGATCGAGAAGCGGAACGGCCAGGTCCCACTCAATACCCCCGGTGCAAAGCCGCAGCCCATCAGCGTGTTTGCCGGTAACGCGGCCCTGAATACTGTTAAACATGGTAAACCACTATACCCGTGAATGGTTTTAGACTCAACCGCGCCCAACGCCTGTCCGCCGCGGTTAAATTTCTTTGGATTCCGCGGAAGAGCGGGCATTGTGCGCTTTCTTTCGCTTGACACGCTGGGGATTAGCGGTATAGGCTGAACGCGGCGCTGGGGGCAGCCATGCCGACCTTTTACGAAGGCTTTTTCAGGCCGCCAGAGTACACAGTATTGGAGGA
>JAISLX010000062.1 GCA_031277045.1 Treponema sp.
TCTTGGTTAACTCCCCGCCTATTATTTATTTACACTTAAAACCCCCCCCCCCCCCCCCCCCCCCGCATGCAAGTATAACAGCATTATATAGCAATAAATTCGATTCCACAACGCTTATCAAGCCCTTGCAGGGCTGTGCTTTAGGAATTGGCTATACTATCCACTTTGCGAGCTTTTGCATCAGCCTCGGGTTTTCCACATACATCAAAATTATATACCTCAGACCGCGGCAGGCCTATCCCTGTATCAAAAACAAAGGGGGTTTGAATGAGTCGTAAAGCATCTATCACACCGCTTATGGCTAACGGACGGAAAAAACAGGGGTTTCAGTTGTTTCTGATATCAATTCCGTTTTTGGCTGCTTACTTCGTTTTTTCCTACCTGCCGCTCTACGGATGGTCCTACGCCTTTTTTGACTACCGGGCCGGTCTTGATTTGTTCAAAACACCCTTCGTTGGATTTAAATATTTCACATCAATGGTCGCCAATTCTGTCCTCAAGGCCGATGTAATTCGGGTTCTCATCAATACCTTTGGTATCAGCGGGCTGGGAATAATAACATCGTTTCTTCCGATGTTTTTTGCTATTGCCCTTTCCGAGATACATTTAAGCCCCTATCGGCGCATTGTGCAAACCATTACTACCATTCCCAACTTTATCAGTTGGGTTATCGTTTACTCGCTGGTTTTCGTACTGTTTTCTGTAAACGATGGTGTTGTCAACAAGGTTTTTCTGGATTTGGGTATTTTTGATAAACCTTACAATTTTTTGGCTTCTGAGAAACATGTATGGCTGACTATGTGGGCGTATGGTACCTGGAAAGGTCTGGGCTGGAGTTCGATAATTTATTACGCTACCATAACTGGTATCGATGCGGAGCTCTTTGAAGCGGCCACGGTTGACGGAGCCAGCCGCATACAGCGGATAATCAATATCACTATCCCGGGAATGATGCCGACTTTTTCCGTGCTGTTGCTCCTTTCGATATCCAACTTTCTCAACAACGGCATGGATCAATATTATGTTTTTCAGAACGCCATGAACAAACAGTACATTGAGGTTCTTGATTTGTATGTGTACAACCGGGGATTTGTGGGAAGAGATATCCCCTTTTCGGTTGCCGTTGGAATTTTGAAAACCCTTGTGAGTGTGACGCTTCTATTCACCGCCAATGGGATTTCTAAATTAATCCGCAAAGAAAGCATTTTTTAAAAGGTGCAGCAAATGATTAAGCAAAAGATTAACGGTCTGGACATTGGCATTTACATTGTCACCCTGTTTTTCACCCTGCTCTGTTTTTATCCTTTTTATTATGTATTCATCAACACTATCTCGGACAATGATCTTGTGGTGCGCGGTGATGTGGTTCTCTATCCCTTGGGCTTGCAATTCCGTAATTATCTGGAAATTTTCAAGATTAATGAGCTTCCCCATGCCGCATTCATTTCCGTTGCCCGGACGGTCGTCGGTACCGCGTTCACCCTTATATCTTCCGCATTTCTTGGGTATTGCATGACGAAACATGAATACTGGTATCGTAAATTCTGGTACCGTTTTATTATCATCACTATGTATTTTAACGCCGGCGTAATTCCCTGGTACCTCCTGATGAATTCTCTCAGGCTCACCAATAATTTTTTTGGTTATATCCTTCCCGCGCTGGTTTCGCCTTTCAATCTTATCTTGATAAAAACATATATCGAATCCATCCCGATTTCACTGGAAGAATCGGCGGAAATCGATGGCGCTGGATATATTATCCGGTTCACGAAAATCACGCTGCCGCTCGCCCAGCCTATTATGGCTACCATTGCTGTATTCGCTGCTGTAGGCCAATGGAATTCCTTTATGGACACCGTTTATCTGATGACAGACAGCCGTTATTTTACCCTGCAGTTCCTGCTTTACAAATTTCTCAAGGAAACCGATCAATTGGCTAATATGATGCGTAGTGGCGCCGGGGTGAACGCCGCGGCAATGGTTTCTGCCCAGCAGATAACCCCCATGGGAGTGCATTTTACCGTCACCATGGTGACACTTATCCCCATTCTTTTGGTATACCCGTTTTTTCAGCGTTATTTTGTCAAGGGAATAATGATAGGGGCGGTGAAAGGTTAAAGCCTGTTGTAAGACAGCCTTTCGTCAAACAGAGCCGTTCGGGAACTTCGGTTTTCCGGACAACGGCTGCTTAAAAATATGTGGTTTACGGATTTATTCCGTGAAAATATTTTTATTAAACTTTCCAGGGAAAGTTTACAGGAGGAATGATGAAAAGATTGTATTTGTTGTTGGCGGCCTCTCTTGCCGTCACAGGCATGGTTTTTGGAGGTGGTAACCGGCAGAGGTTGGACGCCTCAAGTGGGACTGTAACCCTGGAAATATTTCCGGAGTTTGGCCATGTGGAGTATATCGAAGAATCGCCTTGGTACCTTGACTGGCTCAAGGATAATCTTAATTTAACCATTAAAGGACGTATTCTTCCCGGCGACCAAATTCGGCAGGTATATCAGAATATGTTGGCTTCACGCCAAATGACTGACATCGTTAATATCACGAGTATGGAGGATGTGCAGGACGGCGTCAACGCTGGTCTTTTCCTTGACCTGGAACAGTATAAAGATCAATTACCCAATCTTTATAATAATCCTGTTTACAAGAGCATGATTCAGTTCAACAAAGATACCTATGGAAAAGGCACGGCTCTTTATGTCATAAATGAGCAAACGGGGAAGTCGAACACGTTAAACTTCCAGCCTGTCATTCGCTGGGATCTTTACGAAAAACTCGGGTTCCCCAAGATCAATACGATGGACGACCTGATCCCATTGTTCAAAAAAATGATGGAGCTTGAGCCGGTGACAGAGACCGGTAAAAAAACTTATGGCGTCGGCTTTTTCCCTGAATGGGACGGAAACACCATGGCTTATTCCCGTTTTTTCAGTGCGATTTGGGGAGCAGGTGATTACTTGCCTTCTATTCATATCGAAACAACCGGACCGGGATATACCGGTGACATACGATCTGTTTTTGATGATGCAAGTTATACCAAAAAAATGTTGAAATGGTTCTTCGATGCAAATCAGGCGGGGGTACTTGATCCTGATTCAGCGACGCAGCCATACTCGACCTATGATGCGAAAGTAAAAGACGGCGGCGTTTTCTTTGTCCTTTGGGCATGGTCAGGCGATGGTTATAATACTCTTGAACATGTAACCGCGGCAGAGCCTAAAGGTTTTGCGCAGATCTTGACCAGCGACATGAAGATACCAATTCAGCCTGATTATATCACCGGGAAAACAGACCGCTTCATAGCAATTGGCAAGAATACCAAAAATCCCGAGGCTGCTGTCAGGTTCCTGAACTACTTATGCTCATGGGAGGGCCAGGCCATGCTTTATAACCTTCCGGAAGGGATAATATGGGAAGAAGGCCCGGACGGCAAAGCCGTGGTTAAAGATTCGGCCTGGCAATATCTGGATAACGATGAACTGAAGGTTCCTGAATTGAATTCCCCGGTTTTTCGGGCCATGTGGATCATGCAGGACCCTATCGCCGGGCTTGGGGAGATTAACCCTATTACCGGCCGTCCCATGCAATTCGGAGAGTGGGACCAGGTGATAAAGCATGGTAACGCGAACAATAAAATTTTCCAGAAATGGAGCTCCTACTACGGCGGGGTCGCGTCTTATTATGACTTGGTCACCAAAAACGGCGCATCAGTTAAGGTTCCCGGGTGGACACAGAGTATGCCTCCTGTTCCCAATGATATTGTGAACATAAGCAACCAGATTGGCGAGGTTTGTAAAACCAATTTCTATCGCATGGTATTCGCCGCCAACCAGGCTGAGTTCGATTCACTCTGGAAAAATGCCAGGGATAAGGCTGAAGTGCTTGGCATGCAGAAAATTCTTGTTTGGAGCAAAGACGCTGTTGCCCAAGCCAAGGCTTCTCTTGCCAAATATAATTAATTTTTAAGGGGAGGCTGCCCGTAATGTGCCTGCGCTATGGGTAGATTCTAATTAGTGTTTGTCCATAATGTAGACACATTATGGACAAACCTCCTTAAAAACAGTATTTTCTCAGCCTCTAGGCGAGAAGACGCAAGGTCTGTCCGCAAAGTAGCCGACTGCGTGGACAGACATTAATTAAAGGGATATTGGGAACCCGCGGTTCCCTTCCGATTAATGCGCGGCTACGCCGCTTTTTATAGGAGGAGTATATATGGCTAAGATTGCTTTTATCGGCGCCGGGAGTTTCGGTTTTACCAGGACATTGGTAAGGGATATTCTAACCTTTGATGCTTTCAAGGACGCAACCATTGCCTTAATGGATATTAACGATGCCCGGTTAAATTACGTCACCAGGGCGGTAGAGAAAATTGTTAAGGCGGGGAACTATCCGGCCAAGGTTATTTCCACCAAGAGCCGGAAAGAGGCCCTGGAAGGTGCGGACGGGGTACTCTGCACTATTCTTAACGGTGATGTCGATATCTGGCGCTACGATATTGAGATACCCAAGGAATATGGTGTGGATATTAACGTGGGGGATACAAGGGGGCCCGCCGGTATATTTCGGGCGTTGAGGACTATTCCGGTTATGCTTGATATCTGTAAAGACATCGAAAAATATTGCCCCAATGCTACATTCCTTAATTACACGAACCCCATGGCCATGCTCTGCCGGGCCATGCAGTCCCAATTCCCCAAACTGCGGATTTCCGGTCTTTGCCACAGCGTACAGGGTACCGCCGGGATGCTCGCCAACTGGATAGGCGCAGATTACAGCGATATCAGTTATACCTGCGCTGGCATTAATCACCAGGCCTTTTATATCGATTACCGCTGGAAGGGCAAAGACGCGTACCCCCTTATCCGGGAAGCCATGAAGGACCCAAAAATCTACAACGAGGAACAGGTACGGAACGAGATGTTTTTGCTGCTGGACTATTACCCTACGGAGTCATCGGGGCACAATTCCGAGTACAACGCATGGTTCCGCAAGCGCCCTGACCTAATTGAAAAATTCTGCACCCATGGGACGGGCTGGAACCCCGGCGCTTATGCGTATATTCTCAACGAGTACCAGAACCGCAAGGGAAACTGGCAGCAGGATATTGAAAAATGGCTTGCTGACCCCAATATCGATTTAACGCGGGGCCACGAATACGCCGCCTATATCTTCAACGCCATATTCGGCGACAAAACCCTTTTTAAATTCAACGGAAACGTGTCCAACAACGGCCTTATTGATAATCTACCCCAGGGGGCCTGTGTGGAAGTGCCGGTATTGGCCTCGCCCCACGGACTTGAGGCAATTAAAATCGGGAAGCTTCCCGATCAGATCGCCGCCCTGGTACATACCTCGTCCATCTGCGAAGAACTGGCGGTAGAAGGTTCCCTCCAGGGGGACCCTCGCAAGGTTTACCAGGCTATCGCCTTTGATCCTCTTACTTCCGCAGTGCTGGGGATTCAAGAGATTAAGCAGATGACGGAGAAAATGTTCCGGCAGAATATGGAGTATCTGCCGCAGTTTTCATCGTTATCGGTAGATTGATCTGCAGGATTAGCGTATCCCGCAAAGGCAGCGCGGGGCAGGCACCAAATTTGCCTGGTGTTCTGATGGTATTGAAAATGTGGCTTATTTCCCGGCGGGGGACTGTATTGCACAGCGAAGCGCCGCGCACTGGTTTGGCTAAAGCCGGACCACATTAGTTCAACTTAAAGAAATGGAGCGTGGGGATAGAAGCGGTAATATCAAATTTGAAACGCGGGTTTGAGATAAGCAGGCGCAACTGAAAAGGGTGGAGGGTATCACCATCGGGGCCCTTAAGGGCTGATGCCCGGATACTACCCCGGTTAGCGAAATGTTTTGATAATCGCTTCCGCGGCGGCGCGGCCTTCCGCCATAGCCCGGACCACGAGGCTTGCGCCGTTTTTGGCGTCTCCCGCTGCCCAGACTTTGGGGTTGCTGGTATGGAAAGAGCCGCGGGTTTTGATGTTGCCCCGCTCATCGGTTTCCAGCCCCAGGCTTGCGACCGCGCCGCTCTGAACTACGTGGGTAAAACCCATAGCCAAAAGTACCAGGTCCGCGCCGATTTCAACATCGCTTCCGGCGGTCTCCTTCATGACCCAGCGGCCGTTTTCCTGGGTCCAGTCCACCCGGCAGGCCAGGACGGAATCCACATTTCCGCCTTTGCCGCGGAATTCCTTGGTGTTGACGGACCAGAGCCGTTCCCCCCCCTCCATGTGGGAACTGGAGGTTTTGAGTACCGTGGGCCAGAGGGGCCAGGGCGCGGAAGCGGGACGGTGTTCCGGCGGCTTGGGGAGCAGTTCTATCTGGGTAACACTGCGGGCGCCCTGACGGTTGGCGGTACCCACGCAGTCCGAACCGGTATCGCCGCCGCCGATAACCAGCACCCGTTTGCCGTAGGCGGTAATGGGCTCTATGCCCGCATTGTGTTCCCCCCCCAGGCTGCGGTTTTGCAGGGTGAGGAAGTCCAGGGCCTGGACGATGCCGGAAAGTTCCCGGCCGGGCGCTTTGATGTCCCGGGCGTCTCTGGCGCCGATGGTCAGCAGGATCAAATCAAACGAGGATTCCAGACTCCGGGGATCGATTACCTCGCTGTCATCGCCCCCGGTGCCGAAGGCGTAGGGGCCGCCGCCGATCCGGGTTCGGGTCTTAAAGCTGATCCCCTCAGCCTCCATGATCTCCAGCCGCCGGTCTATAAAGCTCTTGTCCAGCTTAAAATCCGGAATGCCGTAACGAAGGTAGCCGCCCGCCTTGCGGTCCCCTTCGTAGACGGTAACGGAAAAACCCGCCCGGTTTAGGTACCAGGCGGCGGAAAGGCCCGCGGGGCCGGCTCCCACCACGGCGACTTTTTTGCCGTTCCGCTTCCGGGGAGGCTGGGGAACCACAAGGCCCAGGCTAAAGGCCTTCTCGATGACCGCCAGTTCGTTTTGCCGGATAGTTACCGGATCGTCATTGGCTCCCAGAACGCAGGATGCCTCGCACAGGGCAGGGCAGACCCGCCCGGTAAATTCCGGAAAGGGAGTGGTGTCTTGCAGCGCCGCCCATGCCCCCGCCCAGTCCCCCCGGTAAAGCCGGTCCTGCCATTCGGGCATAGCGTTTCCCAGCGGGCAGGCCCAGTGGCAAAAAGGCACTCCGCAGTCCATGCAGCGGGATGCCTGGGCCATCCGGTCCCTGTCGGTAAGCCGGAGTTCCACCTCGCTGTAATCGTTGATTCGTTCTTCAACAGGGCGATAACCCGCAGTTTGTCGTTTAACTGTTAAAAATGCCCCTGGTTTTCCCATTTTTAGTCTCCCTAGGCCAGTTCCTGGCGCAGGCGGATCTCGTAGACCTTTTCGTCTAGTTCCGCTATCCGCATTTTGTCCAGGGCCAGTTTGTACTCCAGCGGCAGGACTTTTACAAAGAGGCCGCGATTCTCCGTCCAGTTGTCCAGAATGGCCCTGGCATAGGCCGATCCGGTCCAGTAGACGTGTTTTTGGATCATCTCTTTGACAAAATTTTCATCGGCGGCGCTGTCCATCCCCGAAAGTTCCACCATGCCCCGGTTCAGGAAGTATTCAAAATCCCCGTTGTAGTTAAGAACGTAGGCGATGCCGCCAGACATGCCGGCGGCAAAATTCCGGCCTACCGCGCCCAGCACCACCAGCCTGCCCCCGGTCATGTACTCCGCGCAGTGGTCCCCCGCGCCTTCCACCACGGCGCAGGCCCCGGAGTTCCGCACACAGAACCGTTCCCCCGCCACCCCGGCCACGTAGACTTCCCCGGAGGTGGCGCCGTAGAGGACCGTGTTCCCCACGATGATGTTTCTAAAGCTTTCAAATGTCGAACCCTCAGGCGGGGCCGCCACGATGCGGCCGCCGGAAAGCCCCTTGCCCAGGTAGTCGTTGGCGTCCCCCGCCAGGCGGAACGTGATCCCCGGGGCCAGAAAAGCGCCGAAGCTCTGCCCCGCCGAACCGGTAAAGTCCACGGTAACGAAGTTGTCCGGCAGCCCCTGGCCGCCAAACCGGCGGCTTACCTCGTAGGAGAGCATGGCCCCCACCGCCCGGTCGGTGTTTTTAACCGGCAGGCTGAAAGACACGGGGGTTTTCCGGTCCAGGGCGGCAAGGCAGCGGTCGATCAAGGTACGGTCCAGAATATGGTCGATCTTATGGATCTGGCCGGTATCGCAGCAGCGGGAATCGCCGCCGGGGATAAAATCCGGCCCCTGTTCCCGGTGGAGCAGGCCGCCCAGGTTCACTCCGGCGAACTTGGGCGCGGGCCCCTGGGGGTCCGCCGTTATCCCGCGCTGGATCAGCAGGTCCGGGCGGCCGACAAGCTCGTTAAAGGTTTTGAAACCCAGGGAGGCCATGATCTCCCTGGTTTCCTGGGCCAAAAAGCGGAAAAAGTTGATAAGGTACGCCGCCTTGCCGGAAAAACGGCCGCGCAGTTCCGGGTCCTGGGTAGCAACCCCCATAGGACAGGTGTTTTCGTGGCACTTCCGCATCATGACGCAGCCCAGAACAATAAGCGCGGAGGTGCCGAAGCCGAATTCCTCCGCCCCCAGCATACCGGCTATCACGATGTCCCGGCCGGTTTTGATCTGCCCGTCGGTCTGGAGCCGTACCCGGCCCCGCAGACCGTTGCGGACCAGCGTCTGGTGGGTTTCCGCCAGCCCCAGTTCCCAGGGGAGTCCGGCGTGGCGGATGCTGGACTGGGGGCTTGCCCCGGTGCCGCCGTCGTAGCCGGAAATAAGGATGTTGTCGGCGTGGGCCTTGGCGACCCCGGCGGCGATAGTCCCCACCCCGGTCTCGGAGACCAGCTTCACGCTGATCCGGGCCAGGGGGTTGGCGTTTTTCAGGTCGAAGATCAGTTCCGCCAAGTCCTCGATGGAGTAAATGTCGTGATGAGGGGGCGGGCTGATCAGTGTAACTCCCGGCGTGGAATGACGCACCCTGGCGATGGCGGCGGCCACCTTGCCGCCGGGAAGCTGCCCCCCCTCGCCGGGCTTCGCGCCCTGGGCGATCTTGATCTGCAGTTCCACCGCGTTGGCCAGGTATTCGCTGGTTACGCCGAAGCGGCCGGAGGCTACCTGTTTGATGGCGCTCCGCAGCCAGCGGCCGTCGGGCAGTTTGGGGAAACGTTCCGCGTCTTCACCGCCTTCCCCGGAGTTGGAGCGGCCCTGGATGGAATTCATCGCTTCGGCGATGGTTTCGTGCGCCTCCTGGGAAATTGACCCAAAGGACATGGCGCCGGTGGTAAAACGTTTCATAATTTCCTCAACGCTTTCCACCTCGTCGATGGGGACAGCCGCCGCGGGGGCGTCTTTCAGCCCTGCCGATTCCGGGGAACCAGGCAGGACAAAATCCAGCAGGCCCCGGATCACATGGGGGATCCGGTTAAGGTCGTCCGACAGTTTTGTGAACTGTTTGAATTTGCCGTAATCGGCGGTCCGGGTGGACCACTGCAACAGGTGGATCGTATCGGGGTTCCATGCGTGGCGTTCCCCGTCCCGCCGCCAGCGGTACTGGCCCGTTTCCTCCAACAGAGACTCGGACAGGCCGGACCTTTCCCGCGCCGCCAGGGCCGCCCGGTAGGAGGCCAGGGCCTCGGCCTCCAGTTCGGCGAAGCCCGCCCCGCCGATGCGGCTGAGGGTCCCGCGGAAGCACTTATCGATCACCGCGTCCCCCAGCCCCAGGGCCTCGAATATCTGGGCGCCCCGGTAGGAACGAAGGGTACTGGTCCCCATTTTGGACATAACTTTGAGAGTGGCTTTGGCCATGCCCTTGAGGTAATTTTTCCTGGCGTGGGCAAAATCCTGAAGCGCGTCCCCGGAAGTGTCCGAAAAACCCAGGGGACCCCGGCAGATCTCCGCGATAGCCGCCAGCGCCCCATAGGGGACGATCAGGTCCGCGCCGTAGCCAAAGAGCAGGGCGAAGTGCATGATCTCCCGTGGTTCGGCGGATTCAACGATGATGGCGGCCCGCATCCGCAGACCCCGCCGGATAAGTCCGTGGTGGACGGCCCCCACGGCCAGCAGGGCCGGAACGGGGACCAGCGCGGCTGACAGCGCCTCCCGGTCGGACAGCACCAGAAGGGTAACGCCCGCGTTTACCGCTTCCACCGCCTCCTCAACCAGGCGGTCCAGGGCCTGTTCCAGACTCCCTTTTTCACGGCGGGCTTGTTCCTGTTCGCCGTCCCGCCCGTCTTCCAGGGGGAAGGCCGCCCGCAGGGTACGGGATTTAAAAACAGCGGGCCGCAGTTCCCGCAGGGTTTCCAGGTCCGCGGGGGTCATTATGGGGTTTTTCACTTTGATCCGGCGGCAATGATCCTCGGACTCCGTCAGCAGGTTCTCGTGGGCCCCCACAAAGCTGGTCAGGGTCATCACCAGGTCTTCCCGGATCGAATCGATGGGGGGGTTGGTAACCTGGGCAAAAATCTGCTTAAAGTAGTTGTAAACCCGCTGGTTTTTCCGAGAAAACACCGCCAGGGGGGTATCGGTCCCCATTGAACTGGTGGGTTCCTGGCCGGTTTGAGCCATCACCGTCAGCAGCCGGTCGCGGTCTTCCCGGCTGTAGCCAAAGGCCCGCTCCATAAACAGAATGTCTTCGCTGTTTTTGAACTGGAGGTCCCCGTACAAGGCCCCCGCGCCGGCCGGGGAAACGCCGGAATCGCCGTCCATTTCCTGATTCAGGGTTATCCCCTGGCGGGCCACCCACTCGGCGTAGGGCCGCCGCAGGTACACGGACCGCTTGGCCTCCTCGTCGGGGATGATGCGGCCCTCTTCCAGGTCAACCAGAAGAAGTTTGCCGGGGAGAAGCCGGCCCTTGCGAAGCACTTCCCCCGCCGCAAAGTCCTGTACCCCGGTTTCGGAACCCATGACGATAAGGTCGTCCCTGGTGATGGTGTAGCGGGAAGGCCGCAGACCGTTCCGGTCCAGGGTGCCCCCCACATAGCGGCCGTCGCAGAACACCATCGAAGCCGGCCCGTCCCAGGGCTCCATAAGGCCCGCGTGATACTCGTAAAAGGCCTTGAGTTCGCCGGGGATAGGGTTTTTTTCGTTCCAGGATTCGGGGATCAGCATCATCAGGGCGTGGGGAAGGCTGCGGCCGGACATGACCAGCAGTTCCAGGGCGTTGTCAAAGCTGGCGGAATCGCTGCGGCCCGGCTCGATGACCGGCAGAATGTCCCGCAGGGCCTCCCCAAAACGCGGGTGGCTGAACAGGGCCTCCCGTGCGCTCATCCAGAAGCGGTTCCCTTTGATGGTGTTGATCTCCCCGTTGTGGGCCACCATGCGGAAAGGCTGGGCCAGAGGCCAGTTGGGGAAGGTGTTGGTGGAAAACCGGGAGTGGACCAGGGTCACGGCGGTACTCATGTCCCGGTCTTCCAGGTCGGGGTAGTAATGGCGAAGCTGATTGGGCATCAGCATGCCCTTGTAGACGATAACACGGGACGACAGGGAAGGCAGGTAACATTCCGTCCCCCGCATCCGTTCATCGTTCCGCAGGGTGTTTTCCAGTTTTTTGCGGAAAATGTAGAGGGCCAGTTCCAAACCGGAGACATCGGGGAAAGCGGTTTCCGCCCCGGCAGCCGTTCCCGTTTTTGCGGCGGCCCCTGTCCCGGCAGCCGTCCTGGCGGCGGCTTTGGGCGCCAGGAACAACTGCCGCACCACCGGCTCCGCGCTCCTGGCCATGACGCCGATGACCGAATTGTCGGTGGGAACATCCCGCAGGGCCAGAACCTCCAGGTTCAGGGAGGAAGCGATCCGGCCAATGGTCTCCCGAACCAGGTTCTGAAGCGCCGCATCGCGGGGAAAAAAGACCAGCCCCGCGCCGTAGCGGCCCTGTTCAGGCAGTCCCGTGATATGTTTTTTGAAAAATTCGTGGGGAATCTGTATCAGCGCCCCGCAGCCGTCGCCGGTTTTGTTATCCGCGCTCTCGGCCCCCCGGTGCTCCATCCGCTCCAGGACTTCCAGTCCCCGTTTTATAATGTCGTAAGATTTGCGCCCCTTAATATCGGCGACAAAGCCAATGCCGCAGGAATCGCGCTCATCTTCCTCCCGGTACAGACCCAGGGGCCGCCGCCGTCCTTGATTGCCGGGGCCGCACTGGTCAGCCCCCTCCCCGTGATCGCCCATGCTCTACTACCTCTCTTTCATAACGCAATTCTCCCATTATGCCCACAAAAACCGGCTGTTCGCAAGCGCGGGGTCCCGCCGCGGAACTTATCTAATAGAATTGTTCAGAAACCTCAGTTTCTGAACAACAACCGCTTCAAACCAATGAACCGGGTGGCGCTCCCCGGCAGCCCCCCTCCTGGGTCTGACACAGGGGATAGATCCGCCCGCGTAGCAAGCCTGCCCCCCTGTTTATATCTGCCCAAAACCAGCCGGGTTTTGGGAAAAGTTCGCTTTTCCGCCAAAACAGCTTGACACGTTCATCTAAAAAGCGTATACTTTCCTGCATGAACGGCTTTGCGGCGTTCCCGCGAACATCAGGCGTAATTTCCTCACTTTCTTGTCCTGAACCGGCGCACTTGGCACGGTTCTTGCTCTCTCTCTCTCTCTCTCTCTCGTAAATTCTCCCTCCCCCCTCCCGAACTTAACACAGGGGACAGGTTTGTCCCGTATCTTACATTTCCCCGTAAAAACTGCCGGAAAGGCGTTATGCATACGCGCATGTGCGCGAAAGCGCATACGCGCCTTTACCGGCTTTTTACGCCCTTTCGTTGAAAGGGCGATACAACATGGCATCTGAAAAGGCCGGAAAGGATGGTTTTCATTATGAAAATAAATAATGCTTTTATATTGTTTTTGGTTTTGGCGGTCTCGGTGGTAGCTACATT
>JAISLX010000078.1 GCA_031277045.1 Treponema sp.
CCCGCCCCCCCCCCGCCCCCCCCCCCCCCCCCCCCCCCCCCCCCCCCCCCCCAGCTTTAGGAGCATAGTGCGAAAGAACGTACTGTTTTTTGGGACAGGTGTCAACAAGGGAGCGTCAAGTGTCCGCCACAGTATCCTTTGTGCGCCTTCCGCGACTTTGTGGTTAGCCTTTTCTGGGAAATTCCTGTGAGTTTGCGGAGCCGCCGCTGTTAAGGGCCGCGAGGATGCCTTCCAGCGCGCCGGGAGGCATGCCGCCGGGGGTCATCATGTTCAGGGTCCGCAGGGGCATCTCCATGATCATCCGGTCTATCATGGGGCGCATGTCCTCATTGCCCGCGCCAAAGGTATTTTCAACGCCGCTGACGATCTGTTGCAGCAGGGCCTGTCCGGCGGGGGTGTCCTTGATGTCCTGTATGGTACTGTTAAGGGTGAAGGGTTCTCCGGGGAGCCGTTCCGCGGGGGGCAGGCCCCGGCCGTAGACGGCTTCGAAAGAAGCGGGGGGGATAACCAGGCCGTCTTTGGCGGGGGCTTCTTTGCGTTGCGCCGTGAGGCCGAAATACTCAGGGGCCTTGTCCTTTAAGGCCGCCAGGCCCGCCTCCCTGCCGTCCCCCGCCACAGTAACGCTGTGCCGCAGGCGGATGTCCCGGCTGTTCGCCCCCACAAGGATACTGTAGCTTCCCCCTTCAAGGGCCCAGACGCGATCCAGGGGGTGATAATAGGCAAAGCTCCGGTCGTCCAGGGTAATCGTAACAGTTTTACTTTCGCCGGCTTCAAGCCGGATTTTTTCAAAGCCTTTGAGTTCCGCGCAGGGCCGGAATATTTGTGAAGACTCAGGGGCAACGTAGACCTGGACAACTTCGGCGCCGCTCCGGTTCCCGGTGTTTTTCACCGTAACCCGCAGTTGCAGTTCCTCCCCGGCCCTGAATTCGCCCCGGCTCAGCGTGAGGTCCGAATATTCAAAAGCGGTGTACGAAAGGCCGTAGCCAAAGGGATAGGCCACCGGCTTATCCACAGTGTTGTAGTAACGGTACCCCACAAAGACGCTTTCCCGGTATTCCACGCTTTTGGAACCGCCGGGAAAGTAATGGTAACTGGGGTTGTCCTCCAGGCTGAGGGGCCAGGTTTCCGCCAGCCGGCCCGCAGGGTCCCGCAGACCGGTAAGGAGGTCCGCGGCGGCGCCCCCCACGGCCTGTCCACCCAGGTACAAGAGGAGGATGCCCTTGACCCTGTCCGCCCAGGGCAGGATCACGGGGGCCCCCAGAAAGAGTACCACGATGGTGTTGGGGTTGGCCGCGGCCACCGCCTCAATAAGTTCGTTGTGGCTTGGAGGCATGTCCAGGGAGTTCCGGTCAAAACCTTCGCTTTCGTATTCGTCGGGGAGGCCGGCGAACACCACGGCAATGTCCTTCTTCCCCGCCAGGGCCGCGGCTTCGGCGATAAGTCTCGTGTCCGGTGTGCCGCCTGAGGAGTCCAGCTTATAGCCGGGGGCGTATTCAACGGAGAGCCCGGCTTTGCGGAGTTCTTCCAGGGGGTTTTCCAGCTTGAAGGGATTGATCTTGCTGGAACCCGCCCCCTGATACCGGGGCTTTTCCGCAAAAGCCCCGATAACCGCCAGGGTTTTCCCCCCGGCGTGCGCCGGCGCGGCGGCCGTTCCCCCGCAGAGGGGCAGAATATCCCCCTCGTTTTTTAACAGCACCGCGGATTCCGCGGCAGCGCGGCGGGCCAGTTGGTGGTGGGCGGCGGCGTTGTAGGCGTAGCCCGGTTTGGCCTGTTCCCGGGACTTTAGGATAAGTTCCACGATACGCAGAACCACCCTGTCCAGGAGCTTTTCGTCCAGAGCGCCGCTTTTGACAGCCTCCACGATTTTCGCGTCGTTTATGCCGCCGGAGCCAGGCATCTCCAGGTCCAGCCCCGCACGGATTCCCTGGACCCGGTCGTCAACGGCGCCCCAGTCGGTCATCACCAGACCCTTGAAGCCCCACTCGTCCCGGAGAATACCGGAAAGCAGCCGCTCGTTGTCCGATGCGTACACGCCGTTGATAAGGTTGTAGGAACACATCACCGTCCAGGGCTGCGATTTTTTTACCGCCCGTTCAAAGCCCGCCAGGTAAATCTCCCGCAAGGCCCGCTCGTCCACCACGGAGTTGCTGGTCATGCGGCGGGTTTCCTGGTTGTTGGCGGCGTAGTGTTTAAGGCTGGTCCCCACCCCTTTGCTCTGGACCCCGTTGATAAGGGCGGCGGCCATTTCCCCGCTCAGATAGGGGTCCTCGCTAAAGTATTCAAAATTCCTGCCGCACAGGGGGCTGCGCTTGATATTGGCGCCGGGACCCAGAATAACGGCCACCCGCTCCTGCAGACATTCTTCCCCCATTGCGGCGCCGATCTCCCGGAGCAGTTCCCGGTCAAAGCTGCATGCGCCGGCGCTGGCGGCGGGGAAACAGGCCGCGGGAACGCTTTGATTTATCCCCAGGTGGTCGCTGCCGCCCGCCTGTTTCCGCAGACCGTGGGGGCCGTCGGTAACCATGATCGAAGGCAGGCCCAGCCGCTCAATACCCTTGAGGGTCCAGAAATCCTTCCCCGAACAGAGGGACGCCTTTTCTTCCAGGGTCAACTGTCCAAGGATACCGGACGGTCCGTCCATTTCTTTAGTATTCATCGCAATCTCCTGTGCCTGTTCAAAACCCGGTTAGCGTAAAGCCCCCGTTCGATGAACAAGCTCTTGGTTTCAACGTTCCGGCTGCAGCCCGAGCCGCCGGGTTATACGCCGTTTGCCCGTACCCCATTATATTCTTTCTGATGATGCGGCTAAAACTTGTGCGGTTTTTACATCTAATACATACAAACGCAGTCTCCTCATTCTACCATCACCTGAAACCGTTCCGGTTATAACCACATCTGCACCCGTAAAATTACCAATCGAAATAATCGTCTCATCATTTACCTCACCTGAAAGCTGGAAATTATGCTCCCGCCTAATCGCGTCAAGCGTTTGACGATCTACAATGGTAAATTGCTTTGAATTTACAAATAACACCGTTAATTCTTCAAGAATAAAACCACTTACATCTTTATCCGAAGAGACAATATTTATGAGGGCTATTTTTGAATTAACCGGTATATCCGGAAAAACAGTACTGAAACTGTTGTTTATTGCCGTGTTAATAAGACTATCATTTATTGATTCTCCCCTTGATCTAACAGACGCGGTAACGGGAACCGTTTTAACTCTCTCAACAGCAATTGGGGAAATTTCTTTATCTTCTGTTACGGTTCTACTAACATCAAAATATTGCCTGTCATTATTTATTGTAAATCTTATTGCATTATTTCTATCGCGGCGTTCACCACTTTCACGTTGAACAGTGAAATAGAGTGTGTGTATCCCATTTTTAAGTTTATACCCTTTAATTTCAGGATATTTTATATCACCGATTTTTTTGTCATCAATGTATACAGAAAATATATCATCGTCAGAAACACCGCCATAATCAGTAGTTTTATGTGTAGAGTCAGTAATTTGAACAACTATACCAGCCGCAGCGGTATTATCCACCGTGGCAACATCAAAACTTACACAAGAGTTTATTAAACTAACAAAACCAATAACAATTGCCATCGATACAAAGCAAGCCTTATTCATTTGGCGCTTCTTTTTGTTGGAATACCGCACCCGCATCTTAAACCCATGCAAGAAATTTCTTGGTCAAGTGGTACTTTATTTACTGTCCGCGTCTTTGGCTCATTTTCCATCAAGGTTTTGCCCATAATTTACCTCCAAAACATTGGGCTTGTTCGATAACCCGGTTGGTTATCTCACAAGTCTCCCAAAAAACACAGATTTTGCCAAGAATCCGTGCTTTTTGTTGTTTTTAAGCGGTAGTTGTTCAGAAACTGAGGTTTCTGAACAACTCT
>JAISLX010000139.1 GCA_031277045.1 Treponema sp.
TTCCTGGTTCCTGGTTCCTGGTTCCTGGTTCCTGGTTCCTGGTTCCTGGTTCCTGGTTCCTGGTTCCTGGTTCCTGGTTCCTGGTTCCTGGTTCCTGGTTCCTGGTTCCTGGTGATTTGGCTGCCCGGAAGGGCGGTTTCCTGGCTCATAGTATGAAAAAAGTGTACTATTTTTTGGGACATCGTGTCATCGGGGGCGGGGCGCGCTTCCGGCTTTACGGCGGGTCCCGTTTTCTTCTCCGCAGCGCCATGAGCAGGGCGATGTCCCCCTGCCGTACTCCCGGTATCCGGGCGGCCTGCCCCAGGCTAAGGGGGCGCACGAGTTTGAGTTTTTCCCGCGCCTCCGAGGAAAGTCCGGCGATGGCGGCGTAATCCAGATTGCCATCCAGCCTGACGGCGTCCAGTTTGGCCGTCCGCCCGGCTATCCGTTCCTCTTTTTCGATGTAGCCTGAGTATCTGATGTCCAGCCAGGCCCGCTCAAGCCATTCCGCCGGGTGGTTTTTCAGTTCCGGGACCTGGGGGAACAGGTCCTCCGGGCGGACGCGGGAATCGCGCAGAGCCTGTTCCACGCTTTCCCCCCCGTGGGGCATCCCGTCCGGCACTTTCCGTTGGCGCAGCAGTTCCCGGACAGCCTCAAGGCCTTCTGTTTTTTTGACAAACCGTTCCCATCGTTCATCGTCCACCAGGCCCAGTTCCCGGCCCCGGGGGCTGAGCCGGGTATCGGCGGTGTCGTGGCGCAGGGCCAGCCGGTGTTCCGCCCGGCTTGTGAACATGCGGTAAGGCTCCCTGGTCCCCAGTGTGGTCAGATCGTCGATCAGCACCCCGGTGTAAGCCTCCGCCCGGCCCAGAACCAGGGGCGGTTCCCCCCGCAGTTTCCGCGCCGCGTTGATCCCTGCGATAATGCCCTGGGCGGCGGCTTCCTCGTAGCCGGAGCTGCCGTTTGTCTGCCCCGCGCTAAAAAGTCCGGCGGCCCGCTTGGACTCAAGGCTTGGGTACAGGTCCAGCGGGTCCAGGTAGTCGTACTCCACGGCGTAGGCCGGACGGACGATCCGCGCCGCCTCAAGGCCGGGAATACTGTGGATAAAATCCCGCTGTACGTCCTCAGGCAGGGAACTGGAGGCGCCGTTCATGTACATTTCCGTGGTGGAAAGCCCTTCGGGTTCGATAAAGATGTGGTGGCCCTCGCGCTCGGGGAAGCGCATCACCTTGTCTTCGATGGAGGGGCAGTAGCGGGGGCCTACGCCGGTGATCTTTCCCCCGTACAGCGGGGACCTGTGGATGTTGGACCGGATGATCTCGTGGGTGCGGGGGGTGCTGCGGGTAATCCAGCAGGGGACCTGGGGCAGCGGGGGTTGCCAGGCCGGCCGCGCAAGGCCGCCGTCTACGTCAAAAGAGAACGGGCGGGCGTCCTCCCCTTCCTGTTTTTCCATTGCCGAATAGTCGATGGAATCCCCCGCCAGCCGGGCGGGGGTGCCGGTTTTGAAGCGTCCCAGCGGGAAGCCCAGCCGCCGCAGGCCGGCCCCCAGGCCCAGGGCGGCGCCCTCCCCCAGGCGGCCCTGGGGGGCGTCGTACTCGCCGATGAAGATCCTCCCCTCCATGAAGGTCCCGGCGGCCAGGATCACGGTCCGGGCGGAGATCCGGTGTCCCCTCAGCGTTACGATCCCTTCTACCCGGCGGTTTCCGGCTTCCCCGGCGATCATAAGGTCCGTTACGGTGTCCATAAAGATCGAAAGTCCCTTCTGCCGTTCCAGAGCGGCGCGGGCGGCGGCTTGATAAACCTGTTTGTCGGTCTGCGCCCTGGGGGCCTGGACGGCGGGTCCGCGGGAGCGGTTAAGGATCCGGTACTGGATCATGGCGGCGTCGGTAAGCTTCCCCATCTCCCCGCCCAGGGCATCCACTTCGCGGACCAGGTTTCCTTTGGAAAGGCCCCCCACGGCGGGATTGCAGGACAGGGCCCCGATACGGTCCGGGTTTTGGGTAACAAGGAGGACGGAAAAGCCCAGCCGGGCGGCGGCCAGCGAAGCCTCGATGCCGGCGTGGCCGCCGCCCACCACAACGCAATCGTAGTCCATTACTTCCCCACGCAGAACTTGCTAAAAATGGTTTCCAGAATATCCGCCGTGGAGACTTCCCCGGTAATCTCCCCCAGCGCGTCGACCGCTTCGCGGAGCAGGGGGGCGGACAGGTCCAGGGCTTCCCCCCGGTCCGCCAGGTCCAGGGCTTCCTCCAGGGCGGCGCGGGCCTTTTCCGCCAGGTCTTTCTGCCGCAGGCTCCCCAGGCCCGGCTCCGGCCTGCGTTCGGGAAGATTCCCCCCCAGCGCCGTCTTTATGGCCGTACACAGTTCCCCCAGGCCCTCGCCCGTTTTGGCGCTTACCGGCAGGAATTCCTGATGACCGGACAGCGGGGCTATGTCCGCCTTGTTCCACAGCGGAATAAGGGGCCGGGACCGGACCGCCCCTAGAACGGCCCGGTCCTCGTCCCGGGGGCCCTGGGTCCCGTTGATGACGTAGAGGGTCAGATCCGCCTTGTCAAGCAGTTCACGGCTCCGCAGGATGCCCAGTTCCTCCGCCCTGTCCAGGGCCGCCTGACCCCCGGTTTCCCGCAGCCCCGCCGTATCCACAAGACGCAGGGGTATTCCCCTGATGTTGACAAGGGCCTCGATCCAGTCCCGCGTGGTGCCGGGCGCGGCGGTAACAATGGAGCGGTCTTCCCCCACAAGCGCGTTAAACAGGCTGGACTTTCCCGCGTTGGGCCTCCCGGCAATCACCGCCAGGGCCCCTTCCTGGTAAAGCCGCTCCCCCGGCCAGCCGGCGGTCAGTTTCCGCAGACGATCAAGGGCGTTTTCCACCAGTTCCCGGCCCGGCAGCCCTTCCCCGGAAAAACCCAGTTCTTCCTCATCGTAGTCCAGGCGGAGTTCCGTTTCCGCCAGGGCCTCAAGCAGACACCTGCTCAACGCGGCAATTTCCCGCTGCAGCCTTCCGGCCAGCCGCCCCACGGCGCGTTCACGGGCCTCGCAGGTCTTTGCCTGTACCAGTTCCATCACGGATTCCGAGCGGGTAAGGTCAAGCTTGCCGTTCATAAAGGCGCGGAAACTGAATTCCCCCGGCAGGCTTTCCCGGAAGCCCGCGGTTTTAAGAGCCTCCAACACGGCCCTTACCACGACGGCGCCTCCGTGGCAGCTAATATCGGCCCCTTCCTCGCCGGTATAGCTTTTGGGGGCCCGGTACACGGAAACAAGGACCTCGTCGATACGTTCAGCCCCCGCGTTCTCCCCGGCTTTCCCGGTCTCCCCCGCTTCTCCGGTTTTCCCGGAACCGGGTCCGCGGGGGGCCAGTATCCAGCCGTGGACAACGCTGTTCCCCCCGGCTTCGCGGAGTTTGGCGGGGCGCGAGAAGATCGTGGCAAGCAGGGCAACCGAACCGGGGCCGGAGGCGCGAATCAGGGCCAGGGCGCTTTCCCCCGGCGGCGTGGCGAGAGCGGCGATAGGGGATTCGTCCCCGTAAAAGGGCCGGGACATGTTAAGGGGAAACCGGCGGGGCGGTTTCCGCTCCGGCCAGGCGCAGGCGGATAAAAAGCCAGGGGGCGGCGGAACAGATCCAGAATCCCGCGAGGGCAAAGCGGACAAAGAACAACAGGGGGTAGAGCGGGGAATGTTCTTCCGGGATCAGCCGGCCCAGAACCGTGAACAGAATTATTAATCCGGCCATTCCGGTAACAAACCGCGCCCCCAAAACCAGAAAACGCGCCGCGCCGGTTCCGGATTCCCGGCGTTCGGCGGTTTTGGAACCGGCGCAGGGGCCGGAGGCCGCCCGGAAGCCGGTACTGGCGCGGTTGACGCGGCGCCCCAGACCCAGGCCCAAAACCAGGGCCCCGGGAACCAGCATTTCAACCTGCGGCCGGTAGAGGATCATAACGAAGGCCAGAACGGAACACAGAATCATCTGAAACCGCGGCCCTCCCCGAATCAGCGCGGCCTTGATCCTGTCTCCCGCAAGGAAATAGGCGGCCAGGGTCAGAGCCCCCAGAACCCAGCCCCCCAGCAGGTCCGTGGGAAAGTGGACGCCCAGGTAGAGCCGGGAAAAACCCACCAGAAAGCTTAGAAAAACGGCAAGGGGAAGCGCCCATTTCTTGCCGGTCCAGGAGGCGATAATTACCCACAGGACCAGGGAAATCTGGGCATGACCTGAGGGGAAGCCGTTGGTACTCTCAGTGGTCATTCCCACGGAGGGGTCCCAGCCTTCCCAAAAAGGCCGGGGCTGGACCAGGAGGTATTTCAAAACCATGTTGATCCACAGGGAAACCAACAGCGTCAGACTCAGTCTGAACCCTTTTTCCTCGTCAAAACACCAGAATATGAGGGAAAGAAGCGCGAAACAAACGGGGACGGCGCCCATAGTGGTAACCAGTTTCATAATGACAGTAAGGGCCGGACTGGCGCGGGACTGGATAAAGCGGATCAGATCCAGCCCCCAAAGCAGTGTCGATTCCATAGGGGATCCTCTTGGCGCGGGAATTTACCGCGTTTAGTTTAGTTGATCCCGGCGTCGTCCGGGGGGCCGGCTTCGGCGGGAGCCGGTTGAAGGGTCAGCCGCACCGCCATCGGCGGGACCGGCTGAAGAACTGTTCGCGCCGTCGCCGCGACTGTTTCAAGAATCGTGCGCGCCGCGGCTTGCAGGACCGTTTGTGAATCCGCCGCGGGCCGGTCCGCCGCTCCCGAACTTTCGCCGGCTTGATCGGACACGCGGAACAGCGCGGAAAAATCGTCCACCACCGCGACGGGGAGCGGAGCGGGCTTGTCATTCAGGGGACCGGCCGGGTTTTCCGGAACGGCCTCCCCGGTATTCAGCGGTTCGGCCTCCCCCAGCCAGGAACGCAGTTCGCCGCCCGGAGGATTATCCAGTTCCAGGAACGGAACATCCGCCGCCCGCTGTTCGGGGGGAGGCGGGACCGCGTCCCCGGTTTCCGGGGAAGGCCCGGGCCGGGCCGCGGACGGGAGGGAATCCAAAGGCAACGGCGAATCCGCCGGTGTAAGGAACGCCCGTATACCCGTTCCCCGGATCTCCAGGTCGAGCGCCACCCCCATAAACGAGTTACGAACTCTATCGGCCGCCAGAGGATCGCTTAATATCTTTTTATCTTCCCCTTCCAGTTCAAAGTACAGGGCGTTTTCCCTCAGAAAAAGCCTGACGGCGACAGAATGCGCCCCTTCGCCCAAAAGGGCGCTTAGAATTGTCCCCTCGCCCAGCGGAAAGAAACGGATAAAGAAACGGAGCTGCCCTGTCTTGTCCCCGGAAGAAATCGCCGAAAAGTCCAGGACATTTGGCAAAGCCTCGTAACTGTTTCCGTTTTCCAGGGCAAGGCCGTAGATCTGCTCCGCGGGGTACCACAGGGGCGCGGCCTTTTCCGCGTGTGTCCGGTCCAGTTCCGCCCCGGTCCCCATTTCCCGCAGATCGCCGGCCAGTTGGTAGTAGTAGAGAAAATCCTCAATACTGATGGAAGAATCACCCCGCACGCCGGAGGAAACCGGCAGGGAAAGCTCCCTCACCATCCCCTTTACCCCGGCTTGGGGCTCAAAGGGGAACACTTCCGCCCGGATCGTGTGGAAACCGGTCTGCTGCGCGGCCTTCCAGAGCAGCCGCGCCGTCCCGCCGTTTACGAACCCTTCGCCAATCCGCCGGCTGCCGTTGTACCAGACGACGTAAGGCTCAAGGTCCGCCCCGTAATCCACCCGGACTTCCAGCATCACGTTAAGGCCCTGGGACACAAGATGCCTGTCCCCGTCAAAGCTGGGCAGATAGTAGCGGATTCCGCCGATTGTAAATGCGCTGTTTCCGGTGTAAAAGATCCGCCGTTCGACACGGCTTAGCAGGTCCTGTTTCCCCCGGATTTCAAACACCATCGTGTAGTAGCCACTCGCAATATCGCCTGTTACCGGAAAGGGAGGGAGCTGCCCGATGAAACCGTCC
This sequence comes from Treponema sp., assembly GCA_031277045.1. The sequence goes on from JAISLX010000139.1 coordinate 5,966, forward strand.
ACCGGTATCAAAAGGCCGTCCGCGAAAGACGGGTCTTTGAAGGACCCCGCCCAATCCGCCTGAGTTCCATCACCGGCCTCCGTTTTGCCAGGCTCCGCCGCGCCTGATTCAGGAAGGTCTCCCGCTTCCACAAGGTCCTGTACGGCGGGAACAGGCCCGGTACTGTAGCGGACCCGGCGCCCCACCCGGTTTCCCCAGGAATCTTCCAGGTATACCACCAGATTGGCCAGGTCCGGATCACCGGCTACCGAATTGGAAAAGTAGGGAAGCACCGTGTCGCCGGCCGCGATGATCGAACATTCGTCCAGCGAGGAACGGTTAACCAGGGCGCTTACCTGGTAGCTTCCCGCCGAAGGCAGAACAGTATCCATCTGATTGCAGGCGGACAAGAGGACAAGCACACCCGCCCAAAGGATCGTCTGGTTTGGTCTATGGATACACATATCTACCCTTGTTATTATACTCACAGTATGCGGAAAAAGCTACCGTTTGTGGTACGCGGCCGCGCCAAAGGGAGGACAGGTGAGAGCTACCCGCGCTTTTGTATATCTGAACCGTTTTAGAGAGAACATCCGCGCCGTAGCCGGCCTGACCGGAAAGCGGAAAATCTGTGTTCCCGTCAAGGCCGACGCCTATGGCCACGGCGCCCTTCCCCTGGCCCGCGCCGCCCTGGAAGCGGGGGCGGATTTCCTGGCAGTGGCCCTGGTCCAGGAGGGGGAAGAACTGCGGCGGGGGGGAATACAAGCCCCCATCCTGCTCTTTTCCCAGTGTTCGGACGAGGAACTGGGCGATCTGGCGGAACACAATCTGAGTCCTTTTGTTTCCGGCCCGGACTATATCGACGCCCTGGCGCAGGCCGCCCGCGCCGCAGGGAAAGAACTGCAGGTCCACCTGAAGGTGGATACCGGCATGGGCCGCGCCGGCTGCCGCCCGGAAGACGCGGCGGCCCTGGCGGGGCGCGTCCTGTCGCGGGGGAACCTGCGCCTGGCCGGAGTCGCCACCCACCTGGCCGTTTCCGATTCGCGGGACGGCGCCGGCATAGCCTATACCGGGGACCAGTTGCGGCGTTTTAACGAGGCCGTCAAGGCTATCCGGGCCGCCGGCATCGATCCGGGGATCCTCCACGCCGCCAACAGCGGGGGCGTTCTTTACCATCCTGATTCCTGGTTCGACATGGTCCGCCCCGGCATCCTCCTGTACGGCTACGGTCCCCTGCCCTCCGGTCCCGGCGGGCAGGAAGCCGCGAGCGCGGCGTCCCCCTGTCAGGCGGGCATCGCCGTGCGGCCCCTCATGGAACTGCGCAGCAAGGTGGCCGCCGTCAAACCCGTCCGGAAAGGCGAATCCGTCTCTTACGGCCGCGAATGGACGGCGGCGAAAGATACCCTGGCGGCCCTTGTCCCCGCCGGTTACGCCGACGGCCTGCGCCGGGGCTTAAGCGGCAGATGGCGCGTGGGCATCCGGGGCCGGACGTACCCGGTCATTGGCCGGATCTGCATGGACCAGTGCCTGGTAGACCTGGGCGCCGCCGATTACAGCGCCGGGTACGGCGTCGCCAAATATGGCGGCGCCGGGTACGGCGAAATCGTCCCCGGAGATGAAGTTCTCCTGTTTGGGGAAAATCCCGCCAAATACGGCGGCGCCGCGTTCGGCGACGCCAAATATGGCGACGCCGCCTGCATGGCGGAAAAGCTGGGAACCATTCCCCACGAAATTACCTGCGGCATCGGCAAACGGGTACCCCGGATATACCTGGACAAAGACCCGCCCGCCGGTTGCTGAAGAACCAGCGGCAAGCCGCGGGGTGGTATTAAACCAAATTTTGCGAATACGGCGCGCAAAGAATGTATGAAGCGGCGCTTCGTTCCTTCCTCCCGCGCCTTGGCGCGCCTTTGCGGTTAAAAATTCTTCATGGCTTTAACTTTTCAGGCCAGGGCCTAAAAACTTTAGGCCAGGGCTTTTTTTCTTGGGGCCAGGGCCTAAAAACTTGGGGCCGTGGCTTTTTTTCTTGGGGCCAGGGCCTAAAGGACTTGAGGCCAGGGCCTTTTTTCTTGGGGCCGTGGCCTAAAAACTTTAGGCCGTGGCTTTAACTTTTCAGGCCAGGGCCTAAAAGCCTGGGGCCGTGGCTTTAACTTTTCAGGCCGCGGCCTAAAAACCTGGGGCTGTGAGGCCCTCCAACGCCGCCTGTTCGGGGTTTTCCCCCGGTCCTTTGGGCCGGCCGGCGCCGGCGCCGGGCATGTCCGCGGGGGGAAAAAAAAGGGCGGAGGCAAGCCCCCGCCCTGTTACGCACGGTAACGGTTTTTTAGAACGCGATGTCGGGACGGGACTTCGCTTTCTGGGCCAGGAAGTCAAGGAACTTCAGGAAGACTCCGTTTTCCTGGGTTTTCAGGTAGGTCTGGAAATCCGTAAGAATTTTGCGGGCTTCGGCTTCCGTGGGGGCAAAGTAGGCCCGCTCACGGTAGGTTTTGTCCACGTCGCCTTCCCAGGCGACTCGGCTGACCGCCGCGTATTCCGGGAACTGGCTGTCAAAAGCCGACAACGGGTAACCGGGGAACTGTTTGGCCGGCCGCGCTTTTTTATAGGCCTCAAGTTCCGCTACGGCGGCGTCCGCAGTGCCCACGCCGTCCTCGCCGAACCAGTCGCCTTTCAGATTGCCGTACCACAGCCGGCTGGAGATGTAACCAAAGCCGCCCGCCTCGCGCACTACGTCTTCCCAGGTGGCGTCGCCGTTACGCTTGCGTTCCAGCAGGGCCGGGGCCAGCCGGGGCTGGCCCTGCGCGTTGCGGACAAAGGTCTGTCCCTCGGCGCCGTATTCGGCCAGGGCCATGCCCTCAGGCGTGTTGACGTAGTCGATGTACCTGAACGCCGCGTCCAGATCTTTGCAGCTTGTGGGGAAGAAGATGGCCGGGCTGCCCGAGCGTCCCATGCTTTCTACCTGTACCAGCGGGCTGCCGTTTTTGTCGTTCATGGGGCCTACGGGGATGTAGCGCATTTCGGGGTTGCTGCTGTAGAGGCCGGTCTGCTTGGTGGCTTTAATGCCTACCTCGTACTGGGCCGCGAAGAACAGGGCCGTGCCGTTTCCTACTTTCTGCTCGGCCAGGGTGTCGCTGGTCTTGAAACATTCCTTGTCCAGGATGTTCTGGTTTACCAGCCGCCAGATAAACAGGTGCTTGGTGATCCAGTCTTCAGTCAGCCAGTCGTAGGTAATGGTGCCGTCCGGGTTTTTTGTATAGTAGGTCAACTGCTGGCCGCCGAAACTTTCGGCATAGCGGCCGTAGTCCCAGCCGTTGTGGAAGGTGGTGGCCACGATGGTGGGGTTCCCGTTGACATCCCTAAAGCCGTGGTCACGGGCCTTTACCATGAAATCGTAGAGCTGTTCGCCGGTCTTGATGGATTTTTCATCAATGCCCAGGGCCTTGGGTACGTCGCCCCGCACGAATACGCCGTAGGCCCAGTTGGTGATATGCGCGGCGTTGCCGGCGGTTTCCTGCGGGATCAGGTACTTATGACCTTTGAACAGGGGGTCCGCCAGGTCGGTGTCCAGGTACTTCTGGGAGATAACGCCGATGTCGTAGGAGCGTTTTACGTTGGGGTACTTTTCCAGCATGTCCTCGATAGGCAGCAGCCTCCCTTCGGCGGCGGCCTTTTTGATGACGCCGGTTTCCCCGGCGTTGCCGCCCCAGTAGGGGGCGTTTACAATGTCGGGCATGTCGCCTGAGGCGAACATCAGGTTCAGTTTCTCCATTTCGCCCATCATGATGCCCTCGAACTCCACGGTAACGCCGGTTTTTTCACGGATTGCCTTGGCTACGGGGTTGTTGTACTGGTCTGCGGGGACTTTGTAGCCCCCGTTCCAGCAGATGAGCATCCGCAGCCGCACGTCGTTTGACGCGGATGTCTGCCGCCGGGCGGCGCCGAACAGGACCGCGCTTGCCGTTACAAGGACAAGCGCGAACATCACTGCTTTCTTCATACGAACTCCTCCCGGAGACTGCCTCAAAATTCGTCCGGTTTTGAGACGGTCTCCCTAAACAAAAAATTTATTTTATCCATGCGGGGCATGGTTAAAACCACCTGCGGGACCCGGCGTCCGGGTCGAAAGGGCTACCCTTTAATGGCGCCTATCATGACGCCCTTGACGTAGTACTTTTGTAAAAACGGGTACACCACCACGATGGGCATGGTGAGGATCATCACAAAGGCCATTTGCAGCGACATGGGCGTGTAGGTACGCATGGTCTGGCCTAAAGTTTCCTGGCCGGACTTCATCGCGCTGGGGGAAGATTCCATGAGGAGTTTTTGCAGAAGCGTGGCCGCGGGGAACAGTTCCGTGCGGCTTTGGTAGTAGGCCCCGGTAAACCAGTCGTTCCATTGGCCCACGCCGATAAACAGGGCCAGGGTGGCGATAATCGGCATGGCCAGGGGCAGGTAAATCTGGAACAGTATCCGGCCGTGGCCGGCCCCGTCTATTTGGGCGGACTCCCGCATTTCCAGCGGAATGGTCTGGAAGTACGTGCGCATCAGCAGAAAGTTAAAGAAGCTGTAGATGCCGGGGATTACGTAAAGCCAGAAACTGCGCGTAAGGCCCAGGTCCCGCAGCAGAATGTAGTACGGGATCATGCCGCCGCCGAAAATCGTGGTAAAGTAAAAGAAAAACGTAAAAAAGGTACGGCCCGGCGTCCGCATGATCACCGCGTAGGAAACAAGGGCGGTAAAAAACAGGCCCAGCACGACGCCCAGGGCCGTGCGCGCCACGGAAACGACAAGCGAGTTGAAAATACGCGGATCCTGAAAGGCCCGCGCGTAATTTTCAAGCGTAAAGGCCCGGGGCCAAAAGTACACGCCCCCCCGCGTAAAATCGCTGCCCACGTTAAAAGACGCCACCAGCACGTACCAGAACGGGTACAGCGTAATAAGCCCAAAAAGGGCCAAAAATATCACATTGGCGGTCTGGAATATCCGCTGAGAGGACGATACGAATTTCATAGCCCTGTTCCCCCTGGATTAAAAAATACCCACTTCAAAAAATTTCTTGGCCGCCCAGTTGGTGATCAGGACCAGCCCAAACGAAAACGCCGACTTAAACAGGCCGATGGCGGAGGCGTACTCGAACCTGCCGTAGTTAAGGCCGGTCTTCAGCGTAAACGTGTCCAGAATTTCCGATATCAGCATGTTGGCGGGCTGCTGTAACAGCAGAATCTGGTCAAAGCCCGCGTTAAGGATGCCGCCGACGGCGAAGATAAACATGATGCCGATGGTTGTTTTGAGGCCGGGCAGCGTTATGTACCAGGTGCATTTCAGGCGGCCCGCCCCGTCCAGGTAGGCCGATTCGTACAGTTCCGGGTTGATGCCGGACAGGGCGGACAGGTAGATGATGGAGCCCCAGCCCGCCCCTTTCCAGATGTCGGAAAGCACCACCAGCGGGTAAAAGAACCGCTCCTCCCCCAGGAAAAAGATGCTCTCAAGGCCCATGCGCTCGCGGATGTTGTTCACGATGCCGCCGTAGGGGCTGAACACCACGGTCATAAGGCTGACAACCACTACCCAGGAAACGAAGTTGGGCAGGTAGCTCATGGTCTGAATGACCCGCTTAAACCGGGAGAACCACAGTTCGTTGAGCAGCAGGGCCAGTATGATGGGCGCGGGAAAACATAAAAGAATTTTAAGGCCGCTGATAACAATGGTGTTGCGGATAACTTCCCAAAATTCCAGCGAGGAAACAAACGCTTTGAAATGTTTCAGGCCCACCCAGGGGCTGCCCAGAATACCAAGGTTGTACTTGTAATCCTTAAAGGCCAGCGTAGCCCCGTACATGGGGTAGTAACAAAAAATTAAAAGAGATACTACACAGGGCAGCATAAACAGGTACACCAGTCTGTGTTCCCATATTTGAGACGCGAGGGATCTGCCAGGAAGTTTAGCCTGGGTTTTCATTTCGGCATACTCCTTGGACTTGTAAGCCAGGCTGGTTTACAAGTCTCCAAAAAAACACGGATATCCAACAGAATCCCTGCTTTTTTGCTGTTTTTTAGCGGTTGTTGCCCGAAAACAGAGGTTTCAGGACAACTCTCTTTAACCACACGCCGTTCATTTCCCCGGACCCGCGCGCGAAGGGTACGGGTGTACCACGGTACTCTGCGCGGGGAAATTCCGCCGTAGTGACAGTATATGTGTGCGAGTATTACTAACGCGGGATATACGGTACTGTTTACGCGATATGTTGGGGGGG
>JAISLX010000141.1 GCA_031277045.1 Treponema sp.
GCCCCGCTGTTTCAGCGCGTCCAGAATTCCCCGCTCGCAGGCGTCCAGCGCTTCGTGGCTCACAAACTTGGCGATGCCGATACGGGGTTTCCCGCCTTCCGCGGCCCTGGCTCCGGCGGCAAAAAGCGGCAGGGCCAGCAATGCCAGCGCCGCCGCAGCGATCAGTCTCTTCATAATAATTCTCCTTAAAATAAACCGGCTCTTCCGGTTTTTATGGTTTTATAGCGGCGGGGGCTTCAGAACGACAATCCCGAAAACCCCCGCCTCATATTTTTATACAAAAAATTGCAAAAAAATACAACACTCGGCTAAATTGCTGTGTTCCGGCGCGCCGCCGCCGCGTAATGTTTTCCGAAAACGGTGAAAACCGGTTAACCTGAGTAGGGTAGGGTGGAAGCTGAGGGGGACGCGGGGAGTACCGGGCGTTAGAATACCGGACACGGCGAAAACCCGAAATTCGGTCTGACGGTTCGCTGGTCCGAAAAACCACAAGGGCCGGTTCCAAAATATCGGATTTTGGAACCGGCCCAGGTAACGTTGGAGGTGGCGGGAGTCGGACCCGCGTCCTGATGCGCGAAGCACAGGCGTCTACAGGTTTAGCCGTTTATTGTATTGTCGGGATGGGCTTGGCTAAACGGCGTGCGGCCCATCCGTATCCGTTTAATCTTACCGCGTTCCGTCCGGCGCCGGAAACGCGGCCAGCCTTGATTGTGACGCGGGAGCCCTTCCTCAAGGCGGCGGAAAGGTCCCACGCGGTTACGCAGCTAAGGCGTAATCGTAACTGTCGTTGTTGGCAGTTAAAGTTTTGCCTAATCAGGAGATAGGCGCTCCACCTGCGGCCTGTACCCCGAACCGCAGCAGTCGAAACCGGTGCACCCCCGAAACACAAGCGTTTTCACTATACTGCCTGGACCAGGCCGAATCAAGGGCGGCGCGAATCTTTTCGGAGGCCGGAGGCGTTCCTTTCGCGGTTCGCGGGTTAGAAACCCTGCTTTCCGCCGGTTTTTTTTGGTTTTACGCGCGGAGCGCGGCAACATTGCCATGTCAAATTCCTGTACGTTTATCCTGTTCCGGGGCCGATAATAGACGTATGAGCGGCATGTCCAAGCGCGTTAATCTGCACGATAATATTTTTATACTGTGCGGTCATCTTAAAATATTACGGGATACCCTGAATTTGGACACGGATCCGGCGATGTTTGTGAAAAAAGTCATGGAAGACACCGAATTTTTGGACCAGACCCTGGAAATGCTGCTGGAATACCTGCGAACTCACGATCGCCTTTTTGAACGGGACGAGGCTTTGAACTACCTTTCCGACCTGGAGTGGGATTTTTCCCGGTTTTTGGCCGAATTTTCCGGCAGTACATACGCCGCCTCGTATCCGGAACTCCAGGAACGGATCCGGCCGCTGCGGGAGCGCGGCGCGGAACGGCTCAATGTTATCGGCGAAGATCGGAAAACCACTGTTTTTTCCCTCGATGAAAACACCGTGAGTTCCGATGAACTTAATGAACTTCTCCAGGATTTTTGAGCCGTCTCCCCGTAACGGGCGGCCTGCCGCGCGCCGGAAAACGCGGGTTTCGCGGTCAAAACGAAAGCTCGCGCGGCGTTTTGGCGAAATCCGCGGGAACGTTCCACGCGCGGAGCCCGCCGGTCCGCCGGCATGAGGATCTCAGGCGGTACACTGAAAGGGCGTTCGGTAAAGGTTCCGCCGGGGATTATCCGGCCCAGCATGGACCGGATGCGGGAATCGGTATTCGGCGTCCTGGGGGACCTGGGCGGCGCCTCCTTCCTGGACATCTTCAGCGGCACGGGGATCATCGCCCTGGAAGCGGCATCCCGGGGAGCCGCTTACATCGAGGCGGTGGAAATGGACAGCCGGAAGCGGGATACCCTGATAGACAACGTGGCCATTTCCCCCGTCCGGATACACTGCCGCTTTATGGCCGCGGAACTTTACGTAAAGCGGGCAAAACGGAATTTCGACTATATTTTTTGCGATCCTCCATTCCCCTATCGTTTTAAATGGCCGCTTGCCGCCGGCATCGCCGCGTCCGTCCTGGCGCGGGACGGGACCCTTATCATACTGCACCGCCCCCGCGAAGATTTTTTTGACGGTGAAATCCCTTTCATTCAAAAATCGGCTGTCCGGGAATTCGGCCGTTCGGTGGTGGAATTCCTGCGGGTGGATAAACCGGCGGGCTGAATGTGGAGGAATCTCGACATTATGGTACTATTTTTTTGACAATGCCGGGTTACGGTGTTATTATTGAATGGACAGCGGTACGACATGGATTATAAAAAAACATTCGAAAAAAACGGGAACGAAAATTTTTTTATCAAAACCACCGCGGGTCCCCCGTTGGACGATGCCATCAAGGTTTCCCTGAATCGCAAAGGAAATACCCTGTACAACCAGGGGAATATCGAGGAAGCCCGGCGCATATTCATAACCACAGGCTATTCCGACGGCTTAAGCCGGATTGGGGATTATTACAAATCGCGGGGCCGGTTTTTGGACGCCCTGAAAATGTACCGGATTGCCCCGGATCGCGCCAAAGCGGAAACGATCATCGTCCGGTTTTCGGAAATAATCAAAAACCTTATAAACGAGGAAGGGGATGCTCCCAATGAGTGAAATAATCATGGCGGACCAGCCGTGTAACGGGGAGTTCCGCGGCGGACTCTCCCACGTCTCTTCGGCGGCCGCAAGGGCGCCGGAAATCGCCGAAATTTCAGATCTTTCCAAACAGGGATACCATCTGCTTAAAGAAAACAGAATCGCCGAGGCCATGGACCGTTTTAACCGGATACTGGAAGTGGATGACGACAATAACTACGCCCTGGTCGGCATGGGGGACGCCGCCCGTAAACGGGGGGATTTTCAGGAGGCGCAGGGCTATTACAGGCGGTGCCTGGACCGCCACCCGGGGAATAACTACGCCCTGTTCGGCCTGGCCGACTGTTACAAGGCCCTTAACCATTTTCACAAGGCCATCGAAATATGGGAACAGTACCTGCTTCACGACAATACCAATATCACGGTTCTTACGCGGGTGGCGGACGCTTACCGGAAAATCCGGGATTTTAAAAACTCCAAGACGATCTACCTTAGAGTGCTGGAAATGGAGAATCAGAACCCCTACGCCATCATCGGCCTGGGGCATCTGCATTACGATTTTAAGGAATACCGGGACGCCCTGTTTTACTGGGAAAAGATGTTCGAGGCCAACCGGAACGGGGTGGATATCCGGGTGCTTACCTCCATAGGGAACTGCCACCGGAAGCTCAAAAGTTTTGGCGACGGCATCGCCTACTTTGAGATGGCCCTCCGGCGGGAACCCTGCAATTTCTACGCCCTGTTCGGCCTGGCCGACTGTTACCGGGGCATGAATCAGCAGGACCGGTCCCTTGAGTACTGGAACCGTATCCTGGAGCAGGATCCCCGTAACAAGGTGATTCTGACCAGGGCGGGGGACGCCTACCGCCACCTGGAAAACTACGAAAAGGCGGTGGACTACTACCAGCGGGCCCTGAATATCGAATTCGACATCTACGCGGTGCTTGGCCTGGCGCTGGTAGCCAAGGCCCAGGGCCGCTATACCGAGGCTGTGGAATCTCTGGGCCGGCTGATCCAGCAGGAGCCCAAAAACTGCCGGCTCTACCTGGAACTGTCGGAATGTTACCTTAAGCGGGGGGATAAGCGTCTGGCCCAGGAAACTTTGGAGGATTTTCAGCGCCAGGGAATCCGGGCTCAGACGGTTACGGAGGCGCTTGAACGGCTTAAAAGTTAAACGGCGATGCGCGTTTTAAGCGGATGTTCCCTGGAAGAACTGGTTCAAATTCTCGCGCCTCTTTCCCCCTACAAGGCCGGGGAGGTATTCAAGTGGATATCCCGGGGCGCCCGCGGCTTTGAGGGCATGACCAGCCTGGGAAAGCGGGAGCGGGAGGATCTTTCCCGCCGTTTTACGATCCGGTCCACAGGCCGGGGCGGACCGCTGGCGGACCGCGACGGGACCGTCAAGCTCCGCATAACCCTGCGCGGCGCCGCCGCCGAGGCGGTACTCCTCCGGGACAAAAACGGCCGCGGGACCGCCTGCATATCCAGCCAGGCGGGGTGTTCCGTGGGCTGCGTGTTCTGCAAAACCGGCTCATTGGGTTTCCTGCGGAACCTGGACGCCGCGGAAATGGTGGAACAGTTTCTCCATATCAGAGAAATCGGGGCGGAACAGGGGACGGAAGTTACCCACCTGGTGGTTATGGGCATGGGGGAACCCCTGCTTAACCTGGGGGAACTGCGCCGGGCGGCCGGAATCATCATGGATCCCCGGGGTCTGGGTGTCTCCTGGCGGCGGATCACCGTATCTACCAGCGGTATCATCGCCGGTATCCGGAAACTGGCGGATTCAGGCCCCCCCCTGCGCCTGGCCTTCTCCCTGACCAGCGCGCGGGAAGAACTGCGAAACGCTCTGATCCCCTCAGCCAGGGACAACCCCCTCAAACGGATAAAGGACGCCCTTGTTTATTACCGGCAAAAAACGGGGCGGCGGATCACGCTGGAAGCGGTACTGCTGGGAGGGATCAACACCGGCGCGGAAGAGGCGTCGGCAATCCGGGATTTTGCCCGGGGCCTGGACGCGGTAGTAAACCTTATCCCCTGGAACCCCGTGGAAGGGCTCATGTTCCAGGGCCGCGCCCTGCGGGAACCTTCCCCCGCCGAAACCGAAGCCTTTATCCGGCTTCTCCGGCGGGAAGGCCTAAAGGTAACCCGCCGTTTCCGCAGGGGCCGGGGCGTTTCCGGGGCCTGCGGCCAGTTAGGGTGGAAAACCGGGGACCCGGACAGCGCCTTTTAACTGGGACCGCGTTACGCTTTTTGTAAACGCTTCGCTTTCAACATGTACCCGGTTTTGTCCGGGGGCGGGATAGGCTCGTATATCAGGGGAATTGACGCGGGGAAGGCTTCCCGGTAATATGATCAAATAGGGGAGGGCTCTCTTTAATAAGGACATGCCGGTACCGGTCCGGCAAAAAGCGAGAGTGGTGAAATTGGTAGACACGCCAGACTTAGGATCTGGTGCCTTTGGCGTGGGGGTTCAAGTCCCTTCTCTCGCAGATAAAGGCATATAACGGGTCTTCCAGACAACGGATCGCGTATAAAAAGTCTTTGCAACCGGTTTTATAACCGGCTCAGTTTACCACAAAGAGGAAAGCTTCAGCGTTTTACGTTCCGGTGGAGCTTCCGCATCCGGAGAAGGATATTGTGATTATAAACAAAGAAATAAGCCGCCGGGAACATTCAAGCGTCAAATTAACACTTACCGTAGCGAAGGACGATGTCCGTTCCCACTACGAGGAAGTTCTCAATAACTACAACAAGAATATCCAACTGCCCGGATTCAGGCGGGGCAAAGTACCCCGGGAAGTATTGACGCGGAAATTCGGGGACGCGCTTAAGGCGGAAGCCCTGGGGAGCATTATCGAAAAATCGGTGTCCGAGGTCTTTGACGGCGGGGACCTGTCCCGGAAGGAGCAGCCCCTGCCTTATTCCACCCCGCAGCTGGAGGACAGGCCGGAACTGGACCTGGAAAACGATTTTAGCTTTTCCGTGGTATACGACGTGTTTCCCGAAGTCAAACCCGATGTCTGGAAGGGGTACGAGATCGAAGCCCCGGACGTGGAAATAAGCGGGGATGACATAAACCGGGAACTGGAAATAATACGGGAACGGAACGCCATCGTGCTTGACCGCGATGACGCGGCCGGGGCGGAAACGGGCAATGTCGTTACCGTCAACTATGTTGAAATCGACGGCAAGGGGGAACCCGTCCCCGGTACGGAACGGCTGGATTACGTGTTCACCCTTGGGAAAGGCGACAATGCCTACAATTTTGACGACGAGATCCTAGGGATGAAAAAAGGCGAAACCAGGGAAGTAAAAACCCGTCCGGCGGAGGAAACAGACGGCTCCGCCCCGGCGGAAGAAACCGTGAAACTCCGGGTAAGCCTTACGGCCCTCAAGGAACGCAGGCTTCCGGAACTGGACGACGAACTGGCCCAGGACGTAGACGAAAAATTCAACAGTCTGGAAGATCTGCGGAATAGTATCCGGACTTCCCTGAACCGTAACCTGGAACAGCGTCTTCGTGATATCAAGATCAGCGGGCTTTTGGAAAAAATTTGCGCCAATACCCCGGTAGATATTCCCGAATCGATGGTCCGTATCGAACTTGAATCCCGGTGGCGCCGTTTGGCCCGCGCTTTCAACCTTACGGTGGACCGGATGAAAGAACACGTAACAAGAAGCGGCCAAACCGTGGAAGAAATGGAAGATACCTGGCGTTCCGCGGCTGTCAAAGCCCTCCACGCCCGGCTCATCGTGGAAACCCTTATCGAGGAGCTTAAACTGGAAGCCGGGGACGAAGAACTGGAAAAAGAGATCGCGGACATAGCCGCCGCCGAAAACATCCCGGTGGACGATATAAAAAAATTCTACGAAGAGGAGCAGGCGCGGGAACAGTTTCGGGAACAAATAAAGGAACGAAAGTTTTTCGACATCCTGCTGGCGGAAAATACGGTCAAACCGGGGAAAAGGGAGAATTATCTAGACCTTATGTCTAAAAATGATTAGATTCAAACCTATGCATGAAAAAATGAACACCCTGGTTCCTTATGTCATTGAGCAAAGCGGGTCCGGGGAACGATCTTACGATATCTATTCCCGGCTTCTTAAAGACCGGATCGTGTTTCTGGACGGGGAAATAAACGACCTGAGCGCCGATCTGGTGGTGGCCCAACTGCTTTTTCTGGACGGCCAGGATATCGATAAAGATATTAACCTGTACATCAATTCGCCGGGCGGATCGGTTACCGCGGGGCTGGCAATATATGATACCATACAGTATGTCAAAAGCGATGTGCAGACTATCTGCCTGGGCCAGGCGGCCAGCATGGCCGCGCTGATACTTACATCGGGGGCCGCGGGGAAGCGGATGGTGCTTCCTTCCTCCCGGGTGCTTATCCACCAGCCCTGGGGCGGTGCCCAGGGGCAGGCCCGTGACATCGGTATCCAGTCGCGGGAGATAATCCGGTTAAAAAAGCTTACTATCCAATATTTCGCCAAACACACGGGAAAAGACGCCGAAAAAATGGCCGCCGACATGGAGCGGGATTTTTATATGTCCGCGGAGGACGCGGTTTCCTACGGGGTGGCGGATTCGGTCCTGACGAGGGAGAAACATGGCAAAAATACGTAACGGTTCCGGTAATTACGAGCGGATATGTTCTTTTTGCGGCAAAAGCGCGGAAATAGCCCGCAGGCTTATCGCCGGTCCCAATGATGTGTTTATCTGCGATGAGTGTGTGGAAGTGTGCCGCAAGATCCTCTCCGAGGAGGAGCATGAGCTTTCCACCCAGTTTACCGGGGATATTCCCACCCCCCGGGAAATAAAAAACTATCTGGATATGTTTATCATAGGCCAGGACGAGGCGAAAAAGGCCCTGTCCGTGGCGGTTTACAACCACTACAAGCGGATCGCCAAGACCGTCAAGGAAAGCGGCGACGTGGAAATTGAAAAATCCAACGTGCTTCTGATCGGTCCTACCGGTACGGGAAAAACCCTGCTGGCGAAGACCCTGGCGAAAAAACTGAAAGTTCCCTTTGCCATCGTGGACGCCACCACCCTTACGGAGGCGGGCTACGTGGGGGAGGATGTGGAAAACATTCTCCTTAAGTTGATCCAGAACGCCGGGGGAAATATCGCCGCGGCGGAACGGGGCATTGTTTACATTGACGAGATTGACAAGATAGCCCGCAAGGGGGAGAACGTCTCCATTACACGGGATGTGTCCGGCGAGGGGGTCCAGCAGGCGCTTCTTAAAATAATCGAGGGGACCATCGCCTCCGTACCGCCCCAGGGGGGCAGAAAACACCCAAACCAGGAGATGATCCGCATTGATACGACGAACATCCTCTTTATCTGCGGGGGCGCTTTTGTAGGGCTGGAAAAATTTATCGAACAGCGGGTGGTACAACACCCCATGGGATTCGGCGCGGAAGCCGGGGGCCGGGGGCAAAGGAACATGAGAGAATTGTTTGACGCGCTGCACCCCGACGACCTTATCCACTTTGGAATGATCCCTGAATTTATCGGGCGGCTTCCCATCACCGTAAGCCTTGAGGAACTGAAACGGGACGACCTTAAACGGATCATCACCGAACCCCGGAACGCCATCGTAAAACAGTACCAGGCGTCCCTGGCGATTGACGATGTAAAACTTGAGTTTACCGAGGAGGCCATCGACGCGATTGCCGATACGGCAATCAAGCAAAAAACCGGGGCGCGGGGGCTTCGGGCCATCGTGGAAAAGCTTATGACCGGCATCATGTTTGAAATTCCCTCCATCCCCGGAAGCAAGCGGGTAGTTATCACCCAGGATGTGGTAATAAATTCGGAAGCTCCCGAGATCCTCCCCTTCCAGAAGAGCGCTTGATGTGAAACCCTACCGGGGGTTGTTGCAGTTCATCGCCGGTCTTGGAAACAAAGCGCCGGCGGCGGACCGGACCCTGCCGGCGGACCGGGGGCAGAAAAGAACGGAAACCGAGGAACTTGTCCTCTTGCCCTTAAAGGATCTGGTTCTTTTTCCCAACACGACGGTCCCGGTTTTTATTACCTACCAAAGCGGAATTATCGCCATTGAGGAATCCCTTAGACGGGATCACCGGCTTTTCGCTTCCCGCGTCCTCAACGGCGAAGACCAGGAAACCAGGCTTTCCCCGCAGGGTCCCCGGTCCGCCGGCGGGGAGGACGTTCCCGGCTCATTTTTCCCGGTTTCGGGAACCGCGGTCCGTATTATCCAGAAATTGCGGCTTCCTGACGGATCGGCCCGGGTGGTACTCCAGGGAGAGTACCGGGGGATTATCGCGGACATCAGCCGGCGCCCCCTCAGCGCGCCGCCGCCGGGACACCGCCTGTCCGGGCCGGAAAACGAAATCCCAAGCTACAACCTGGTCCGGGTGGAGGTGATACCCGGCCTTCTGTCCGGCGCGGGGGACACGGATACCCTTGCCATGATCCGCGCAATCCAGCGGGCCTTCGCGCAGTACGCGGAGCTTTCAAAAAAAATCGGCCCCGATATCATCGCCGCCGTCGAAAGAACGGAAAATCCCGAGCGGCTTGCCAACCTTGTCTCCAACTCCATGGTGATAAAAACGGAAAAAAAGCAGGAACTCCTTTCCATTTGGGACGGCGCGGCCAGGCTGGAAGCGGTTCTTGAAACTCTGGAGATGGAGATCGAGATCTACAGTGTCCAGCGGAATATCTCCGGCAAGGTAAAAAGCCGGATGGAAAAGAACCAGCGGGAATACATCCTCCACGAACAGTTGAAGGAAATCAACAAGGAACTGGGCAAAAACGGCGCGGAGGACGAGTACGCCGAACTGGAAAAAGCCGTGGCGGCGCGGAACCCGCCGGAGGAAGTTCTGGTTAAAGCCAAAAAAGAGATTGGCCGCCTGCGTAAACTCCAGCCCTTTAGCCCGGAAGCGGGGGTGCTGCGGGCCTACGTGGAATGGATCCGTGATCTGCCCTGGAGCGAATATTCCCCGGATTCGGTAGACCTGAGCCTGGCGGAAAAGATACTGGACGAGGATCACTACAACATGCGCAAGGCTAAAGACCGGATTCTCGAATTTATCGCCGTCAGGCAGCTCAGCGCAGCCGGTTTGGACGGGAACGCGGGAATTAAGGGTCCCATCCTCTGCTTTACCGGCCCCCCGGGAACGGGGAAAACCAGCCTGGGAAAATCGGTGGCCCGGGCGCTGGGCCGCGAATTCGTGCGGATATCGCTGGGGGGCGTCCGGGACGAGGCGGAGATCCGGGGGCACCGGAAAACCTACGTGGGGGCTCTGCCGGGGAAGATCATCCAGTCCATGCGCCGGGCGGGGACCATGAACCCCGTCTTCCTGCTGGACGAGATCGACAAACTGTCCAGCGATTTCCGGGGGGATCCGGCCGCCGCCCTGCTGGAAGTGCTGGACCCGGAGCAGAATTCCACGTTCACCGATCACTACATGGAAGTGGCCTACGACCTGTCCAAAGTTCTGTTTATCACCACCGCCAATTCCCTTAACGGTATACCCTACCCCCTGCTGGACCGGATGGAGATCATCGAGATTCCCGGTTACGGGGAAAATGAAAAACTGGCCATCGCCAAACAGTTTCTCGTACCCAAGGAACTGGAAGAAAACGGCCTAAAAGACGCGAAACTTAACCTTACCGACGAAAGTTTACGGGAAATTATCCGCTGCTGGACCATGGAAAGCGGCGTCCGGGCCCTGGAACGGGAGATTGCCCGGATTTTCAGGCGGATTGCCCGGGAAGCGGTAAAGAAAAACTTCGGCGGGGAAAAGCCCCTGGCCGGTTTTAAGCGGACCGTTCGTCCCGCCGATCTGGAAAAGCTTTTGGGCCGGCGGAAGTACAAACGGGACGTGGTTTTCAAAGAAGCGCGTGTCGGGGTAAGCCACGGTCTGGCCTGGACGGAAACCGGGGGCGCCATGCTGCCCGTAGAAACCAGGGGCTTCGAGGGGGACGGGGAACTGATCATCACGGGAAACCTGGGGGACGTGATGAAGGAAAGCGCCCGGATCGCCCTTTCCTGGCTGCGGGGCGCCAAAGAAAACTACCGGTTCCGCCTGAACATCGCCAAAACGGATTTCCACATCCACGTTCCCGAGGGGGCCATTCCCAAAGACGGCCCCTCCGCCGGGATCACGCTGGCCGCCTCCCTGCTTTCCACCCTCTGCCAAAAGGCCCCCCTGCCGGGGACCGCGATGACCGGGGAGCTTACCCTTACCGGACGGGTTCTTCCCATCGGGGGCCTTAAAGAAAAAATCCTGGCCGCGGTACGGAACGGCATGGAAAGGGTCATCCTTCCCGAGGACAACCGGGACGACTGGGAGGAACTGGACCGGGATATACGGGAAGCCATTCCGGTGGAATTTGTGGAAAACGCCGAAGACGCCTTCGCGCTGCTCTTTGGGGACGGCATTCGCCGTGATCCCGTGCCCAAACCCGCGCGCGCGGCAGGCTGCTAATGGACGTGTTCGATAACCAATACTTCGTAAAGACTAAAAGATAGAGCTTCTCCCAAAACCTTATACGGTTTCCTGGATGATCCTCATGGTCTGTTCGGCGCAGCGGTCCCAGGAGAATGTCTGGACCCGTTCCAGGCCCAGGCGTCGGCACTCGCGGTAAATTTCCCGGTTCGTGGTCAGGGTAACCAGACGATCCGCCATGTCTTCGCTGTCCAGGGGATCAAAGTACAGGGCCGCATGTTCCGCGGTTTCCGGCAGCCCGGCGGTCCGGGCGCAGGCGACCGGCACCCCTGTCGCCATAGCTTCCAGAATACCCGGGCCAAAACCGTCGTACATCGAGGGAAATACCGCGATATCCGCGCCGGAGTAGAGTTTCGGAAGGCTCTGGTGGGGGAAATGTCCGGTAAAAAAGATGTCGTTCCGGTAGGGGGAAGCGTGGGCCGCCCGTTTGACCGTCTCCGCCCCCCGGCCGTTCCCGCCGGCCAGGACCAGGCGGTGGGGGTACCTGGTCCGTTCCTTGAAGACGCGAAAGGCTTCGATAAGCCGGACATGGTTCGTTATGGGGTGTTCAATCCGGGACGTGCAGAGCATGTAGGGCCGGCGGAAGCTAAAGGGCTGGATCAGCACCACGCTTTCCTCGTTCTTGGGCACGGGCCGAAAAGCCTCAAGGTCTATGCCGTTGGGGACCACCTCGATCCGGAATTCCTTTACTCCCGCCAGTTCCACCAGTTCCCGCTTGACCCATTCGCTCACCGCGATGATCCGGTCCAGCCGCCCCGGGGCGCCGGGAAGGAGCAACCGGGGAACAGGCCCCGCTCGTTCCCGGATTTTTCTTCTTCCCCAGTAAGCGGCCATATCGTGAATCGTGCCGACCGTAGGACAGGACGAACGGCGGGGGGCCGTCAGACGATGGGCCGCCGGAAAAAAACAGACGTCATAGTTCCGGGATTTGGCGAATTCCCGGTATTTGAACAGATGCCACAGGGAATTGGCGGTTTTGCCGTTTACTGAACAGCGGGAAATAAATTCCACGTTTGGGGCGGCATCGTTGTAAACATAGCGGTCAAATTCCCAGCCGAATATCTCAAAAAGGGCCCCGGAAGGGGGGATCCGCTTTAGCAACTGGGTTAAATAGACGCCGACGCCGGTTTTGCCGCTGTCACAGGCAAAGCTGTCGATCCCAACTTTCATTAAAACCTCCGGAACTACCGGAATCCCGCGCCCCGGCAAGGCTTTCCCAAAACACGGTCGGTTTTGGGAAAGTCTCCGGATTGGAAGAACCCAGCATAACAGCGAAAAAAACAAAAGAGCAAGCCGTACAAACCGGATTGGCGCGTATACACCGCGGGCGGGAAAACCGGGGGCGCGTCAGGGGAAATCCGCCCGGTTCACGCGCACGGTTCCGGCCGTCCGGTCCCAAAATCTGAAAAATCATCCGCCACGTCTTGCAACACAACCTGTGGTGTAGTATAGTCAACCCCGATGGAAAAGACGCTATATATGTGGCGCCGCACGGCGCTTCGGGGGCCAGGAAACCGGTTTTTAGCCGGTTTTTTAAGGCTCCGCGCGCGAAGCGCGGCAAGCAATTGATGCGATGCCCTCACTGCGGAAATTTTGACGACAAAGTTGTCGAATCCCGTACCCTGGCCAACGGCGAGGCTATCCGCCGCCGGCGTGAGTGTAACGGTTGTGGCTATCGTTTTACAAGCTATGAGCGGATTGAGGACAAACAGTTCATGGTCGTCAAACGGGACAGCCGCCGGGAGCCCTTTGACCGGAGGAAGATCGAGCGCGGGGTTGAACGGGCCCTGGAAAAACGGCCCGTGTCGCCCATGGTGATCGAAAGCCTGGTTAACCAGGTGGAGGACCAGGCGGCCATTAAGGGTAAGGTCAACCATGAAATCAGCGCTTCTGCCATCGGGGATCTGGTGCTGGAAAAACTGGCGGCTCTGGACAGTGTGGCCTATATTCGTTTCGCGTCCGTGTACCGGCACTTTGAGAATCTGGACGAATTTGTCCGGGAGATACAAAAAATGGGGGGGCAAAAGTGATAAAACAGGTAGTTAAACGTTCCGGGGCTGTTGAGACCTATGACCGCTACAAAATATTCAGCGCCGTAAGCCGGGCCTTTGACGCGGTGGAGAAGAATTTCCCGGCGGGGGGGCTTTCCCCGGAGGAACAGGATCGCCGGGTGGAGGCGGTTACAAGCCGGGTGGAGGCCCTGCTGGACGAGATGATGAGGGGCCGCCACCCCTCGTCCATACCCGCCATCGAGGAGATTCAGGACCTTGTGGAGACCGCCCTTATCGAAAAACAGGAAACGGCGGCGGCCAAGGCCTATATCCTCTACCGGGCCAGGCATGAGGCCAGGCGGGACCTTAAAAACCTGATGCTGGATATCGATTCCACGATGGACGGCTACCTTAAACAATCCGACTGGCGGGTCAACGAAAACGCTAATGTAAACTACTCCCTGGGGGGGCTGATTCTTCACAATTCGGGAAGCATCACCGCCAACTACTGGCTTAAAAACATCTACCCCCCGGAGATCGCGGACGCCCACCGGAACGCGGATTTTCACATCCACGATCTTTCCATGTTTTCAGGCTACTGCGCCGGATGGTCCCTGCGCCAGCTTATCGCCGAGGGGCTGGGGGGCGTGGCGGACAAAATTACCAGCAAACCGGCGAAGCATCTTTCCACGCTGATGCAGCAGGCGGTGAATTTTCTGGGCTGCCTGCAGAACGAGTGGGCCGGGGCCCAGGCCTTTAGTTCTTTTGACACCTACGTCGCCCCTTTTGTAAAGGTGGACAACCTGAGTGACAAAGAAATAAAACAGTGTCTGCAGAGTTTCGTTTTCGGGGTGAATACTCCCAGCCGCTGGGGCAGCCAGGCGCCTTTTACCAACATCACCCTGGACTGGGTCTGTCCCGCGGATCTTAAGGACCGGAAGGCCGTAACCGGGGGCCGGGAAATGGACTTTACCTACGGCCAGTGTCAGGACCAGATGGACCGGATAAACCGGAACTTCATCGAACTTATGCTGGAAGGGGACGCGGACGGCCGGGGTTTTCAGTACCCCATTCCCACTTACAACATAACCAGGGATTTTGACTGGGACAGCGGCAACGCCGGGCTCCTCTTTGAAATGACCGCCCGCTACGGCACCCCCTATTTCCAGAATTTTATCAACTCCGACTTGAACCCCGCCGACGTAAGGTCCATGTGCTGCCGCCTCCAGTTGGACAAACGGGAACTGCGAAAACGGGGGGGCGGCCTTTTTGGTTCCGATGAGCTGACCGGCTCCGTGGGGGTGGTAACCATCAACCTGCCCCGGATCGCCTATCTGGCCGGGGACCGGGGGGATTTTTACCGCCGTCTTGAGGGACTTATGGACCTGGCCAAGGAAAGCCTTATCATCAAACGAAAGACCGTAAAAAAACTGCTGGACGCGGGGCTTTTCCCCTACACCCGGCGCTACCTGCGGACGCTGGACAGCCACTTTAATACTATCGGCCTTGTGGGGATGAACGAGGCCCTGCGGAACTTTCTGGGGAAGGACATTACAAGCCAGGAGGGCCGCGCCTTCGCGCTGGAAGTCCTGAATTTTATGCGGGAAAAGCTGGCGGATTTTCAGGAAGAAACCGGGGAACTGTTTAACCTTGAGGCCACCCCCGCCGAATCGACATCCTACCGCCTGGCGAAGCACGACAAGAGCCGTTACCCGGACATTATCACCGCCGGAACCAAGGATCCCTACTACACCAACTCCACCCAGCTTCCGGTCATGGCGACCGAGGACATCTTCGACGCGCTGGAACAGCAGGAGGCCCTGCAGACCGCCTATACCGGGGGCACGGTGTTTCATGCCTTTTTGGGAGAGGCTATCGAGGACTGGCGGAGCTGCCGGGACCTGGTGCGGAGCATTGCCTCCAACTACCGGATACCTTACTTTACCATTTCCCCTACTTTTTCCGTGTGCCCCATTCACGGCTATCTTCGGGGGGAACACTTCCACTGTCCCAAATGCCGGGAAGAGCGGGAAACGGAACTGCGGGAGGAAATCGCCGCCCTGGAACAGGAGCGGGCCCGGATTTTGGAGCGGACAACATGAGGATCGCGGAACATGCGGCGGCCTGCCGCGTCCGGCCGGGTTTTCGCGCGGGCCGCCGCGGCCCTGAACACGGAATCGTAAAAGGCGGGCGTCGCCCGCTTTTTGGATTATACATCGAGCCGGTTTCACAACATCGGGTCGCGGAACCGGCCCAATTCCATCTAACTAAGGAGTGAAATGAAATGAGAACCCTTGAGGAAGTCGAACAAGATCTGGCCCGGACCAGAGAGGCCGCCGCGCTGGCGGAAGGAACGCCCGCGGAGGTGTACAGCCGTATCGTGGGCTATTACCGGTCGGTACGTAACTGGAACCGGGGTAAACGGGAAGAGTACGATGAACGGCGGCTTTACGATCTGTCCCGTCCGGAGTTGTCCGGCCGGGCGGCTCCACAAATCCCGGTTATGACGGAATCCGCGAGAACGGAATCCACCGGTTCCGGTACGGCCGGCGCCAGGGTGCTGCTGTTCTGGCGTCCCGCCTGCCCGGCGTGTCCTTCCGCCAAAGAAGCGGCGGGCCGGCTGGGGATTCCGGTGGACCTGGTAAACGCCGACACGGAAACGGGATTGGCCGAAGCCCAGCGTCATAACGTGCTTGCCACTCCCACCGCCATTTTCCTCTCCTCCGAGGGGGCGGAGATTGGCAGGGCGCTGGATCCCCGTTCCATCGTCGCCTTCGGAAGCAAGGCCGCGGTTTAAACCCCGGCCCATATCCGTCCGGGTATGTTCCCCCTGGTAAGCCTGCGGAAAACCAGCCTGGTGGACTATCCCGGCAGGATTTCCGCGGCTATCTTTCTGCCGGGCTGCAACCTGCGCTGCCCCTGGTGTCAAAACCGGGAACTGGTTCTGCCCGGCGCGGACCGGACGGGGAATTTTATTCCCCTGGACGAAGCCCTGGCCCTGATCCGGCGGCGCAAAAAGGTGCTGGGGGGGGTGGTTGTCTCCGGGGGGGAGCCGGCTCTGTATCCGGCGCTGGGGGACCTTGCCGGTGAAATTCACGGAATTGGGCTGCCGGTAAAACTTGACACCAACGGCCTTTTTCCCCAAATCATACGGGAACTTTTCAAAAAAACCGCCACCCGGCCCGACTATATCGCGATGGACCTTAAACTGGCCCCTGGCCGTTACGGGGAGTTACTGCCCGGCGGAATTCCCGGGGACCCCGCCCTTGATCCCGCCGCCGCCCTTGCCGAAAGCGCCGCCCTGCTGCGGGGTTCCGGGCTGGAGTACGAATTCCGCAGCCTGGCCCTGCCGGGGGGACGTTTTGGTCCCGGCGACGTAAAGGCCCTGGCGCCCCTGGCCGGCGGGGGGCCCTGGCGTTTCAGGCCCTTCGCCCCGGGAAACTGCCTGGACCCCGCCTGGAATTCATTTCCCGCCACGGGGGAACGGGAGACGGCCCCGCTGGAGGAAACGGCCAAACTGCTGGCGGCGAAACCCGGAGACGGCGGTGCGGAACCGGCCCTGAACAGGGCCGGCGCGCCGATGGGTATTCGACCCCCCTTCGAATAACGCCAGGGCCGTTTTACACCTTTGTACCGGTATTTCACCTTCCACATGCGTCCAATTCAAGGGCGGAGCCGGCGCATAACGGCTATGGGGATTGTCCAAAATTACGGCGCCGGGTATACTATAAAAAGTATATTTTGTACCTCAAGGTGAACAGTTATTCAAGCCATGAGTTTGGAAGATATGGTTGGGGAACTCATCCAAAAAGCGTACGGCAAATTGAGTCTTGCCGATTCGGAAGGGGCCCGGCAGATCCTGGAAGAAGCTTTGAGGATAGATTTTGACCATCCGGAGGTTAAATACAGCTTAAAATGCCTTGCCTGGTGGATCGAGCATATCGAAAGGGCCGGTGACTTTCGGGAAGCTTACGACAAGGGTGTTTTCATTATATCCCAATGGAAACCGTACTACAGCTTTCTGGATCGTTTTGACGGGCATTTCGATTCCTGCCAATTTGTCATCAAGCGTTACGTCTTTTCCGTGGCCCTTGGATATTTCTCCGATGTGCTGGGAGACGGGGTAAATGAACATGACCCCGATTTGCTCCTCCTTGTGGGCCGCTGTTACAAGGGGGTTGGAAACTACGGCGAGGCTTTAAAATACCTGGAACAGGCTGTCCGGTTTAAGCGGGAGGACGCGGAAACTCTCTCCGAACTCGCGGATCTGAATGCTCTGCTGGCGGAAAACCGGGCGGCGAAGGCCCTGTTCCGGGAGGCGTTCTTCGCGGATCCCCAGAAAATCGACCTCAGGTCCATGGAATCGGAGTTGATTATCCGCCTGCGGGACCGGGTAAAGGAGATGGGGTATGAGGGGCCTGAACTGGCGGAGTGGATACCTGTTTACGGAAGACTCTTCCGGGTATTTTCCGTTAAACGGGAACTAAAGCAGTCGGAGGTAAGCAGGCTTAAACAGTCAATCTTCGCGCTGGAAAACGAGATAAACCATTCCGGCGCGGATATGAGCCCGTTGTTAAAACCCCGGCTTATCAATCGTTATTTTTGGCTGATCGATCATTATGAAAATACCCGTGACGATTCAGGAGTAGTGGAAGACACGATGAGAAAGATCAAGATCATCGATACATCCATCTACGAGTGGTATACAAGATAAGCCTATGGGCGAAGAGGAGTTTGGAAATGTCCGATGCTGAAGTTGTTGAGGTGGAACTGCCTGCGGTGCTGAAAAATATGCAGGAAGCGCTGAACGAGGAAAAATGGACCAGAGCGACCCTGGGTAACTATTCCGCCGCCCAGTTTAAGGAACTGGACGCGGTCCTGAAAGAGTGCCAGGAAGCCCGCCTGTACGAGGAACTCAAAAACCTCTGCGACGAACACCTGCTTCATACCAAAAACAGCATTATCGCGCTGTATATTTCCGGAATGATCGCCCTTTCCCGGCAGATCATTGACGATTCGGCCATCATCAACCTGGTAAACATTTTTGTTGATAATCACAAGTGGGCCATTGTTAAATACCTGTGCGAGGGTATTCTGGAATACGGGGAATCAAAATTTGCCCTGCGCACCCTGGCCGAATGTTACCGGAACGAGAATAACGAAGAAGGCATCTATGGCATTTGGGAACGGCTGGTCAAGGTTGACATCGAGGAAGCCGAACTTGCCAAGTTCCTGGCGGAGCATTACGAAAAGCTTGGGAATATCGAAGCCGCGGTTGATTATTACAAAAAGGCCCTTCACCGGTACATCAACAAGGCGGCCTACAAGGACGTTAGGGATATATGGGAAAAACTTCTGGGTTATATTCCGGAAGATTTGGATTTCTTTCTTGGCGCGCAGAAGAAAATCGCCAAAAACATTGACAGGGAAAAAGTCGGCGTTCTTTTGAAGGACGTATACGAAATCTGCAAAAAGCGGGACGACATAAGTACCGCCATAGCGATTCTGAAAATCGTTCTGGAATACGATGACCGGGACAGCCAGGCCCGCAGGGAAATTACCGAATGTTACCGCAAACAGTATGCCGGCCACAGCCAGCTGGAAGATTACATCCGTATTTCCAGCCTTGCCCAGGGGCCCCGCAACGTGCGGGAGGCGATTATTGATTTTGAAAAGCATATCGCCTTTGACAGGGGGAATTTCGTGTATCACCGGACCTGGGGGGTCGGCCGGATCGCCAGCGTTCAGGGGGACGACATTGTTATTGATTTCGCCAAAAAACGAAACCATTCCATGTCGCTCAAGATGGGGGTAAACGCCCTGCAAACCCTGTCAAAAAACCATATTTGGGTCCTCAAGGCCGTGTGGAAAAAGGAAAAACTCCACGAAAAAGTGAAAAGCGATTATCAGTGGGCCTTAAAAACCGTGATTCGCAGCTTTGACAATTCCTGCGACATCAAACGGATCAAGGCGGAACTGGTGCCCCAGGTCCTCAGTCCCGGCGAGTGGGCCGGCTGGAGCGCCAAAGCCCGGGACATTCTCAAGTCGGACCCCAATTTTGGGGTAAGCCCGGAAAACATCGATCTTTTTACGGTTCGGGACCGGCCTATCAGCCTTGAGGAAAAACTCTACAACGAGTTCAAGGCGGAAAAGAGTTTCTTTGACCGGGTAGTTACAATTCGGGAATTTGTGGCCCGCAAGGATGTGGAGCTTGATTCGGAATATTTTACCGAAATGTTTTCCTACTTTACGGCGTATCTTAAATCGTACAACCAGGTAACCGAGCAGGTTATGGCCTCTTACCTGCTGGTAAAGGACATGGTAACCAAGTACCCCCACTTGGGAACCAATCTTTCCCCGCATTTTAACGAGATATTCAGCGCCGTAGAAGATATACCTTCCCTGTTCCTTGGTCTTAAAGACGCGAAATTGCGGGAGGATTTTCTTCGCCACATAAAACTGTTTATTCCCAGCTGGGCGGACATTTACGTGAACCTTTTTCCCTATGCCCTGTCCCCCGGCATTATCCAGCAGCTTAAATCCGACGGCCGCGAGGACAAGCTTACCGCCATGACGGCGAACAGTTTTGAGAATTTCCGGGATTACCGGGAAGCGGTGGTGTGGCTGTTTAAGAACTGCGGCGCGGAGGAATGGTACCGGAAGGCGAATATCCCCTACGAAAAGCAGCTTATCGTCCTTGTTCATATTTTGGACATAAGCTACCGGGAAATTGAAAACCACCGGGATACCACGGAAAACCGCAAGATAAACAAGCAGGTTTACAACATCCTGTTTACCGAGGGAACGCTGTGCCGGTTCATCGCCGAAGCCGACGCTTACACGATCCTGCGGATTTACACGTTTATCAACGACGTAAAGGATTTGGATCCCGCGGATAAAATCAAACTGCGGAACAATGTTCTTGAAAAATTTCCCGATTTCAAATTTCTTGGGGAGGAAGAAAAAAAAGCCGCCGTGCTTGGGCTTATCGTTACGATGGCAAAGTACCAGGAAAAACAGCGGCAGCTCACAAAGCTTATTTCCGAGGACGTTCCCGCCAATTCCAAGGAGATCGAATTCGCCAAGTCGCTGGGCGATCTGCGTGAAAACGCCGAGTACAAAGCCGCCCTTGAAAAACAGGCCATATTAAACGCGACCCTGGCGAAATTGAGTGATGAAATTGAGCGGGCCCAGCTTTTCGATCCGTCCACGGTTAATACCTCGCGGGTTGGTTTTGGCACCAAGGTTACGCTGAAAAACAGTTCCAGCGGCAGGGAAGAAAGCTATACCCTTTTGGGTCCCTGGGAATCCGACCCGGATCACAATGTTATTTCGTACCTGTCTCCCTTTGGCGGGGCCCTGCTCAACAAGACGGCGGGGGAACAATTCGAATTTACCGCGAACAACGAGAAAATTTCCTATGTGGTGGAAAAAATAAGCGCCGCCCTCTAGAATTTGTCGTGGTGCAGGTATGCGGATAAAACGGTTGAAAACGGCGATTGCGGCGTTTTTTATCCTTCTGGGGGGGAACCTCTTTGGACAGCAGCGCCCCCCCATCGACCTGGTACTGCTTCTGGACACTTCCTCCGCCATGAGCGGCTACTACGAGCGGATCAACCACTACCTTACCGGTTCATTCCTGCGCGACAATCTTCATCTGGGCGATACGTTCCATCTTATCGCTTTTTCGGATACACCCCGGATGGAGATTGCCCGCCGCGTTGAGAGCCGGGGGGATTTGGAGACGATAATTGGCCGTATGCTGCTGATGTACCCCCTGGAGCCGCAGGCCGATATTCCCGCCGCCCTTTCCTTTGTGGAATCGTACGCCGAAAACCTGAATCCCGGCCGGATGCGGAAAGTCGTCGTTCTGAGCCCTGGGGGAGGCGCCGGTTCGTTCCCGCGCCTGCTGGAAGAATCCCGCCGGCGTCTGGCGGACCGCCCGGTCAGCATTGAACACGTCAACCCCGCTAATCTCCCCCTGCCACCGGCCGCGACTCCCGCGCCCGGACCAGCGCCCCCGATCCAGACCGCGGCGCCCCCGGTTCAGCCGCCCGCCTCCCGGCCTGAAACGCCTCCGGTCTCGACCCCCGCGCCCGGACCGGCGCCCCCGGTTCAGACCGCGGCCCCACGGCCCGAAACGCCACCGGTCTCGACCTCCGCGCCCAGACCGGCGCCCCCGGTCCAGACCGCGGCCTCCCGGCCTGAAACGCCACCGGCCGCGACTCCCGCGCCCAGACCGGCGCCCCCGGTCCAGACCACGGCCCCCCGGCCTGAAACGCCACCGGTCTCGACCCCCGCGCCCGGACCGGCGCCCCCGGTTCAGACCACGGCCCCCCGGCCTGAAACATCTCCGCTCAAACCGGCGCCCGCGCCGCCGGAACCTGTGTCGCCGGAGCCCGAACCGGTTCCCGCGGCAAAGTCTGAGCCAAGTCAATCCGCCGTACCCCCGGCCGCGCCGCCCGCCCAAACGCCGGTTCTCCGGCCCCGCCCGGCAAGACCTGTGTTTGCGGACCGGGCCGGGGCCTTAATCGCCAGGTACGCGCCCCAGACCGCCGGGTTTTTTGCCCTGACGTTTCTGGGGCTGCTGGTTTTCTTCCTGGTCCGCCGCCTTCACCAGTCCCCGGACAGGGCGGTGGCCAGAGCGGCGCGGGGCCGGGACGGTTCCCGGCCTCTCAAAACCCCGCGCGCCGCGAATTCACCGGGACGGCTCCCGGGCGCGGGAAGCGTCGAAAGTCCGTCTCCGGTAAAAGAGCCCCCCCCGTGCGTTTCCCGAATCCCGGAGACGGGACAGCGTATCCGGGCCGGGGAACCCTACGCCCGTGAAAAGGCTCCCTACACGGACAAACCCGCTCCAAAACCCGAATACGGTTCACCTTTCATGCTTAAACTTTTTGTGGCGGATCAGAATACCCTTATCGGCAAGCGGAACACCCACCTGGTAAAACCCGGTTTTAGCTACACGGTAGGAGGCGGAAAATCGGATTTCCTCATCTTCCTGGTATCCGTTCCCGCCAACATCGGGGAGTTGAAATACGAAGCGTCAGGCTGCACATTTTATCCCCGTAAACCGGGTTACTTCCCCGACATCGGAAACAACCCGGTACATGACTGTATCGGCAAGACAATCCGCGTTATTGCGGATAAGGGCTACGAACTGTTTATCCGGCTGGAACAGTACGAGGATCCCCTGCTGGAACTAAACCGCCTTATGCTGTCTATCAACGTGCCGAACCCCACAAGCGCGACAGGCTTCTAGTGTCCTGTCCAAGATAAATGCGATATAATGAAGAACCCAGGAGCAAGCTCCTGGGTATCTTCGTTGGATAGGAAATTTATTATACTGGCCGGGTACATACCCTAATCCGAAAATCGGGGTATAACATTTTCTGTGGTGGTAAATTTCCGGAGCAAGCTCCGGGGTATGTACCCGGCCTTCCAATCAAACGAATGACACGGGCCAGCTCCGCATCGGCTTGCTCCCGCCGATCCGTATTTCGGCCAACGGCAATAGGCGCTGCTGCTGACCCCAAAAACTCTTGTCCATCTCCCGGATGCCGTGCCGTCCCGGGTTTTCCCTCATGACCTGATACGCCATCACCGGGGCTCTGTCTGTGCGAAGATGACGCGAACTGAAGTTCGGCCGCTTTTTTTAGGATTTCTCGTGAAGCGGAGCTTCACACCGCCTCCTTCAGCGCCTTGTTCTCTTTCCGCAAACGGGCCGGTTCCTCGTCCCGGGACCGCCCGTGTCCGGGAAAGGCCGGCAGGCCGCCGCCCGCAGCTTCCCGCGCCTGCTGCATCCACCGCCGCAGCACGCTCTCGTTGAGCTCGAAATCCGCCGCAATCCGGCCTATCGGTTTCTCGCGTTTCTCTGCCAGGACCGCCGCTTCGGCCTTGCATTCCTTCGGGTATACCCGCCGCTCTTTGTCTTTCTTTCCCATCATTTCCTCCCCTTCTGTTGTATTTCATGCTTATCTTTCTGTCCACCAGATGGGGTAAGGTCCAGTCATACTGCCCGCTTACTCGTCAACCCTTTTTACGACTATCACCGATTTTTTATACAATTAATAAAAAAGTAGGAAATTTCAGGCGCCATGGAGGGTGCCTGTTTACAATAAAGTGGACTTAAAAAATTTCGCACAACAGGACTGTTTATGCTTTTTTGTCCTACCGGGCAAACCGGGCTAGTGTCGGCTCGGCCTCCGCAATGGCTAGGCCATTCCACTATGCGCGAACCTTCGGGCCGACATTTGCGGTATAGGCTATTGGGGGATCAAGAAAATATCTCCTCCGGCTTTATGTTTTATCTGCAAAGAATACCGAAGGAGACAGAAAGCCCCCGG
Source organism: Treponema sp. (assembly GCA_031277045.1). The sequence goes on from JAISLX010000141.1 coordinate 23,448, forward strand.
GCTTAACCCGTTTTAAAGAGACCTTGATCCTTTTCAGAGTCTTTAATTAAGCCAGATGCTTTTCTCGGCCTTCCAATCAAAGCGCATCATAAGTACGATTGTAACCAGGACCTTGATTTATACTATTTGCTGATCAAGGTTTTTATATAACCCTTGGTATAAAAACTGCGGGCCTTTACCGGGGAAGCCCTATTCGGCGGAGGCACGGATGACCTGGATTGAAGAGGCCAGGGCGGTAAGGGTGATGAGGAGTGCCAGGACGATAGCCGGAATGCCGGGGCTTATCACCATAAAATTATACATCCCATGGATGGCAACCGCGGGCAGGAACCGGCACAGGGCGTGGACCGGTTCCCGGTTTCCAATCATCGCCGCAATCCCCACCCGGGCTCCGCAGGCGCCGTGGAGGGGGGCGGCGGTAACGGCCCGAAGCAGGGTAATGCCCATATTCGCGGCTCCATAAACGGCGCTTTCAATGAGGGC
>JAISLX010000096.1 GCA_031277045.1 Treponema sp.
CCAGCCGGTAGAATGGGAGAGCCGGGGCTTGACCGATTCGCGGGTAACGATCAGCCTGCCGCCGGGGGAACACACGTTTATGACCAGGTACTATGAAACCCAAGATTCCGCCTTGCAGCCCGCGGGCCCGGCGCGGGAGGGGGGCTGGCCGCCGTTTCCCAAAGCCCCGCGTTTTGTTATGATGCCCCTCCGGGAGGGGATGTGGGACAGGAAACGATACGGGCGGCCGGGAACATCTGGCTTGCCAGCGGAAATATTCATAAAGAACGGGAGCTTTCCGGCATATTCGCCCCCCTGGGCTTTGAAATCAAACTTCCCGCCGCTGCGGGAATTGCCGCGTTTGATCCCCCGGAGACGGGGACCGGCTTTTTGGAGAATTCCCTTATCAAGGCCAGGGCATTGGCCGCTTTGCTGGCGGAACGGGGTGTCTTTGAGCCGGTCCTGGCCGATGATTCCGGCCTCTGTGTGGACGCTCTGGGCGGAAGGCCGGGGATCTACTCGGCCCGGTACAGCGGACGCGGGGATCCCCCGCCGCGGGAGGGCGAAAAGCTTAGTTCCGGGGAACGCAACCGCCTGCTCCTGGAGGAACTGGGGAACGAGCCCCGGCGGGGGGCCTGTTTTGTCTGCGCTATGGTTCTGCTGTTTGACGAAAACCGTTTTGCCTGCGTCCAGGAAACGCTGAGGGGGGAAATCGCCAGGGGTCCGGGCGCGGGGGAAGGCGGCTTCGGCTACGACCCCATCCTCTACCTCCCTGACCGGGGTTGTACCGTGGCGGAACTGGCGGAAGAAGAGAAGAACCGCATAAGCCACCGCGCCAAGGCGGGGCGGGCCATAGCGAAACTGTTGGCATGCCAAAACTAAATTACGAGAAAGAACTCAACGGTCCCCAACTGCAGGCGGTTACTACGCTGGAAGGGCCTGTGCTGATCATCGCCGGGGCGGGATCGGGGAAGACGCGGGTTATTACGTTCCGTATCGCCCGGATGCTGGAAAAAGGCATAGGCCAGTACGCAATCCTGGCCCTTACTTTTACCAACAAGGCCGCCCGTGAAATGGAAAACCGGGTTAAAGAGCTAACCGGCAGGAAGCTGCGGGATTTAACAGTCAGCACGTTTCATGCGTTTGGAGTAAAGGTGCTGCGGGAAGAAATAGAGGCCCTGGGCTACCGGAAGAATTTTTCAATTTACGATGAAACCGACCGGAACCGGCTTATCAGGGAGAGCCTGCGGGAATGCCGCCTTGCCCCGGAGGGGACGGACCTCTACAAGCTGGGGCAGCTTTTTTCCGGCGTCAAAACCGGCCGGTTAAGCTGGGGGGACAGCGACGCTGATCCTGCGTGGGAACCGGTGTACCGGGAGTACCAGCAGGGCCTGACGATCTACAACGCCCTGGATTTTGACGATCTTCTCTGCCTTCCCATCAAACTTTTTGAGGAACATCCTGATATTCTCGCCAAATACCACGGCCGCTACCGCTACATCATGGTGGACGAATTCCAGGACACCAGCCTTATCCAGTACCGGCTCCTCCTGCTGCTTGCCTGGGGGAACGCGCGTGGAACTCCGCTCCCGGAACAAAGCCCGGACAAGTCTCCGAATATCTGCGTGGTGGGGGATGACGACCAGTCAATTTACTCCTGGCGGGGGGCAAACTACAAAAACCTGGCCCGCTTCGAGGAGGATTTCCCCGGGGTCCTTGAGATAAAACTGGAGCAGAACTACCGTTCCACCACCACGATTCTGGAAGCCGCCAACGGGGTTATTTCCAACAACAGCGGCCGCAAGGACAAGCGGCTCTGGTCCGGGAACCACGGGGGCAAACCCATTGAGCTGTGCAGCCCCGAAACCGAACGGGAAGAGGCGGATTTTATCGCGGAGCAGATAAAAAAGCTGCGCTACAACGACAAGCTGCGCTACGATGATTTCGGCGTCCTCCTGCGGACCAATTCCCAGTTCCAGGCTATCGAGGAAGTTTTTCTGGCGGAAAATATCCCCTACCGGGTTTCCGGCGGCCAGAGCTTTTTCGAGCGGGAGGAGATCCGCGACATTATCTCCTACCTGCGGGTAGTGGGGAACCCGAACGACGATGTTAATTTACTGCGGATCATCAACACGCCCCGCCGGGGCATAGGCAAAACAAGCATAGCGGCGCTGTCGGAACTGGCGAAAAAAAACCATGCCAGCCTTTGGGACACCCTGCTCCGCTTCCGTTTCCAGCCGGGAATAAAAGGCGCGGCGCTGCACCGGCCCGAACAGGGGCGGCTTTTCCAGGACGGGGAAGGTATGGCCTCCCCGCATGCCGCTCATTCGGCCTCCGGCGATATTGACGAGTTTGTTACCCTTATCGAAACGTACCGCGAGGCCATTCTGGGGAAAAAAGGCTTTTCCCATCTGGTTCGGGCCCTGGTGGACAGCATTGATTACTGGAGCCACCTGGTCGTTGAACACGCCAAGAACGAGAAAATCGCCCGCTGGAAATTCAGCAACATTGAATACCTTATCAAGAGCATCGAATTGTGGGAGCGGGACGAGGATAACCTGGACCCCAGCCTCTACCCCTGGCTCAACCGCGTCAGTCTTATCAACCGGGCCGACGGGGACGACAACGGGGAACAGTCCACCCTGGGCAAAGTAAACCTTATGACCATCCACGCCGCCAAGGGACTGGAATTTCCCGTGGTATTTATCGCCGGGGCGGAACAGGGGATTATCCCCCACAGGAGGAGCATTGAGGAGGAACAAACGGACGATCCGCTGGAAGAGGGCGCGGGGCTAAACGGCGCGGCGCTTGAGGAAGAACGCAGGCTTTTTTACGTGGCAATTACCAGGGCCAGGGACAAGCTCTACATCTCAAGCTGCCAAAAACGCCGGGACCGGCAGGAACTCCACGACAGTCTCCCCTCCCCCTTTCTGGACGAAATCCCGCCGCAGCTCGTTGAACAGTACAGCGGGGAAGACAAAACAGTAACCAGTACGGAAGATTTCTTTTCCATGATGAAAGAGCGGTTTAAATGATGTAACGCGGCGCAGACCGTTGACGGCGGGGCGTTTTTGAGTATACTAAACTTGTTTTTAGGCTGCGTCTGCGGTTTTTTATGCTTTTCGGTGAGAAACCACCGCCCGTAGTCAGGGTCCCGGGACAACATCCAACGGGCCCAATCCTAAAATCCGGGCGGGTTTGGACAAATTCAGGCGTATCCAAGAGTTGTTCAGAAATTTCGGTTTCCAAACGGCAGCCGCGTAAAATTTTGGAAGGAAAGGGGGTGATTGTTTTTGGCCCATATCGTAGTAGACGAAAATGAGCTTTTGGAAAAGGCCATCAAACGCTTTAAGCGCATGGTGGAAAAAGAAGGCATCATACGTGAATTTAAAAAACGGGAGTATTACGAAAAGCCTTCTATTGTTTTGAACAGGAAAAAGAAGGCTATGCAGCGCAAGCTTATGAAAAAATCCCGCAAAGGCCGTCCGGAGTATTAAGTACGGGTGAAGTGTACTGCTGACAGTTTTTTGCGCGTCCGCGCCGGCAGTGTGCCGCGCTTCGCGTGTAGAACCCAAATACTCCGCGAACCGCCTCAGCGGTCCGGCAACGGGGGTTTTTATGGCGTTTTTGCTGAAAAAACCGTAAAACCCCGCAGCAGGCTGCTTGTCCCGCGAACCGTGGTCCGCGGGCGGGCGGCCTGTCTTTTTTTGCTTCTTATCACCGCTTGTTCCACCATCCCCCCCGCCGGGGAACCGGAATCCGGCCTTATCCTCCGTTCAATATCCGATCTCTATCCGGTTACAAGCCCGGACATTCCGGCCATGCTGCCCCGCTGGCGGCAGGTAGACGGCGCCGGGGAAATTGCCGCCTTCGCGGGGCGGATCCGGAAGCCCCGTCTGGAATTCTGGGCTCTTAGGGTTGTTCTGAATTACGCCGCCCCGGAAAGCGGGGAGCCTGACGCCCGGACGTGGGAGGAGCCTGAACAGCGGATTCTGATAGGCGCCGGGGAGGAAAACGGGATTCTCCGGTTTGGTCATACCGCCAGCACACGGGTGTCGAGCTTTGTCCGGAACAACGGCCTTACGGCGGCGATCAACACCGTCCCCTTCGAGCCATCATCGGCGCTGGAAGGGGAAGACCGGACGGTGGTGGGGCTGGGTGTCAGCAATGGCCGGCTTATCGCCCCGCCGGAGCCCCGCTTCGATGCCCTGGTGTTTTACCGGGACGGCAGGGCGGCGATTGTGGGCCAGTGGGAACTTTGCGCGGCAGACGGGGATGACGGTTCTGGCGTTCCCCCGGAGATTCTCCATGCCACAGGTGGTTTCCACTGTATCTTACGAAACGGGGAACTTACTGGGTGGGCCCGGCGGAAAAGCCCCCGCTATGCCCGGAGCGCCGCGGGACTCTCGGCGGACGGCCGAACCCTCTACCTTATCGCCATCAACGGCGGCCGCCTTACAAACAGGGGCGCCACCGAGGCGGAAACAGCCCTTCTTCTTAAACAGCTTGGCGCGGAGGACGCTCTTAACCTGGACGGCGGGGGCTCCAGCGCCCTGGTTCTGCGTTTTCCCGCCGATGGCGTAACCGTCCTCAATACCCCGGTTCACGCGGGGCTTCCCGGCCGGGAACGGGCGGTGGCGCTGTGTCTGGGGATCGGGCTGCCCCGGCTATAATCTCCGCCGCCCGGCGGGCAAAGAACAGGGCCCCGTAATTTTTCAGCCCCCGCGTCTGATATAAATGAGTTATGCAATTGGGCAAAAATCATTGGACTTGTTCGATAACCCGGTTGGTTATCTCACAAGCCTCCCAAAAGACACGGATTTTGTCCAAAATCCGTGTCTTTTGTTGTTTTAAAGCGGTTGTTGTTCAGAAACTGAGATTTCTGAACAACTCTATTGACAAAATAATAAAAAATCGATAATTAATAATAGAGGATGTAATATCAATGAAAAAATTTTATTTTTACCCTTATTAATATTACAAATATTTCCCCCCCAAAATTTAGATGGAAGTTATCGCGGATGGCTAGATGTAGGAAAAACCTCAAATCCAACAATCTTCAAATTTATAGATAATAGATATGAAGTTGATATTGATTTTTATGAAGGAATACCATCAGAATTTAACAATTTACCGAAAGATCTGTATGAGGGTATTGTAAATTATAAAGAAAATGGAACATATGAAATTATAGAAGAAAATAATATATCTTTTATAAAATGGGATAATAGCAAAATACTAAAGCAATATGGCATTTTGTTCAGTGAAAAGATTTTGATGTTCTATGATGAAAAAATAATTGCGTTTTCCATTCAGAATATTCTGGTAATGCCGCAAATTCTTTTCCTTTCATAGGCAATACAAAGGCATCATCAGAATTGATTGAAAATAAGATAAGGTATAGGGGTAATAATGTTATATGGCATCCTAATAGCATAAGTGAATCTCTTCCTTGGATTGAAGCAGTAGATGGTTATGGAATAGGAGAAAGCATAATTGTTGAAATTACTAGCCACATGGATATTACAGGTTTTATAACTCATGTTACGCAAAAGCGCCATTATCCCCCATGTTAAACGCAGAGAGTAATTCCAGTTTTACATACGCATATATCGCCTCAAATACATGATTGCTTTGGGTCTCCGTATGCGCCGGTGAATTCCTGTCGATGTGTTCTGTTTTATATTCGCACAGGCGTCTCATCCGGAATTCCCATCTGATCTATCCGGGTAAAATGACCGCCCTTTCGTTCCTGTTCACTCAGGGCCGCCAGCCGGTTCTCCTTCATCTCAAAAATACATACTTTCTTCTTCTCTTCTATCAAATCTCAAAATCTCATGTTTTCATTCGATGTAAACCATAAATCCGCCGGTATATATCCGGATTTTACGTGTTTTTTGTATTGTCCACGTTATCATGTCCCGCATCATTTCATTTATGACGTTGTCAAATATCAGACATCCCTCCGGATTTCTGTTCACCCAAACCGGTTACGTTTCCCACGGCTCACTGTACCCACGGTTTGCCGGCCCCGGCCGCGTACCCAGGAAGTTTTCCGCAATTTGACGAAGAATCCAAGGTTGCTTTCCCAAAAACTGAAGTTTTGGGAAAGCTTCGAATGAAAAAATCCTGATTCTTTCATTTTACTTGACAATAT
>JAISLX010000137.1 GCA_031277045.1 Treponema sp.
GCTTAATACGATGACCAGGAATACCCCGACCGAAACCGCCACCAGCAGAAGTTTTCTCTTTTCCATCAACGGATCCCCTCTATTGCCAAAATCTCGTCAATCCGGCGTTCCAAAGCGTTTGTTAAGGGCCGGGAGGCAAAAACCGGGCGTCCCCGGTTATCTATAACGTGAATATCGGCAATTCCCCCCAATTTTTTATCATACCGGGAAAAAAAATCCCGTTGACTCCTAAAACGCCGGATTATCGCGGGCCAGGGGAGCTTGTCCCGCTTCTTCGCCCGCAGGAGCCGGGTTAAAAGGGGGGCTTTAACCAGGATCACCGCGTTCAAAAGCGCAAAAACGCTGGATTTGTGAAGCAGGGCGGCGTTGATTACGCAGGGCCGGTCCCCCTGGACCTCCAGCCAGCGCAGGGTAAGGCGGTTTGCCTCGGGGTGTACGATAGCCTCCAGGGCGGCCAGGTCCTCCGGCTTCCCAAAGACCCTGGCCCCCAGGCGGCGGCGGTCCACCTCCCCGCCGGGTCCCAGAATCCCGCCGCCAAACCGGGCCACAATGGCCTCCTTTTCCCCGGCGATGGCTTGATGTCCCAGCTTGTCCACGTCCAGAACCGGGATACCCCGCTTTTCCAAAAAGCCAGCCACATAGTTCTTCCCCGCGCAGCAGGTTCCCGTAAGGCCGATGATTTTTCCACCCATTTCCGGTATACTTCCTATCATCATATTATCGGAGGAAAGACATGATGTTACAGAAAGTTTACTTTTCCAACATGGCCTTTACCGCTTATGAGGCCAGTCAAACCCTGCCACGGAAATTCGGCCGTCAGCTTGAGGCTTCCGGCCTGGCCGAAAAGGTGAAGGATAAAAACATCGCCATTAAAATCCACGTGGGCGCGGAAGTCGGCTATTCCACCATCCCGCCGGTGTTCATGCGGGTCCTGGCGTCTTTTATCAAAGACCACGGAGGCAAACCTTTCTTTACGGACCACTATATCGATTCGCGCCACCCCGAACACCGGGGTTATACCCAGGAGAGCCTGGGGGCGCCGGTGCTGGACGCCGCGGGAATCCTGGGCAGGTACTTGTACACCAAAGATGTGGACTTCAAGGGTTTTAAGCATGTGGACGTGGCGGGCCTTATCAACGACGCGGATTTCCTCATTGACTTTTCCCACGTCAAGGGCCACGGCTGCTGCGCTTACGGCGGGGCGGTAAAAAATATCGCTATGGGCTGCGTCAGCGACCGGACCCGCCGGGAACAGCACGGCCTGGAAGGCGGCCTGAAGTGGGACGCCGCCGCCTGTACCCGCTGCGAAGCCTGCATCGGAGCCTGCAACCATCAGGCTAACAGCTTCAACAAGAAGGGGGACTACGAAGTAAACTTTCACAACTGTACCCTCTGCCAGCACTGCCTCAAAGTCTGCCCCGCCGGGGCCATCACCCTTACCGGCGCCAGCTACCTGGATTTCCAGAAGGGCCTTGCCCTCTGCACCAAAACTGTGCTGGATACTTTTGAGCCGGGAAACGTGTTCTACATCAACCTGCTCATCTCGATTACCGCCATGTGCGACTGCTGGGGCATGACCACCCCCTCCCTCGTGCCGGACATCGGGCTTATGTCAAGCTGGAATCTTGCCGCCATCGAAAAGGCCAGCCTGGACGAGATCAAGTTTGAAAAACTCAACCCCGAAGGCGTCCCGGCGGGGATCACCCTGGGGGATTCCGGCCACCTGTTCCAGCGGCTCCACGGCAAGGACCCCTACGCCCAGATCAAATTCCTTGACGAGTACGGCCTGGGCGGCGGAGACTACGAATTCGAAATGATTGAATAACGCTATTCAAAACCGGAGGGGCTTTTTCAAAAACCAGCCAGGGTTTGGGAAAAGCCCCCCGGCTGGTACAAAAAACCTGAAACCGTGAAGTCCGGCGCACAATAACACTACGAACAAGGCTCCCGGCGTTTTTATGGAACACACGGGTATATTCCCACTTTGATATTGCTGCGTAGCAGCTTCCTTGCTCCGGCACATTTTGGCCCGCCGCAATGCCGCGCATTGCTTTATGGGCTGGTCAAAACATCAGATACAGCCGGAACGTTAAGCGCAAGATTGATGTCCGGCGTATGCGGCGCGCTGTTGTTTTTGATCACGGTATCCGGTTCCCTGATAACCGCCGCGCCGCCGCCCACAATCCACACACCGCCGCCGTATTCCGCCGAGGTGTTTCCGGTAATCGCGGCGTTATCCAGTATGATCAGTCTGTCCTGAAGAAATACCCCACCGCCCCTTTTCGCGGCGGTGTTCCCACGAATTACCGCGGTATCGGACATCGCTATTTCGCTGGTAAGGCCGCGTTTGGCGTTTGTAAACGTGATGATTCCCCCGCCGGAATCACCTGCGCTGTTATCGGATACGGCGGAACTGTCCCGCATAATTAAACTTGAACCGCTTAGCGCGATTCCGCCGCCGTCGCCCAACGCTTTGTTGCCGGTGATCCGGGCGTTATCCAGCATGATCCCGATGCTCCCATTCGAAAGATGAAGTCCCGCGTAATTCCCCCCTTCATTATAGGAAATTTCCGCGTCATCCCGCATAATCACCACTCCCGCGGAAACGGATATTCCCGCGCGGCCATAGCAGACATTTTTTGTTATGTCAGCGCCCCGCGCCAACGTTAAATTTCCGCCGTCAACTATGACCGCGGAAACATTGCCTTGGGCTTTTTTCGGAACGTTAAGGCCGCTTATTTCTATATGCTCAAGCCGGACGGTTGAAGACATAATCCGCAGCGCATATTTAGCTTTTTTTGCCGGAATTAGCACCGCCCGTTCCCCGGTGGAAGTGTTCGGTTTACCGGCAATAAGCAGTTCATCAGGATCGTGTTCGTCCAAAGACCAATTGATATACACTGTTTTAACTTCCGCGTCCGGGTCTGATTCTATCCCCCTTACTGTTGAATCGGCGTTTTTAATCGTAACGCTTTCAACCAGCGTTCCAATCACGGTAATCGTCTTCACCTGTGTCTTTACCGCCGCTTTCACCGCCCGCGCCAGGGTCTTGAACGGCGCGTCCTCACTTGTTCCGGCGTTTTTCCTGTCGTCGCCGTCCGCCCGCACGTAGTACGAGGTAACGTCCGTCAACTCAGGCGCAGGGGAATTTGACGCGCAGGCGGCAGACACAAGAGCCGCGGCCACAGCCGCGCCAAGCGCATGACCAAAAAACTTTTTCCTCATGTTTACCCTCCCGCGGCGGCAGTTGAACCGGTTCCAAAACCGGTTGTTGTCCAAAAACCAGGGTTCCGAACAACGCCGCTCCTGATGAGGCTTTCCCCAAAGCTACCCAGGTTTTGGGAAAAGCCCGGTGTATAAGATCAAGTTTAGAGCAGATGCGGATTTTTGCGAAGGTATCTTTGGCTTTACGCGAAAAATCCGGTTAGCGGGCTGCTTTTAGAATTTGCAAGGTAAAAAATCGTCCGGACGGCGGTTTTTAAGGGTTTTCTGCGCGAAGCGCAACAAACTCCCGGCAGCCTGCCGGGAATCGGGACTTCCGGCGCGACTTTTCGCAAAACCGGTGAGTTATAGTTAAAACCGCTGTTAAACCAGGGCTTTGGCACACGCCGTTCAAAACCGGGGTTTTAAGGCGGCTCCATAAGCGGGGGCGGAGAGTGGAACAACAACGTATACGGGATTCCCTTACCGGCGATGTAAAAGCGGAACTGCGTAAAGACGCGGACAGCATTGACGCCGGTTTTATTGACCAGAGGATAGACGAGTTATACGCGCTGGACGGCCGTTCCCCGCCAAAACCGGACGGCGAAGCGCTGCGCGCCGCCGCCCGGACGGTCAGGTCCCGCGCCGCCTGGAGGCGCCGCGCTGCGCTGGCGGAACGGACGCGGAAACGCCGGGCCGCGCGCGGGGTATGCGCGGCCTGCTGCGCGTTTCTGTTTCTCTTTTCCGCCAACTACGCCGCCGCCCTGCTGACCGGGTCCTGCCTTCCTTCCAAAGCGGGCATAACGATCTGCTGCGGAACGGCGTACTGTCTCTGCGACACGGTCGGCGCGGAAAACGAAAATCCGTCCCGTTCCGAATAACCGCGAAAAAGCGAACACGGCAAAAAAACGCGGCTTTCCCGCTTTTTTTGGAGTGATATACGCACGTATGCAAGGAGAACGCATCATGAAAAACCGTATTATTTCCGGCGGCGTAACCGCAGCCCTGGGGCTGCTTATCGCGCTTGGACCCCAATTCCTGTTCAAGGTATGCCCCGTGGGGGACATGATTATGAAGTGCCACTGGTCGGCCCAGGCGGAAATTGGCGTTGGGGCTTTAATCGCCATCCTGGGGATCGCCCTTACCGTTTTCGCCAACCATAACATACGGCTGGGACTGACCATTGGGATTTTTCTTTCCGGGGCGCTTGCCCTGCTTGTTCCGCACGGACTTATAGGCGGCTGCGCTATGCACTCTATGGCGTGCCGCAAAATAGCCTTCCCGGCGATTACCGTCATAAGCATTCTGCTGCTTACGGGATCGGCCCTGAATGCGTTTTACCTTGCCCGTAAAAAAGAATAGAGCCGTGAGAGAGCCGCAGGATTCTTCAACAATCCGCTAAGACAGGGGCGCTTAAGGCTTCCGCCGAGCAGGAACCGGCCCGGCGTTTCCCACCCCTAACCGGCTTGCGGGAAACGCTTCACGATAAGTTTTACCGCTATGGCGGCAATGACCGCCCCCAGCGTGTCGAACAGCCAGTCCCATACATTGCAGTCCCGGCCGGGAACAAAATACTGATGGACCTCGTCGATGATACCGTACAGCGAGCCCAGGGCGGCGGTAAGGACCGGGAGGCGCGGGCCGGGCCGCCGCCACGTTTCCCGGGAAAACCACAGGGCAATGGCGGCGGCCAGGACAAAATAGGCCAGGAAATGCTGAAACTTGTCGAAGCCCAAAATCCCCTTGGGCTGGGGCAGTATCGACCAGGAGGAAAGATACCAGATTCCCGCCGCCACGGCGGGGGCGGGCAGTTTCAGCGCGCATCTAAAAAAGCTGATGGAAGTCTCCTTGTGTTCCGGCGCCTGTCCGGGGGGCAGGCCGAGACCCCGCAGCCGCGCCTGACCGGAGGTTTGGCGCGGCGAGGAGGCTTGGCCGCGGGGGGGCCGCCGGAAAAGCGCGAACCTGGGAGCGGCAATCCGGTAACAGGCCCCCCCTCCTATTCAATAATCATAAGATCGCGGGGGAAACGGTGCAGTGGCTCCGGACCTTCCGGGCCGACAGCCACAAGGTTTTCGATGCGTACCCCCAGCCGGCCGCTCAGGTAGATACCGGGCTCAATCGAAAACACCATTCCCGGCGTAATAGGGGTGGTTTCGCCCTGGACCGCGGAAGGCCCTTCGTGGATGTCGATTCCAAGGCCGTGCCCGGTACGGTGGGTAAAACAGGGCCCGTATCCGGCCTTCTCGATAACCGAGCGGGCGGCCAGGTCCACATCCCCCAGAACGTTCCCCGGCCGGGCCGCCGCCTCCGCCGCCAGGTGGGCTTCCAGAACGGTGTTGTAAACTTTCTCAAATTCCGCGTCAGGTTTGCCAAAGTGGAAGGTTCTGGTACAGTCCGTGTTGTAGCCTTCCAAACTGCCCCCAAAGTCCACCAGCAGCCCTTTACCAGCCTCGATGGGGCTTTGTCCGGTAACATGGTGAGGTACCGCGCCGTTCGCCCCCGCCGCCACGATAGGTTCCCAGGCTTTAACGCCGCCGGAACCCAACTCCGCCACAAGGGCGTCGCGGAACTGGGTTTCCGTCTTGCCCAGCCAGTACCCGCCTTTGCCGGTAAGCGCGGCCAATGCCTGGTCCGCGGCCCTGCTTGCCCGGCGGATAAGTTCAAGTTCCTCCCTGTCTTTACGGAGCCGCAGGGAACCGGTAAGCGGGGAACCCAGCGCAAAACGGCTATGGGGGAACTGTTCCGCAAGAGGCAGGGAAAAAAGCGCGGGTATCCGCTCCTCCAGGGCGATTGCCGCAAGGGGCCAGTTCCGTCTTTCAACTTCCCGCCGCAGCAGGGCAAAGGGATCCTCCCCGTCTTTCCACAGAGCCAATTCCCCCACGGGCAGACCTTTTACCTGATCCTGGTAGAGCGTGTTCGCCAGCACAAAGGGCTCCCCTTCCGCCGGCAGAACCAGGAGGAACAGCCGCTCATCCCCGCCCAGAGCGCAGCCGGTAAGATACAACAAATTGGAGGATGGGCCCGCCAAAAAAAGGTCGATGCCCCGTTTTTTCATTTCCGCCCGCACTTTGTCCAGGCGGGCACAGTAAACCGCGTGTTCCATACGTTAAAAAGGTATCCATAACGGCCGTTTTCTGCTAGTATAACGCCTGCCCGCAGCAAGCGGACGCCGGAACCAGCCGCGTCTGCGGGTATTCAAACAAATTAGGAGTATTAGCGCGTGATTACTGTTACTGATCTTAGCCTTGGTTTTGGCGAACGTGTCCTTTTTAAGGATGTCAATCTTAAATTTACCCCCGGCAACTGCTACGGCATAATTGGGGCGAACGGCGCCGGAAAATCCACCTTTCTCAAAATCCTCTCCGGGGAAACCGAGTATGACCGGGGGGAAATTTCCGTCAGTTCCGGCCAGCGTATCGCGGTGCTCAAACAGGACCATTTTGCCTTTGAGGAATACCCGGTTCCGGAAACCGTAATCATGGGTTACCCAAAACTCTACCGGATTCAAAAAGAACGGGAAGCCATTTACGCCAAGGCCGATTTTTCAGAGGCCGACGGCATGAGGGCCAGCGAACTGGAGGCGGATTTCGCCGAGCTGGGGGGCTGGGAGGCGGAAGCCCAGGCGGGGCAGCTTCTTTCCGGACTGGGCCTTGACGAGGCGGACCACGGCAAGATGATGAGCGAACTTGACGAATCCGGCAAAGTCCGGGTGCTCCTGGCCCAGGCCCTGTTCGGCAGCCCGGATATTCTGCTTCTGGACGAACCTACCAACGGCCTGGACCTGGAATCCATCTCCTGGCTGGAAGAATTTCTTATCGGCTTTCCCAACACCGTTATTGTGGTTTCCCATGACCGGCATTTTCTTAACTCCGTATGTACCCACGTCTGCGACATAGATTTTGGCAAGATCACCGCGTATTCGGGGAACTACGATTTTTGGTACCAGATGAGCCAGATGCTTCAGCGCCAGGCCAAAGATCAGCAAAAAAAGAACGAGGAAAAGGCCAGGGAATTAAAAGAATTTATCCAGCGTTTCGCCAGCAACGCCAGCAAGAGCCGCCAGGCTACCAGCCGCAAAAAAGTGCTGGAAAAACTGGACCTGGAAAATATTCACATTACCAGCCGCAAATTCCCCTACGTTGGTTTTAAGCCCGGCCGGGAAATAGGCAACAACGTGCTTAGAGTAGAAAAACTGCGCTTTGCGAATGAAGGCACAAAACTGCTGGATGAATTTTCCCTTATCGTAAACCGGGGGGACAAAATTGCCTTTGTGGGGATAGAACACGCCGCCAAAAGCGCCCTGTTTGACATCATAGCCGGTGAAAAAAAAGCGGAATCCGGCGATGTGTACTGGGGCCAAACTACGGCCTTTTCCTACTTCCCAAGGGAAAATTCGGCCTGCTTTAATTCCGGTCTTTCCATCACCGACTGGCTCAGGCAGTATTCGCCGGATCAGGACGAGACCTACGTGCGCAGCTTTCTGGGGCGCATGCTTTTTTCCGGGGACGAGGCCCTGAAACCCGTGAACGTTCTTTCCGGGGGGGAACGGGTGCGCTGCCTTTTGGCCAAGATGATGCTTTCCGGCGCCAACGTGCTCATTCTGGACGAGCCTACCAACCACCTGGACCTGGAGGCCATTACCGCCCTCAACGACGGGCTTGCCGCGTTTAACGGGGTAATCCTCTTTAATTCCCACGACCACGAATTTATCAATTCCATTGCCAACAGGATTATTGAGATTGTCCCCCCTGCGGGATCGGGCGCCGGCCGTTTCCATTACATCGACCGCATGATGCCCTTTGACAATTACCTTGCCGATGATTCGGTAAAAGAACTGCGCGCCCAGGCCTACCACCACGCGGAGCGGCTGCGGATATAGGGCCCCCGCCGGGGCCGGATTGTTACGCGGGGCAGTTCTAAAACCGGTTATTTTAGAACCGCATCACTTGATATTAATGTAGTACCGCTCCAGGTAGGCTATCCGCCGGCGGGCCTCGTCACAGCGGCGGCTTTGGGGGTATTCCCGGATAAGCCGTCGGTAATAATCCAGCGCGGTACGGATGTCCCTGGAGGGGCCGCCGGCCTCATAAAACTGGCCGTAGAGCCACCACGCCTCATCACTGCCGGAAGGATAGCGTTCCCGGAACTGATCCAAAATCGACAGAGCCGCTGCCACCCGGCCGGCGTCATACTCCCGCCGCGCCGAATCAAGGTACCCACCGGGCGTCAAATTTTCGGATAACGGAGTTTCCGGCCGGGCGTCCGCCGCGCCGGGAACCGCTTGATCACGCAATTCCGCCGTATCCCGGGGCGCGGCGGATACGGCCCCGCCGGGGGCCGCCCCCTCGCCGGACATTTCAGGCCGCGCAGGTTCCGGGGCCGCAGCCGATTCCCGCGCCCCAGTCTGGGCCGTACTCTCGTCCCGCGCGGCGGCTTCATCCCGCGCCGCGGGCCCGGGCTGAGCGCCGGTTCCCGGTTCCCCAGAAACCAGTGGTCCAACCCCCACAGCCTCGGCAGGTTTTTCGGCAACCTGCGCGGCGGGCCTGTTCTTCGGGCCAGCCCCGGATACCTGGCCGGTGATTTCCGCCTCCTCAAGGGCGCTGGGCCAGCGGGGTTCGGCTACCACCCGGTCCTGGTCATGGGCGGGGTTAAACCACCCCACAGCGGCGGCCTCAGGCAGTTCCCTGACGATAACCTGGACATAATCATTCAGAATATAGTCCTGGATGAAATCCTGCTTATAAAATTTCAGCCCGTAGGTTCCCGCCGCCTCCACGCGGAACACAAAACTCTGCCCTTCAGGATCAAGACGCCTTGAGTTGTAGACAATGCCCGGCCGGGAACTCAACTCACCCAGGTACACCCAGCCGGTACCCCGGAAGGGCACCTCAACCAACTGCCCCACTGCCGCCCGGACCACCCGGGAAAAGTTCATTCCCGGCTCCCCTATTTCAGGCGGAGCATAAGCCGGCGATTCGGGCAGCGCCGGCAGGGGAGCAGGTTCCCGGGCCGCGGGCGGCGTCTCCTCCTCGGCGGGACGGATAAAAGAAGGCGCGGTTTCCGGCGGCAGCGCCACAGTCGGGGGGGAAACAGCCGGGACAGGAATCTCCGGTTCAGCGGCAGCTTCAGGAATCTCCGGTTCAGCGGCAGTTCCAGGAACCGCCGGCTCAACGGCAGGTTCCGGGGCTGCCGGTCCGGGGACCAATCCGGGGGCCGGAGCGGGAACCACGGGATCAGAGGCCGCAGGCGCCGCGATAACGGGCGGGGGGACTTCCGGCGGCTGGACAGGAACGGCCGGAGGCTCCGCCGCGGCTTCCACCGGGGGTTCCGGCACATAGAGGGGGGCCAGAGGTTCAGGCAGCGCGAACTCAAGCGCCTCTTCACGCGGGGGCAGGGGCTCCACCAGCGTATCGGCAAAGTCTATGACCGGTTCGGGAAGCGGGTCTTCAGCCTCCTCCACGCGAAAAAGACCGGGCGGCAACAGGACCTCGACATTTTCCCCAGGCGGCGCCTCCGCCGTTTCGGCGGGAAGGGCATCCGTTACCTCATCCTCAAGTCCGGACCCGGCTTCCGGCGCGGGGAGAATCCGTGTGTCCTCCGGCGAGGGGTTCACCGCGCCGCCGGCTTGCCCAGGAAATCCGTCCGGCTCCACCCGGGGGGCGGGAACCGTTTTGGGGCCGCTTACACATGAAAACGCAGACAGCACAGCCGCCAACACAAGAGGCGGACAACAATGCCGGAAGAATACATTGTTACTCACGGTATTCGCTCCAAAAGGTCATCTATTACCTGTTCCACCCGCTCCCGCCATTCTTCCTCACCCTGCTCCAGAGGATTGTACCAATAGGGTTCCGCGTCATCCGCCGTCCAGGAATCCCTTCGTTCCCGTTCAAGAATTATGGGAGGAAGAAAATCCGGCTCCTCCGGCAAAAACAGGTCTTCCGGGGGGATCGGCGCGAATTTAACCGCCGCCGCTTCCGGTTGTTCCGCCGCCGGCCTGCCCGCGCCAAACAGGACCACAAGAAGGATAAGCAGCGCCAGCGCCGCGCCGGCCAGCGCTAAACCCAGCCACCTTTCCAGCCAGGGCAGGTTTTCACGAACCGGAACGGGGAGCAATGCCCACGGTTTTTGGCCCCAGCCCTGTACCAGTTCCACCGCCCGGCGGACCAGATTCCCAAACCGTTCCGCCGCCGCGCGAAAAAAACTCCCCGGATTCAGAGCGGACAACAACCCGGCGGCCCTGCCTTTAACTTTTTCAAGCATGTTTGAGGGGGAAGACATACAAAAAATTATATCAGAAAAGCCGGATTTTATTTGCCTATTGGCCCCGGTTTTCAGACATTTGAACGTACTGGCGGTTTCCGCCGTTTCGGGGTACAATGAGGCCAGGAGTATCAATCAATTGAACGAACGATTACATTCCCTTTTGGAACGCCATAAAGAACTGGGAACCCTTATCCAGGACCCGGAACTGGTAAAAGACCAGAACAAATACCGGGATCTGATGCGGGAATACTCCCATCTCGGCGATATCGCCGCGGCCCAGGAAGAAATCGACAATTTTTCCGGCCAGGCCCAGGACGCCAAAACCCTCATCGCCGAAGAAAAAGACCCGGAAATGCGGGAACTGGCAAAAGAAGAACTCAAGGAACTGGAACTCAGGATCAAGGACACGGAGGACCGGCTCAAATTCCTGCTCATCCCCCGGGACCCGCTGGACGAAAAAAACATCATCATGGAGATCCGCGCCGGAACCGGCGGGGACGAGGCCGCCCTGTTCGCGGCGGACTTGTTCCGCATGTACTCCCGGTTTGCCGAAACCAGGGGCTGGAAGTTCGAAATCATGAACTCCAACGAAACCGAATTAGGCGGCCTTAAAGAGATCGTCTTTTCCATCAGCGGCGGCAATGTTTACGAAAACCTCCGCTACGAATCCGGGGTTCACCGGGTACAGCGGGTCCCCGCTACCGAAGCTTCCGGCCGTATCCACACCTCCGCCGTTACCGTGGCGGTCCTCCCCGAAGCCGATGAAACCGAAGTCAACATCCGCCAGGAAGACCTTCGCATCGACGTAATGCGGGCCGGCGGCCCCGGCGGTCAGTGCGTCAACACCACTGACTCCGCGGTCCGCATCACCCACCTCCCCTCCGGCATCACCGTCCACTGCCAGGACGAAAAAAGCCAAATCAAAAACAAGGCCAAGGCCATGCGGATACTCCGGGCCCGGATCTACGAAATGGAAGAAGCCAAAGCCGCCAGTGAGCGGGCGGAGGCCCGGAAAAACCAGGTGGGCAGCGGCGACCGTTCCGAGCGGATCCGCACCTACAACTTCCCCCAAAACCGCCTTACCGATCACCGCATCAACCTTACGCTTTACAAGCTGGACCTTATCATGCA
>JAISLX010000149.1 GCA_031277045.1 Treponema sp.
CAACAGGGGCCTCAAGATCCGGTAGACCAGAAAAAACGGGACCACGCTTGCCACAAGCCCCGTAAACATGGCCGCTATGGCCGCATAGGTTGTTGTGCGGTACTCCCCCGCATATTCAAGCACTTTCTTGAACAATTTTGCTTCCTCCTGTCTTTGCGTTAAAATATGTCTCTATCTTTTCAATACCCGCCGTATCCAGGGGGTAGTATTCCTTTACCATTCCCCCTTCAAGATGCAAGACCGATGTGCAGCAGTTAAGGACAAATTCCATGTCGTGGGTAATAACCAGGGACAGAAGCGCTTCTTCCGCCGCCCCGCGAATCAGATCACAGGTGGCAATCATGCTTTGATAATCCTGCCCGCTGGTGGGCTCGTCGTAAACAAAGAATTCCTTCCCCGCGCAGACCGCGCCGGCGATTGCGACCCGCTGTTTTTGTCCGCCCGAAAGCGAGAGGGGATGGGTGTCCGCGAACAAGCCCAGCCCCATTGCTTCAAGAATACTGACAGCCCCGGCTTTGCGATCCCCGGGTATGTTCAGGGTCAGTTCGTCAAGAACGCTTTCGGTAAAAAGCTGGTGGTTCACGTCCTGCATCACCATATAGCTTGTGCCGATCCGCTCTTGCCGCCCTAATGCCTTCCCCCGCAGGGAGACGGTCCCCCGGTGTTTCAGAATACCGCAGAAGCATCCTGCAAGGGTTGACTTTCCCGATCCGTTGCGCCCGATGACGGCGGTAATTTCCCCGCAGCGCAGGGAAAGCGAAGGAATGTCAAGGGCCGTATTTTTTCCGTAGCGGTACTGTACATTTTTTATTTCGATGGTTTCCCCGCTGTCTTTTCGCCGGGGGAAAAACGGCGCGGCCCGGTTCCGTTCCGGTTTTTGATCGTCGGGGCTTCGCAGTCCCCGTTGTTCAAGCTCCTCCCGCTTCATGGCGCGTAACGAAAGGGGCGTATATTCATCGAGGATCCTGCCGTCTTCCAGGTAGACAAAACGGTCCGCCAATCCGGAAAGGTAGTACAGGCGGTGTTCGGAAACAACGATTGTTTTTCCGGCGGATTTAAGTTTTTCCAGTATCCGCCGCAGCATCTCTACCGACGGCGCGTCCAGATTGGAAGAAGGCTCGTCCAGTACGAATACACCGGGGCCCGTGGCATACACCGAGGCGCAGGCGATACGCTGCTTTTCCCCCGAGGACAACTCAAAGATGCTGCGGTCCAGCAGACCGTCCAGGCCGAATTCGGCGCGGGCTTCGTCAATGCGTCTCCAGATTTCTTCTACCGGCAGCCCCAGGTTTTCGCAGCCAAAGGTAAGTTCGCCGGTGGTGTCCACATTGAAAAACTGGCTCCGGGGATTTTGAAACACCGATCCCACCATTTGCGCCGTCTTTGCCAGGGGCTGTTTGGCTATTTCCTTCCCGTCAACAAAAACCGCGCCGGACAAGACCCCTTCAAAAAAATGGGGGATAAGGCCGTTTATAAGGCGGGTAAGTGTCGTCTTTCCGCAGCCGCTTTTTCCGCAGAAAACGACACACTGGCCGTCTTCGATAACAATATTGACAGCCGTTATACAGTTCGCGTTGTTCTCTGCCTGACCATAAGCAAAGCTTACATTCCGGAATTCAATCATGGAGCGCCAACCCCCCAACCCGCCACCATACCAGGGCAAACACGCAGAGCAGGATCACCAGGTAATCCTGCAAACGAAACCTGACATCCGCAACGCAGGTGTGTTTCCCCCCGCTGTCCAGCCCCCGGGCAAGGGAAGCCGCCGCCAGCTCATTGGCAATAGTCGCGGTGGACACGAGCAGGGGAATGAGCATGTATTCCAGGGTCAGCATGGGTTTTGTAGCCACATTCCGCGCCGAAATCCCGATGCCGCGAAACTTCATGGCGCTACGAATGGATACCCATTCTTCGTGAAGGGTAGGTATAAAGCGGAACATAACGGAAAAGGAAATAATAAAGGCTTCGGGCAAATGCATTTTGCGAAACGCGGCGATAAACTCGGTAACGGTTATTGTGCGAATGAGAAGAATGCCCACCATGTACAGGGGCAACAGCAGCCTTGTCAACCGCACGACGGTTAGATAGACGTTTCTGATTGCTCCAAACACAAAGGGTGTAAGGCACAGGTCTGCGGCAAGCATGACGCAGAATACCAGGAACACTGTAAGGGCGGTCTTTGCCTGCCGGTTGAGTGTCAGGAGAAGCGCCAGGACGGCCATAACGGAAAACTCCATATACGCCGGAGGAAACACAAAGGTAAAGAAGCCTACAAAAAATAGCAGGAAAAATTTTGTCCGCGGGTCAATACGGAGCAGCGGTTTCCCTGCCGGCGCGAAGGCCCCCCTGTTTGTACGGTCCATCATACAATTCCGGCTTTCTCAAAGTGCTTTTTCAAAATCCGGCTTCCCATTATTCCGCCGGTAAGGCCGCCCGCAATCGCCATGGCGAGGAAGACAAAGACGATCCACCAGGGCGTAAGCCGGTCTATGGTATCCGCGTAGTCCTGCCCGTAATAGCCCGCGCAGGCGTCGAGGAAACGCTGTTTGGCAATGATAAGCATCCAGAAGGGCCCCATGTTAGTACAGGCGAAGACCATGAAGCTCAAAATATACTTTTTCCGGGAGCGGACGCCCGAATTTACGATAAGGTCCGCGATAAGCCCAAGCAAAGGCGCCCACACCATGCAGATCCACATGCCGCCCATGGAGGTTACGATGCCCACCAGCGCTGCCAGTATCATAATGGACCAGCGCTTGACGATTTTTGCGGCGTACAGCATATACACAGTTCCCAGCACTACGCTCAGAATAAAGGGAGCGAAGATGTAAACGATGGGAACAAAGCCGGTGGCGCTCACCACCACAAAGAGCAGCGCCACATACAGGGCCGAAAATGCCCCGGCGATGATAAAATCCTTTGTCGTGAGTTTGCCGGTTTGTTTTTCCATAATAGTCCTCCTTTTCACGCCTCTGCGCGTTGACAATGCTAAAATTAGTTGTAACTAACTCATAAATTATCATAGTATAACAAATAATGTCAACATTGCCCTACGGTTTATTTCAAAAAAAATTAGAATTTTATGGAAACCCAAACCGGAGTTTCCGGAGACGCCCTATGTCGAATTTGGTTTTTGAGGGTAAAAACAGGCCGTTCCGGCAAAGAATTTTGGTAAAGGAAAAGTATGTGTCAAAATGTCCACATGGACTGTATCGTTATAACACAGCCCTCGGCGAGCCCTGGAGAAAAACAACCTCGTTGCCCCAAGCCCCCCCCCCCCCCGAGAATGAAGGCCGGTATTCCGGAGGCGCTACGCGGTGCCCTTTTGTCTGTCAGGCCGTTTCCAGGGCGCCATGAGCCAGAGAACCCATGGGGTCCCAGGGCTTGAGAACGGTGGGTTTCTTTTCCAGGGCCTTCCGTTCATCACCGGTAAGATATTTCTTTTCCACCACCACCTGGTAGACATATTCGCTGAACCATTCATCGGACATGCGGAACCAGCCTTTTTCACCCCGCTTGTCACCCCAGCTGTTCTCGACTTTCCAGCGGTTGGGTTTACCGTCCACCACGTTGACCCCGGTAAATACCATGGCGTGAGTCATGAGGCTTTCGCCGTAATCCAGGCGCGCCGCCTTGTCCATAGGAAAGGAAGTGCCAAAGAGGTTTTCAAAATCGTAGGTGTCCATACCCAGGAGGCCATGATCCACATCAAGCATCTGGGATACATCGGTGCCAAACCAGACCGCCTCGCCGGCCGTGAGCTGCGCCAGGGCGGCGCGTTTCAGATTTTCTACCGGCAGATTAAGGTAATGCACCCGTGTTCCCCCTGCCACATTGCCCAGATAAGCCACAGTAAAGGTATCGTAGAAGGGTTTGTCCGCGGTAGGTGAATTGATAAGGCTTACATAGTCCTCGAATTTCCTGCCCACGTATTTGTGGTAAAATTCCAGGGGAGTGATGTTGAGATCCCGGGTAAACTTGCCGCGCTTTACGCTTTTATCGTCCTTGCCTTCCTCGTCTTTGCCTTCCCGGCCCCGGCACTCAAAATCAAAACACTCGGGGGGAACCCCGAAGGCGATACAGAGCATCCGGTAAAATGTTTCCAGCATGGCGTCTTTTTTGGCGGTTAACGCTTCCCGGCTCAGGCCGGCCTGATACGCTTCCCGAAGCTCCTTGGCGTATTCCCGGGCCTTGAGGGTAAGGAATTTGTTAACCCGCTGGCTCGCCCCGGAGTGAAATGATTCGGGCATCACCGTCTTGGGCACCATGCCGTATTTTTCCACCAGGGCCATAACCATGTCCCACTGGCCGCCGTCCGAAAAAGCGCCCGACATAATCCATGCCAGAAGACGGCTGTCTCTGGGCTCATCCAGGGTGTCCAGGATGGAATTCAGAAAAAAATTGGCCCGCTCGAATTTGTCCCAGAAAAAAAGATAGGACTGGGACAGTTCAAAATCGTCCAGGCCGCATTTTTTCATCACCTCAAGGCGCATCACGTTGGTGGCCGCGAAGAT
>JAISLX010000003.1 GCA_031277045.1 Treponema sp.
TTAGGGGGCCGGCCTTTCCCAAGGTAACTTGCCTCGATAATAGGTAACACCACTTCCGTGAACTTTTCCTCGCTTATTGGGTATAGTCGTTTATCCCTTCCCATTTTTTCCCTCCCCCACACCTCCTTTTTATCCTGTTTTTCCCCTTTTGTCTATCTTTGCTAACAGTGCCTAGAATAGGCAACGATAACAACAAAATAGTAGACTCCACGGCTAAATAATTTCCTTACAGAACGAACCTTGTAAATGATACAACGCTTACACGATACCTCGCTCTTCAGGGTGAGGAGATTCATTGGGCGCCGGGGGAATTGTGAGGTTGACGTATACGCCCGGCAATGAAAAAATATCCGCCATGAAGAGCAAATGCCCGGATAGCCAGTATGTAATACCAAATCTAAGGGACTTGGATCAAAACCGTTTTACGCCGTTCGTAAGAATATTTATTTTCCTCGCACCCGGCTTTTATCCGCGGGGCAGAGCCGGCGCATACTGTGTGGGGATCGCGGCGGACGCTAAAGACCGGGAACAGCATCGCCGGCCCTAATTCCCTGGCCGGGACGCCTTGCCCGGTCCGGGGCTTTTCACTACATTGGGCGCATGGTTTCTTCGCCCAGGTGTTACCTGATCTGCCCGCTGCTTGCCAGAACCAGCTTTGGCGCCGCTGTTTTTCGCCTGGATTTTGAATGGCCCGGCCCGGCGCCGGCGGCTGGCCAGTTCTTCATGCTTAAATCCCAGAGGGGAAGTCCTTTTCTCCCCCGGCCCGTCAGCGTTTACCGCTGGGACAAAGTTTCCCGCCGGCTTAGTTTTCTGGTACTGAAAAGAGGCCGGGGAACCGGGGAGCTTGGTCAACTACGGACGGGGGAAGGGGTGGCCCTTACCGGGCCCCTGGGCAACTGCTGGAAGGATTTTTTGCCGCGAGTCATTCCGTGCGGCGAAACCGGGAACGGGAATACCCCGGCAGGCGGAGCGGCTCTGAGCGGGACCCTGGCCCTGGTGGGCGGAGGTATCGGCATTGCTCCGCTGGCGGCTCTGGGGAACGAACTGGGCGGCGGCTTTGATCTGTACGCCGGTTTTAAATCCGGTTCCTTTGGGCTGGAATTTCTGCGGGACCGGGCGGCGGGCCTACTTGTCGCCAGCGAAGACGGAAGCGAGGGCCGCCGGGGCCGAATACCGGATTTTGTGGAGTACCGGGGCCGTTCCCGCGTGTTTGCCTGCGGTCCCCTGCCCATGCTCCGGGTGGTAGCGGAACACTGCCGGGCCGCGCAGGTTCCCTGTTATATCAGTATGGAACAATTCATGGCCTGCGGCGTGGGAGCCTGCCTGGGCTGCACGGTCAAGACGGCGGCGGGGAACCGGCGTTGTTGTGCCGATGGCCCGATCTTCCCGGCGGCGGACATTTTTCCCTCACAGCCATCGGCTTCCGATGGCCCAATCTTCCCGGCAGCGGACATCTTTCCCTCACAGCCACCGGCCTCCGATGGCCCAATCTTCCCGGCGGCGGACATTTTTCCCCCACAGCCACCGGCTTCCGATGGCGCGGAGGCGGCGCCTTGAGGGCCGCTTCGCCGCGTCTTCCCGGCCGGACCGGATCCGATCCGGGGCCGGACCTGTCGGTTACCATCGCGGGGGTTCTGTTCAGGAACCCCGTGATAGCCGCGTCCGGAACCTTTGGTTACGGCAGGGAATACGCGGGACTTCTGGATATTGCCCGGCTTGGCGGTATCTGTACCAAGGGCCTTACCCTTCATCCGCGGCCGGGCAACGGCGGGCGGCGGCTTCACGAAACCCCCGCGGGACTGATGAATTCTATCGGCTTGGAGAACCCCGGTATTCCGGCCTTCATCGAACACGAACTCCCCGCCCTGCGCGGTCTGGGTCCGGTGGTTATCGCCAATCTTTCCGGTTCCACGGTGGAAGAATACGCGGAGGGGGCGGCCCTCCTTAACCACGCGGCGATTGACATGATCGAACTCAACATTTCCTGTCCTAACGTCCGGGCCGGGGGCATGGCTTTTGGCCTGGAGGCGGAGGCCGCCGCTCTGGTAACCGGCCGGGTCCGGAGGGCGGCGCCGGACAAGCCGCTTATGGTAAAACTTTCCCCCAATGCCCCGGACCTGGCGGCGGTGGCCCGCGCCTGCGTCAAAGCCGGGGCGGATGCCCTTTCGCTGGTGAACACCTTCAAGGCTATGGCTATTGATACCTGCCTGCGGCGGCCGGTCTTTGACAACATCAGCGCCGGTCTTTCTGGTCCCGCCGTCAGGCCCATCGCCCTGCGGCTGGTCTGGGAACTGTGGGAAGACCTGCGGGCCCCCTCATCTCCCATGCCGGTCCCCATTGTGGGCATGGGGGGCATTGCCGGCGCGCGGGACGCCCTGGAATTTCTTCTGGCCGGGGCCGCCGCCGTCCAGGTGGGGTCGGCTACCTTCGCCAATCCCTGCGCCATGACGGAAATTATCGACGGTATTGCCTCATACATGGCGGAACGCCGCTTCAAACGCTGTGAGGAACTTACGATACGTGAGCCGGGCCCGGCGGATTGCCGCGCCGTGCGTACGGAATCGTAAAAATGAAAACCCCAGGAGCAAGCTCCTGGGTATGGAGCGGGCAGTCCCAAAATTTGGCACGCTGAAGCCGCCTTAAATCGAGGGGAGAGTTTGCAATGCTGGAAAGTCAAAAAATCCGGGCCATAGCGCCGGAGATGGATCCCCTGCGGATGGGGATGGGCTGGCGGACGGAAGATCTGGGGAAGGCGCAGATCCTGGTGGAAAGCACGTTTGGGGACAGCCACCCGGGGAGCGCCCACCTGCTGGACCTGGCGGAGCGGGTTGTGGCGGCCGTGAACGCGGCCGGCGGCAAGGGGGCGCGTTATTTTGCCACCGACATCTGCGACGGCATGGCCCAGGGCCACGACGGAATAAACTATTCCCTGGCAAGCCGGGATACCATCTGCTCCCTCATCGAAATTCACGCCAAGGCTACCACGTTTGACGGCGCGGTGTTCCTTTCAAGCTGCGATAAGGCGGTCCCCGCCCACCTGATGGCCATTGGCAGGCTCAACATCCCCGCTATCCTGGCGCCCGGCGGCGTGATGGACGCGGGGCCGGATCTCCTGACGCTGGAACAGATTGGCGCCTACAGCGCCATGGAAAAACGGGGGGAGATAAGCGGGGAACAGCTCGATTATTACAAACGGCACGCCTGCCCTTCCTGCGGGGCCTGCGGCTTTATGGGGACCGCCAACACCATGCAGATCATGGCGGAGGCCCTGGGGCTGGCCCTGCCGGGCAGCGCCCTTCTGCCCGCGCTCGGCGGCGATCTGCGGGAAGCGGCGGCCAAGGCGGGGGAACAGATAGTCGCCCTGGCCCAACTCGGACTCAAGGCCAGGGACATTGTAACGGCCAAAAGTTTTGAAAACGCCATCCTGGTCCACGCGGCGATTTCCGGTTCTTCCAACGCCCTGATCCACCTTCCCGCTATTGCCAGGGAATTCGGCGTAAAACTGGACGCGGACAGTTTTGACCGCCTCCACCGGGGGGCCCGTTACCTGCTGGACATCCGGCCCGCGGGCAGGTGGCCGGCCCAGTTCTTCCACGCCGCCGGGGGAGTTCCCCGGATCATGGAAGAGATCAAAGACCGCCTGCACCTCGACGCCCTTACGGTTACCGGAAAAACCCTGGCCGGGAATCTTGAGGAGCTAAAAACCGGCGGGTATTACGAAGCCTGCGACAGGTACCTTGCGGAGATATCCGGCAGGGCGGGGCTCCGCGTCAGCCGTACCGATATAATCCGCGGTATTGATAATCCCATCGGTTCCGACGGAGCCATCGCCGTCCTTTCGGGCAATCTGGCGCCGGAGGGGGCGGTGGTAAAACATTCCGCCGTGCCCAGGGAGATGTTCCACGCCGTGCTGCGGGCCCGCCCCTTCGACTGCGAGGAAGACGCCATCGACGCGGTACTGCGCCGCCGCGTCAGGCCGGGGGACGCGGTGATCATCCGCTACGAAGGCCCCAGGGGCAGCGGCATGCCCGAAATGTTTTACACCACCGAGGCTATCGCGTCCGACCCGGAACTGGGCAGGAGCATCGCCCTTATCACGGACGGCCGCTTTTCCGGGGCCACCAAGGGCCCCGCCGTGGGCCACGTTTCCCCCGAAGCCGCCGCCGGGGGGCCCATCGCCCTGCTGGAAGAAGGGGACCTTATCGAGCTGGACATCCCCCGCCGCCTGCTGCGGATCGCCGGCGTCGCCGGGGAACGGATGGACGAGGCGGCAATCGACCGAATTCTGGCGGAACGCAAAAAAAACTGGGTTAGGCCCGCCCCCGCGTACAGCCGGGGCATTTTGAAACTTTTTACGGAAAACGCCGCCTCCCCGGTGGACGGCGGATACATGGCCTAACGCGGAACTTTCCCAAAGCCGGGGACCTTGAATTGTTCTTGGCCGCCGGGCTATTCTGCGGGAATGAACAACAGTCCTGTCGCCTCGTATCTTGCCTCTACCCCGCCGGACAAAGTGGATACCGGCCTTTTGGCCTACCTCTGCAATCTGGAAACAACCGCCCGTTCCGCCCCGGAGATCGCCCGGTCCATCGTCCGGGAACTGGAAAACCAGCGAAACCGGGTCAAACTTATCGCCAGCGAAAACTACTGTTCCCTGGGGGTGCAGCTTGCCATGGGCAATTTGCTTACCGACAAATACGCTGAAGGTATGCCGAATCACCGGTTTTACGCGGGGAACGAAAACGTGGATGCCGTGGAAACCCTGGCCGCGGAGGAAGCCCGGAAGGTTTTTGGGGCGGAATATGCCAATGTTCAGCCCCATTGCGGGGCGGACGCCAATATTCTGGCGTATTGGGCGATCCTTACCACCCGGATCGAAAATCCCGCCTTGAAAAAATACGGCGAAACCAACCTGTATAAGCTCACCGAGTCCCAGTGGAAGGAACTCAAGGCCGAATTAGGAAATCAGCGGCTTTTGGGCCTGGATTATTATTCCGGGGGCCACCTGACCCACGGGTACCGCTACAATATCTCCTCCCGGATCTTTGACGTACACAGTTATTCAGTTTCCCCAAAAACCGGGCTGCTGGACTATGACGAAATTGAAAAGCAGGCCCTGGAGCTGAGGCCCCTGATCCTGTTGGCCGGGTATTCCGCCTATCCCCGAAAAATCAACTTTAAGCGGATGCGGCAGATCGCCGACAAGGCCGGGGCGGTACTGATGGTCGATATGGCCCACTTTGCCGGCCTGGTAGCGGGGAAGGTTTTTACCGGGGAGTATGACCCGGTCCTCCATGCCCAGGTGGTGACCAGTACCACCCACAAGACCCTGCGGGGCCCCCGGGCCGGCATGATCCTCGCCACCGCGGAATTCGCCGAGGCCCTGGACAAGGGGTGCCCCCTCACCATGGGCGGGCCGCTCCCCCACGTTATCGCCGCCAAGGCCGTGGCTTTCCGCGAGGCGGGCAGACCGGAGTTTCGGGACTACGCGGCCCGGATCGTGGAAAACTGCCGGACCCTGGCCGCTTCCTGCGTGAAAAACGGCCTGGAAGTCCTCACCGGGGGGACCGACAACCACCTTTTCCTGGTGGATGTCCATCACCTGGGCCTTACCGGGCGGCAGGCGGAAAACAGCCTCCACGAATGCCACCTGACCCTCAACCGGAACAGCCTCCCCTTTGATCCCAACGGCCCCTGGTATACCTCGGGACTGCGGATAGGCACCGCCGCGGTAACGACCCTGGGAATGGCCCGGGCCGAAATGGAAGAGCTCGGCGGCATCATTACCCTGGTACTCAAAAATACCACCGCCGCGGAGACTTCCCCGGGGGCCGCCCCCAGCAAAGTCAAATACCATATCCGGGAAGCCGCCAAGGCCGAAGCCCTGGTCCGGGTGGAAAAACTCCTTTCCCGGTTCCCGGTCTATCCGGAACTGGACCTGGAACTGCTCAAGCAGATTTTTTGCCCGTAACCCAGCGCATTTATTATACTCAATCACATGATATGATGGAAAAGAACAAAGAAGAAATTTTCACCGCGAAGGCGAAGAAATAGGGAACTATTTTGGTGGAGAGTACTGCTCTATTTTCTTCGTTAAACCCCGATTTCCTATACAAATCGTCGGAGATGAGTCCAAATTATCTGAAAAATTGTTATCAGGATGAATTTCCGAGGAATACGGCGAGTGATTTACTTATCTTCCTTCGTGCGCCTTCCGCGCCTTGGTGGTTCCTAATTCTTGATTATTGTAATCAGGTCTTGATTTGTGGGTCAAGTTTAGGCCAAGGAGTGGGGGCAGCGGAAAACCCGCCTAAGGCCGCTTGCGGGCGACGCGGGGCTGGAGCGAGGGACGCCCGGGGATGCAGGCGAAACATTGAGCCTGTTTTTACGATCCGGTAACACGGCGTACCCCCCAGCGATGGTTCCATAAGGAGAAGATGTAGAAGGGGGTACCGCGTCAAAAAAGGCTTGACTTGGGTAAGGGGGTTTACCTTTTGCGGGCAAGGGCGCTCCCCCTTCTTACATTATTGACGGGAAATTTTATTATAATAAATTTAAAAAAAGGTGGTTTTATTTTAAAAATAACTTATATTTTAACGAGGGGAGAAATGATGGAGGGACAGTGGTTGTCGGAGTAGTAACAAGGAGCGCGTTGATATGGTCAGGAGGTTCTAGTTTAGGTATGGAATAAAAATCTCAAAGTCATAGTTTTGCCGGGTGTGATTTGCTAACATACCGCCTGGTTTAGCTGGGGTTTTCGGCGGAGGGGCCGTACCCACGCGGCCATTTTCGGCGGAAACGTCATGAGCATGGAACATAATATCCTCTGTAAGTTTCCAAAGGCGCGCTTTGGGCGGGGGAGATCCCGGTCTAGGAGTTGTTCAGCCACGTTAGTGTTTGAACAGCGTTCGCACTTTTTCAAAATCCGGCATTTTGGAAAAGTTTCGTTGTGTTCAGCCTGTTTCAAAACGCGCGTTTTTTGAAGCAGGCCGCGGAAAAAGCGGCTGCGCCCTGGTGCGGCCCGCATTTTCCGTTGAATTTCAGGCTGCTTGACGAGCAAAGCTTGTCTTTCAAAATCTCGTGGTTCGCAGAATACTAAAAGATTTTGAAATAGCCGTTATGTTTCGAGGAGTTTTTAGAATGAAAATTAAAATCAGGCTCAGCATTATTGTTATTGTGATCCTGTTGATCGTGGTAGTGTCTCTCTCGGTAATTCTTTTAAGCCGCGCCCGGACTATGCAATTGCAGGCCATAAAGAAAAATAACACAAGCCTTGCTGAAAGCATTGCCCTGGATCTCAAGGCGCGGTATGAGGTATATCTCCATACCGCACAGAACATGGCATCCATTATGGGCGATTACGAACATCTGGATCCCGCTGTCCGCCGCCGCCAGTTTAATGTAAATATGCTGGCCCTGGTAGAGGCGAATGAACGGATTATTCAGATTTATACGGTCTGGAAGCCGAATGCCATTGATAATATGGACGCCCAATTCGCCGGGCTGCCCGGCAATAGTCCCACGGGCCAGTATGTGGCCATGTATACCCAGGTGAGCGGCCGGACCGAGCTTGCCGTTTATGAAGAGTATGAACGGGTAAGCGCGGATCTGTCCAGTGTTGTCCGGATTGGGAATCCTGTTCCCCGGGTTGTGGCCGGCAAAAATACCTATACCTGTAATATCCGGGTACCGGTGTTTAATTCAGCGAAGGAACTGGTGGCCAATGTGGGGGTAACCATTAATATGGCTTACACCCAGCCGGTGATCCAGGCGCTGCTGGATGCTGCCAAGACGGAGGAGATTGCCGCCGCCGCCGCGTATACCAACAACGGTACGATTATCGGCAGCTATGACCCGGTCCGGATAGGGAAGGACATACGGACCGCCGATGCGAGCCTGTACAATTCCAACGTTGACGCGGTGGCGGACGCGATCAAAAGCGGAACCGTATATGAAATGGCGGAGTATTCCCCCACATTCAAAACCACCCTGCAGATAGCGGTACACCCCGTCCGGATCGGCAGCGATACCGCCCCCTGGGCGGTTATGATCGGTTCCAGTGAGGAGATTATCCTGAAAGAAGTCAACGCCATGACTATCTTTACCGTTGTCGTGTCGACCATCGCCATAATCGTGGCATCGGTTATTATTTATTTTGTTGCCACCAACATTACCAAGCCCATCGTCAATGTGGCCCTCACCCTCAAGGACATCTCCGAAGGGGAAGGGGACTTGACCAAGTCCATAGCGGTTAAGTCCAAGGATGAAGTCGGCGACCTGGCCCGGTATTTTAACCAGACCCTGGAGAAGATCAGAAGCCTGGTGGTGATCATCAAACAACAATCCGCCGCCCTCTTTGACATCGGGAACGAACTTGCCAGTAACATGACCGAAACCGCGGCGGCTATTAACGAGATCACCGCCAATATCCAGGGCATCAAGACCCGGGTGATAAACCAGTCCGCCTCGGTCACCGAAACCAACTCCACCATGGAGCAGATCACCGTCAACATCGATAAGCTCAACCAGCATATCGAAGGCCAGACCGCCAGCGTCTCCCAGTCCTCCTCGGCCATTGAGGAGATGCTCGCCAACATCCAGTCCGTCACCCAGACCCTGATCAAAAACGTGGAAAACGTCAAAGACCTGGCCAACGCCTCGGAGGTGGGCCGGACCGGGCTCCAGGAAGTGGCCACGGACATCCAAGAAATCGCCCGGGAATCCGAAGGGCTGTTGGAGATCAACGCGGTGATGGAAAACATCGCGAGCCAGACGAACCTGCTTTCGATGAACGCGGCCATAGAAGCGGCCCATGCGGGGGAAGCGGGGAAGGGCTTCGCGGTGGTGGCGGACGAGATCCGCAAACTCGCCGAAAATTCCGGGGAACAATCCAAAACCATTTCCGCGGTGCTCAAAAAGATCAAGGACAGCATCGACAAGATCACCAAATCCACCAACGGGGTGTTAGAGAAGTTCGAGGCCATAGACAGCGGGGTCAAGATCGTTTCCGATCAGGAAGAAAACATTCGGAACGCCATGGAGGAACAGGGAGAGGGAAGCAAACAGATACTGGAATCCATCGCCCGGCTGAACGACATCACCCAGCGGGTCAAGGGGGGTTCCATGGAGATGCTGGAGGGAAGCAAAGAGGTCATCCAGGAGAGTAAAAACCTGGAGATGGTGACCCAGGAAATCACCAACGGGATGAACGAGATGGCCACCGGCGCGGATCAGATCAACGTGGCGGTGAACCGGGTAAACACCATCAGCGGCCAGAACAAGGAGAATATCGATATTTTAGTTCGGGAGGTATCTAGATTTAAAGTGGAATAGCATAATGGATTTGTTCAAGAATCCCCGTGGTTCTTAAAGAACCTTACCATTTTTTCCGGGAAATCCGGGGCGTCCAGGATGGTATAAATTTTCAATCTTTTTGTAAATTTATACCGTTTCGGTTAT
>JAISLX010000049.1 GCA_031277045.1 Treponema sp.
TTCAATGGGATCAGATCTTTCACAGAATGTTGCCTCGCAAAAAATAATATGCTTCCCATTTTCCACTTCAAACGATACGGAATTCCCGTTTTTTACAGCCTTTATAAAATCACCGTCAATAAATATTTTCAATTTATATAAGCCCCAGCCAAGCCTTTTCTCATTCTTCAAAATAATTATTGATTTGCCTTTTCTTATTATTTCCTCGTTTTTTGATTCAGATAATAATGTTCCGCAATACAAGCAAAAATTACTATAATCCGGTATATCTTTGCCACAATTTTTACAAAACATATGTCACTCCCAAAAGTAGTTTATAACCTTATACCATGTTCTAACTTATTTGTCAATGTATTCCCTCTATTTTTGTATTCCCTCTATTTTTGCAACCAATTTCAGCCCAAATTGCATATACCTCTGTTTGTAACCGGCAACTTCAGCGGCTGCCGCGAATTTCAGCGGAGAACCCGCTTTTCCGCCTCTTCCTCGAACTGGCGGGTGTAGAGATCGTAGTAGCGGCCCCGCGCGGCCATAAGCTCGTCGTGGACGCCGCGTTCGATAATCCTGCCGTCGTGGACAACAAGGATGGTGTCGGCGCCCCGGATGGTGGAAAGCCGGTGGGCAATAACAAAACTGGTGCGGCCTTCCAGCAGCCGGCTTATGGCGTGCTGGAGAAGCGCTTCCATTTCGGTATCTACGGAACTGGTGGCCTCGTCCAGAATAAAAATCCGGGGGTCCGCCAGAACTGCCCGGGCAAAAGAGATAAGCTGTTTTTCACCGGTGGAAAGCCGGTCGCCGCCTTCCCCCGCCTCGGTGTCGTAGCCCTTTTCCAGTTTGGCGATAACCGCGTCGGCGTGGACGATCTCCGCGGCCCGCTCCACCTCCGCGTTACTCGCGTCAAGTCTGCCGTAGCGGATGTTTTCCCGGATAGTACCGGTAAAAAGGTGTGGGCTTTGGAGGACGTAGCCCAGCGCGCTGTGGAGCCAAAGCTGGCTCCGCTCCCGGTAGTCCCGGCCGTCAATAAGAAGTTGCCCCGAACTGGGCTCAAAAAAACGGCACACAAGGTTGACCAGCGT
The DNA here is from genome assembly GCA_031277045.1 of Treponema sp. The sequence continues at coordinate 1,077 of JAISLX010000049.1, forward strand.
AGATTTTCCCGCGCCGGTTTCCCCCACAATGGCCACGTAGCTTCCGGCCTCCACGCGGAGGTTGAAGTGTTCCAGCACGTTGTCCCCCCCGTCGGGGTAGCGGAACGTAACGTCCCGGAATTCCACGTTCCCGCGGACAGGCTCCCAGTTTTCTTTTTTCGGATGAAATGTGTCCCCGTAGGTTTCAACAACAGCATCGCTGTCGGTTATCGTGGGGGCCTGCTCCAGAAGGCCGGACACCCGTTCCACATTGGCCTGGGTGGAGACAAAATCGGTAAGGATGTTGGCGATGTTCTGAATGGGGTCGAAAAAACCGCCGGCGTACTGCAAAAAAATCGCCAGTACCGAAAGATCCGCCCCCAGGAATACTATTTCGTAACCGCCGTAGCCCAGGACCACGGCGGTCGCCGTGGAACCGATAAACAGCACCAGGGGAATAAAAACCGAACGCAGCCGGGCCATCCGGTTGGCGTGGCGCCGGTATTCGCCGGTAATTGCCGAATATTCGCGGAGGCTCTGCTCCTCGGCCACCAGGACCTTGACCGTCCGCGCCCCGGTAATTCCCTCGTTCATGGCCCCGGTCATTTTTGAGTTGACGCGCCGCAGAATCCGGTTTACTTCCAAAATTCGTTTCTGGAAAAACCAGGTAAACAGGGCCAGGGGCGGGATGGTGGCGCAGACAATAACGGCAAGACGCCAGTGAACCAGGAACATGGAAATGATAACCCCGATGCAGTAAAACACCGACCAGGAAAAGTCGATAACCCCCCAGGCTACCAATTCCCCAATTTTCCCGGTGTCCGAATGGGTGCGGGCCATCATGTAACCCACAGGGGTTTTGTTGTAGTAATCCAGGCTGAGTTTCTGAAGGTGAAAGAACACCGCGTTCCGCACGGCGCGGACAATTCCCACCTCCGCGCGGATTCCCTTGGCCACAAAAAAGCGGACGTTGATCCCCTGGATCAGGATCATGACGGCCGCCGCCGCCAAAAGTCCCCCCATGCCCTGGCTGCTGCGGGGTTCGATGTTGTGCCGTATGGCGTAGCCCAGAAGCAGGGGGAGGATCACGTCCACCGCGGCGGCGCTGAGCATAAGGATTGCGCAGTGGATCAGGTTCAGTTTTTGGGGGGCGATAAAGGGGATCATCTTTTTCCAGACAGCCGGTGAAACAGGTTTAGTATACTCCGGGTCTTCGTAATCGGACATGTTTGATACCTTCAGTCAGTGTTATTTTCGCCGGGATGTACGGCGCCCCGCTGGAGTTCAAAAATCCGGCGGTAGCTTCCCTCCCGCGCCACAAGTTCCCGGTGAGTCCCCAGTTCCTCCATCTCCCCGTCTTTAAGCACGAGGATCTGGTCCGCCTGCATTAGGCTGGATATGCGGTGGGAAATAAGGATCACCGCCGTATCCGCAACGCGCCCTTTAAGGGCGGAACGGATCCTAATATCCGTCTCCGTGTCCACCGCGGACAGGCTGTCGTCAAAGATCATCACCGGGGGATTGGCCGCCAGCATCCGGGCGATAGCGACCCGCTGTTTCTGGCCGCCGGAAAGGGTAACCCCCCGCTCGCCTATCACCGTCTCGTAAGCTTTCTCAAATTCCCGGATGCTCCCGTCCACCTGGGCCACCGCGGCGGCGGCGTGGATTTCCTCCAGGGGAAGGCCTCCGGCCCCCGCGGCGATATTCTCCCGGATGGTTTTGGAAAACAGAAAAGGTTCCTGCAGGCACAGACCGATATGGCGGCGCAGGTAGTTCCGGGGAATAAGGCGGATGTCGACGCCGTCGATAGTAATTCTGCCGCCGCCGGGGGGAAGGTCGTAGAGCCGGGCGATAAGGTGTACCAGCGTGGATTTTCCCGAACCTGTGGCCCCCAGAATCGCCAGGGTAGAGCCGGGCTTCAGGGTAAAAGAAATGTTCCGCAATACCGGGACAGTCGTGTCCCCCGTTTCCCCGGCGTAGCCGAAACTGACGTTCTCAAAGCGAATCTCCCCCCGGATCGCCGGACGCAAGGCGCCGGGCGGATCGGTTTCCGGCTCCTCCGCGAGGATCTCCCGGATCCGTCCGGCGGACACCAGCGCCCGCGAAAGTTCCGAAAGGATACGGCCAAGCTGTCTGACGGGCCAGATCATCCAACTGCAATAGGTGTAAAAGGCCAGAAAAGTACCGGGGGAAAGCTCTCCCTGGACGCTCCTCATAATCCCCGCCGCCACGATGATGATCAGCTGGAGCCCGCTCATAATATCTCCGGCCCCCCAAAAGAGGCCCAGCATCCTGCCGGTACGAATCCAGATATTCGCGTGGGCGGCGGTCCTGGCGGAAAAACGTTCCATTTCGTGGGATTCCCGGCCAAAGGCCCGGACTACCCGGACTCCGGTGTAGTTTTCCTGCGCGCAGGCCTGCATATCCCCCTCCGCCGCGTCCGCCTTGACAAATTCCCGCGCGACTTTTTTGAAGTACAAAAGCGAAAACAAAAAAATGGGGGGCATCAAAACCAGTCCCATAAGGGACATAAAAACATCCATCGAAAACATCATGAGCAGGGCGGACACAAACACGCTGAAAATTCGCAGCATTTCGCTCAACTGGTTTTGAAGGAAATTGCGGATCGTGTCCACATCGGAGGTACAGCGCTGGATAATGTCCCCCGTGTGGCAGCGCACGTGCCACGGGTAGGGGAGCCGCTGGATATGACCGTAGAGGGTGTTCCGCAGCCGCCAGGCGATGGTTTCTCCAATTTCCATGCCGATGTAACGTCTTACGACGTTGAGGATGCCGGAGCAGAGGGCCGCTCCCAGCGTAACGAGGGCGCAGATCCACAGGTTCCGCCGCAGGAACAGGGTTCCCCCCAGCGAATCGACCAGGTGCGTTACGAAGGCCGGGGCCGCCAGGGGTTCGTTCCCGATGACCGAATCGACAGTGTAGCGGATAATCTGAGGAGAAACGAATGAAAAGAGTACGGTGCCGATGGTGGCGGCGCAGCAAAGCACCAGGGGGATCAGCCGGTCCTGCGCGGCGGCGGCCATCAGGGCGGAGCGGCTTTTCTTCCAGGGCAGTTTTACTATTGTTGAAGCTGAAGCCATACTAATCCACGTTCCCCCGCAGGGCCAGGGCCAGTTCTTTCCACACCAGTTTATCCTGTTCGGGGAGGGCGCGGAATTCTTCCTGCCTGCCGTAGGCGGACAGTTCGATAAATTCGTCGATCCGCCGCTTGAGATTGGCAAATTTGCGGTTATGAAATTCAGTAAGCCAGGCCGGGATCCGTTTCCAGGAACTCAGGAGCCGGCCGTAATGGGGGGCGCAGAGTCCGCCGGACTGCGTAAAAATCTGCCTTAGCTCGCGCTCCCCCGGACTTTCCCCGCCGGCGTCCGCGAGAAAACCCAGGTATTCGGTTTCGATGCGGTCCCGTTCCACGCAGACAGGACAGCGTTCCTTTCGCCGCCAGATCCCCCGGTTCTTAAAAGAATCCAGGCGTTCCTCCAAAACATCCCGGCTTAAAATCGCCACCGCCAAACCGTCCCTAAAAGATTCAAGGTTCCGGGAATGGTACGCGCAGAAGCCCCCGGCCAGGCGGTGGGCGGCGCGGAATTTCCGGTCCGAGACATGCTCAAAAAGCATGTTGTCGATATAACGTTCCGCCCGGTCGTTAACAATGCCGCACAGCGGGCAGCCCGGTTTTTCACAGGCCTTTTCCAGTTCAAAAAAATTAATATGTTTGTCCACCGCCATTGTCAACGCTCCCGCTAAACTTGTGGGTCAATTTCAAAACCTGCTGTTTTGAAACCGCCTTCTGTGATAACCGGCTCCTATGCAGCAGGCGCCTAATCCCGCGTTTCCACGGCGCCGTTCTCCCGCCCGATGTAGATTCGGGGGCGGATCCGCACGCCCCGCGCGCCGGTAAAAAAACCGTTTTCAACTACGCCGGGAATCAGGTTGATCCGTTCCTCAAGTTCATCAGGCTCCACCGGCTCCCGAAAAAGAATATCCAGGAGCAGGCTGCCATGTTCGGTAATTACAGGCCCCGCCTTGCGCAGCGCCTCCCGCAGCGTTACTGCGGCGCCCAGTTTTTCCAGGGCCCGGATTACGGGGAGCCGCGCTTCGGGGATTACTTCCACCGGAAGGGGAAAACGGAGGGCCAGATGGGAAACCAGTTTGGATTCATCCGCCGCGATGGCAAAACAGCCGGAATTATAGGCGGCCAGTTTTTCGATGAGGAGCGCGCCGCCGCCGCCTTTGACAAGTCTGTTTTCCGGATCAATTTCATCAGCCCCGTCAATAGTAAGATCCAGTTCCCCGCCCAACTCCGGAGAATTGAGGCTATAGTGAGGAATATTCAGTCTCTCACATTCCAGTTCCGTTTGGAAGCTGGTAGCAAATACTTTGATATTCTTCAGGCTGCCATCCGCCAGCCTTGCGCCCACGCGGCGAACCACAAAAACAGCGGTGGACCCCGTTCCAAGGCCCAGCCGCATACCGCTGGTTACAAGTTCGTCCGCAGCGCGCAGTGCGGCCCGTTCTTTCATTCCCTGGGAATCCATGCGTTACCTCTTTAAATATTTATGCGGGCAAGAAAGGGCACAGGAAAATCGCGGTTAAAAAACTGGGTATACTGATACCGCGCCTGCCGGATTAACATATCGTAGCCATTCAGAACAGGGCAAGACGCCGCCTCCGCCCGCCGCAAAAACGGAGTCCGGTCCGGCTGGTATATCAGGTCCATAACGATTTCTTTCCCCGTAAACGAGTACAACTCCAGGGGATCCTGGCAGGGGTTCCCCTCCATTCCCGCGGGGGTGGTTTGGATGATAATATCGGAAAAACGTCCCATTTGGTTTACTCCCCGTTCGTCCAGCCCCCCCCAGCTGAATTTGTAGGGGACGGCGAGATTCCGGGCTTTCGCCGAAGTGCGGTTCAAAATCAAGGCCCGGGCCCCCAGACGGTACAGCTCCGCCGCCACGGCCCGGGCGGCCCCCCCCGCGCCGATGACGGTAACTTTTTTGCCCTTTAGGTTAGAAATGTCCGCCGGCTTCCGCGCCGGAAAAAACCCCATTTTCCGGGACTCCGGTTCCTTTCCGCCCTGTTTACCGGCGCGCAAATTGCTGATAAAGGCCAAAAGCGAATCGGAAAAACCCCGCATGTCCGTATTGGTACCCTGCCAGCCCAGGGGCCCCCGACTGATGGTATTGCAGGCCCCGGCCCGTTTGACATCTTCCGATATGGCGCCCAGATAATCAAGAATCGCCTCTTTGTAAGGGACCGTTACGGATATGCCGCGCAGGTCCAGTTCGTCCGCCAGAGCCATAAAATCTTTAAGGGAATCCGCGGGAAAGGGCAGATAGACCGCGTTGGCGGCTTCCAGGGCAAAGACCGCGTTAAAAAATTTGGGGGACTTGGTAACATGGAGGGGATGCCCCAGCACTCCGAACACCTGCGTTTCCTGGTTAATGCTGTGGAAACGGTACAATTCCACCATGTCCCGGGAACACAGTTGGCCCGGAGCGGCCGGCCCTTCCCCCTCCGCGCTGGTATAACTAATCTGGGAACCCAGTTTTTCCGCAAGAATCCGCGTAAAAACCCCGTAATGCCCCATGCAGAGGAGGATCTTGTCCACGTTCCGCGTCTCCCGGGCGGCCCGGACCAGGGCCAGCGTGTCGGCGGAATTCCGGGCCAGCACGGCGATCTTGGCGATCTCGTCCCCCGTCCGGCGGAGGCTCCGCAGTTTCCCCGGTATATCCCCCTCAACGCCGTTAAAATTGTGGGAAGAACGGATAATCCGGATACCAAAAGTCCGGGCCGCCTCTTCCAGGCTGGGAACGTTCAGGTCTTCCTCCAGATCAACGTAGGCGAAATTCTTCCGGGGGTCGGCCCGCGCGAAAGCAAGCCCCTGGGCCAAAAGCCGGATCCGCGACGCTTCTCCCCCGGTAAAGCTTCCTCCGTCTTTTTCCCGCCGGACAGTTAAAATAACCGGCAGACCCGCCTGCTCCGGGAAATGACGAATCAAAAAACGCTCGTCCGGGTCCAGGCAGTCTACCCGCAGTTCCGCGATGTCAGCGTACCCGCGGTTCCGTGCGAGAATCTCCAGATCGGCAGCGATGGTTTTAGCGGTCAGACAGAGGCAGATTTTTGTCATGTATACTCCCCGGCGCGCCGGAATCTCCCGAAAAATTCCCGCGCGCTTAAATTCGCCCGCGGCGGTTTACCGCGAAAAAGGGCGCCGAAAACGTCCGCCAAACACAACAGGCCGCTAGGAGTTCGTTGCGCTTTGCGCGTAAAACCTCAAAAATCGCCGATCAGGCGATTTTTTACCCCGCGAACTCCGAAAGCGGCCCCGATAACCGGGATTTTTGCGTTATTAGTGGCGCAAAAATCCACCAACGCAACAGGCCGCTAGAAATCGCTGCGGTACACAAAGATCTCCACCACTTTGGCGGATGCCCCCAGGTTTATCCGCAGGGTGATGGGCCAGGGCCGGCCGTAGATAGGGAGGAGAACGTAATTTTCCTCCTTCCGCGCTTCCTCTCCCAGGGCGAGGATCACCGCCTCCCGGCTGTCCCCCACACGGATTCCCCGGACCGCCTTGATTCCCAACTGCCAAACCCGGTCCCGGTACACATAAAAATCCCCCTGGGGGTAAACCAGCACCACATCATCCTGCCATTCATCCGCCCCGCGAACAGAGTAGACCGCCTCGGGAACCCCAAAACGGCCGTAAAGCTCCTTCAGGGTAAAACCGATGAACATTTCCGGCGGCTCCTCCATAATGTCCACAACGGAATCGGCAAGGACCGCCGCTTTGAGCGGCAGCCCCAGTACAATCAATAAACAGCCCACCCGGCAGATTCCCATGAAAGCACTGTACCCAAAGGCCGGACCCCGCGCAAGCAACCCAGGCGGGGCCGGCGCGGACGGCGCAACCGGCAGGGCCGCATCCGGTCTAAGTGGGTATGACTGTACAAACGCTGGGGGATTTGTGCCTTGAAGGGGCCAGGAAGTACAAGACCCGGAAAGCTCTTGAACTGTGCCGGGGGGACCGGCTTGTGGAGACAGTGGATTTCAGAAGCCTGGCCTTTAGGGCCCGTCAACTGGCGGTTCTGTTCCACAGCCTGGGCATAGAGCGGGGGGCCAGGATCATGATCCTCGCCGAAAACCGGCCCGAATGGTCCATTGCGGTCTTTGGGGCGGCTCTGGCGGGGGCGGTGTTTCTGCCCCTGCCCCCCCAGGCCGTAAGCGGGAACCAGCGCGGTACAGGTTCCCGCGGTGCGGATTTCCGCGAACTTGGGGAGACTGTTTCCGCCATCTGCGTTACGGAGCGGACCGCGGAACAGGCGGCGGCCCTGGATCCGGCTCTGCCCCGGATCTACCTGGACAGTCCGTCCGGGCAGCCGGGCTGGACAAACATTCTGGTAACCAGCGGCGGCGTCCGCAAACGGCTGCGCCTGTCCCCCCAGCCCGATCTCCCGGCTGTGCCCGGCGGCGGTCCGGAGGCCGGTGATCCGGCAGTGATGTGGCCCGGCGGGGGGCAGAATTCACACCGGGAACTGCTGTCCCTGATGGCGGAGCCCCCTTACCCCCGGCTTTTTCCACGGGACCGTCTGCTGTCCCTGTGCCCGCTGGCGGAAAAAGGTGCCCTGATCCTGGCGGTTTTGGCCGCGGTCCGGGGGGGCGCATCCCTAAGCTGTGTAGAAGAAAATGAAGGGGAAAGCGGGGATTTGCTGCGGACCCTGGATTTACTGCGCCCTTCGGTACTGGTTGGGGGTGGAGATGTCCTCCAGAATCTGATGTACCGGAACATTCGCCCGGAACATTTCCTCCTCAAAAATTCCTTTACCCGGCCGCTGGCGCTTAGTTGGGCGGGCCAAAAGGTCATAAAATCCCTGGGGGGCAATGTTCGTTACTACGGGATTGTCGGCGGGTCTCTTACAGTTGATCGGGAAAAAGCGCTCCCGCCGAATTCGGCGAAACCAGGGTTTCCCGGTACAATTCCCGGTTCAGTATGGATAGGATAAGCACAGTCCCCTCCGGAAGCTGGTAAGGCACGGTAAAGTTCCCGCCCCGGTAAGGGACGCTGATAAGCTCCGTCCGTTCCCCGCCTGGAATCAGGGCCTCCAGCCGCATAGTCAGCGGGTAGGGGTTCACCGGCACGGTGTAGCTGAACAGGCCGAACAGTTCCCCCGGCGGAATTTCGGGGGGAATGTTTACTACCAGGCTAACCGGGGTGTTCGCCGAAACGCGGGTTTCCTCCGGGGGGTCCTGGTACACCACGGTTCCCCCCGTTTCATTGGTCAGACTGGGCCGGAGTTCAAACACAAAATCCAGCCCCTCCCGGCCCAGCAAGGTCAAGGCTTCCGAAACGCCAAGGCCGGTAAAACGGGGAATCGTTACGACGGTGTTTTCCGGCCCCCGGCTTACGACAAATTCCAGCGTGGTGGGGCCGGATATGCCTGAGCCGGGCTCCGGCTTCTGCTGTAAAATGATCCCCGGCTCCTCATCGGAATACTCGTACATCACGGGTTCTTTAAGGGAAAGCGTGGCCAGGCCCGAAGTGCCGGCCTCCGCGAACATGGTCCGCAGATCCAGCCGCACATCGTCAAGATTGCGGCCCCGGTAATCCTCGATGGTGTTGACAAGTACACCCCGGCTTATCACCAGGTTGATCCGGCGGCCCGCCTTGACGATAGCGCCGGAACCGGGGTCCTGCTCCAGAACAAGCCCCTTGTCAAAAGATGACTGGGTGTAGCGCAGGCTTATCCTCGGGTAAAGCTCCTTCTGCTGGAGTTCCAACAGAGCTTCCGTCAACTCCTTGCCCCGGACATCGGGGACCATCGTCTGCTCCGCCCCCCGTACAGTAACAAAAAAAATAGAAACGGCGACAAGCCCCACAAAGATCAAAAGCCCCGCGGCCATTGCTATAAAAAGTTTGAAATGATTGACGGCGTAAGATTCGACAGTGTTACGATCCAAATTTATAAAGCCCATTACTCAATCCGGTTTTTCCCCAAGGCACCGGCCAATAAAATTCCGGGCGCCGTTCAGAAAGGCCCGCCACTCAAGCGCCTTTTTCGCCTGGTACTGCAACATGGTAAGGGCCAGGACCCCGTCCCCTGTTTGTACCAGTATCCCCCGTTCCTTGTCTACGCCCAGGACCGTTCCGGGCGCGGCCCGCGGCCCGTCCCCGCCCTCCTGCCGGTCCGCGCCGAGGATGTAAAGGCAGCGTTCCCCGTCAGTGGTCCAGGCCAGGGGCCAGGGAATATAGGCCCGGACCAGGGCGTCGATGCGCCGGGCGCTTAAATTCCAGTCGATCCGCCCGTCTTCCCTAGAAAGAAGACCGCAGTAACTGGCCTTCCCTGGTTCCTGTGGCCGGCCCCGCGCACGCCCCGCGGCAAGGTCCCTCACGACACAGGGGAGCAGCCGCGCCGCCCTGCGGGCCATGTCCCCGCTCAGAGAGGAAGTGGTTTCCCGCCCCGTCAGGGGAAAGGATTCCTGGGCCAAAATGTCCCCGCAGTCCATTTCAAGGGCAAGCCGCTGGACGCTGAGGCCCGTCTCCTGGTCTCCGTTCAGAATAGCCTGGGGAATTGGGGACGGCCCCCGGTAGGCGGGCAGCAGGCTGGGGTGGATGTTAATCCCCCCCAGCGGAAAAAGGGCGAGGAATTTGGGGCCGAAGATCCGGCCATAGGCAAAAGAAACAAGCAAATCGGGACACAGTGCCTCAATTTGTTTCCGCGCCGCGCCGCCCAGCTTGCCGGGTTTAAGAATGGCCGGGGGTTTCCGCCGCGCCTGTTCAAACCGCTCCGCCAGGGTCAGAGCCGCGGCGGCCACGTCGGTGGGTTCCGGTTTTCCGCTCCGGCCGCGGGGACTGTCGGGATTGGTAAGTATCCCCGCAAGCTCAAAGGCGGGCGCCGCGTGCCCTTTTTCTTCCCCCGGCATACCCGCGTCTTCCAGGGCCAGGGCGGCCAGACTTTCCAGGGCGGGAACGGCAATCGCGGGACTTCCCGCGTAAACGATCCGCAAGCCTTTAGCTTCCCGGCCGGGTCAGAGCCTGTTTTTTCATCTTGGCAAGAACGCGGTTCCGCTTGGGGACGGAAAGACGGTCGATAAACAGCATGCCCTCAAGGTGGTCGTACTCGTGGAGGATCACCCTGGCCAGAATACCGTCCACGTCCATCGTAAAAGGCCGGCCCTTTTCGTTCCAGGCCTGGATTTGCAGGGTTTTGGCCCGGATCACATCGGCCCACACCCCGGGAATGGAAAGACAGCCTTCCTCGTACTTCACCGTCTCCGCCGAGGTAGCCGTAATCGAGGGGTTGATAAACACCCGCGGCGCATCGCCTTCCACATGAACCACAAAGATCCGCTTCATAAAACCAACCTGCGGCCCGGCCAGCCCCACGCCCTTTCCGGCGTGAAGGGCGTCAAGCATCTCCCCCGCGGTTGTTCTAATCCCGTCATCTATGTTTTTTACCAGCTCCGCTTTTTGCCGGAGCAGATCATTTCCAAGCGTAAGAATGGTCATAGCATCCCATGATAGCGGAATTTCCGGCGTAAAACAACGCGCCCTGTTTAGGGCGGGATATGTATCCGTCCAACGAAGATACCGGCAAGCAAGCTTGCTTCGAGATTGCTCCTGGGTTCTTCATCTAAATAGATTTATTCGAAGGGGGGGTCGAATACCCAAGAACCCGCTCGCCGGCTCGCGGGGGATCCTTGGCGCGGTTCAATTTCTACGCCAATGATGGCGGGGTTCTTTATTCGCAAGGTCTGGTTTAATATCCCGGAGCTTGCTCCGGCTCAAACAAGGCAACGCTTTCAAAAATTTGGTATTAAACCAGACGGTATAATAAACTTCCTATTCGAACGAGCCTCCGTTCCGAATCAGGCATCGCTTAAGAT
>JAISLX010000186.1 GCA_031277045.1 Treponema sp.
GATTTTTACACCCAGCTCATGGCGGCCTGCCAGAAAGGTTTCTACGGTTACCTGGGCGGTGGGCACACCGGAGGGTGTGGGGTGCGGGTCGCGCCGGTCAAGGCCCAGGGCGGCGAAATCCGCCTCCGTAAGCGGCGGCGAAAGGAAGTAGCGGCGCTTTATATCCCGCATCTTGTTCGTCAGCGCCGTAAACGCCTCCCGGCACCGCGCCGTAGCCACGGGCGTGCGGGTCGTCTCGTTCTTCGCCGCCGCCAGGGCCGTGTCCGCCGCGCCCGTCAGCGCGGTAAAGTCCGTTATAACGGCGGGGGGAATGCCCCACGCTTCCGCGTTGGCTGTCATCACAGGCAGCCAATCCTTCGCCATTGCCAACTGGCCTTCCCGAGTGGTTGGGAGCCAGTCCGTATTATGAGCCATAGTAAGCCTCTCTTTTGGCGGCTTTGCCGCCTGTATTAATTGAACATGAATACGCAGTATCCACGTTTTTTTCTTTGCGTATGCCCGCCCCGGAAGCGGTTACCAGCGGGACAAAAGTAGTTACCGGTGAGGCGGAAGTAGTTACCAATGGGGTAAAAGTAGTTACCAATGAGGCAAAAGTAATTACTAATGGAGTAAAAGTAATTACCAATGAGGCAAAAGTAATTACCAATGAGGCAAAAGTAGTTACCAATGAGGCAAAAGTAGTTACTAATGGGCCGGAAGTAGTTACCGGCGTGATAAAAGTAATTACCGGAAAGGTAAAGATACGCGCCGGCGGCCTGGTTTTGTCCCCGAACGGGGCGGTTTTGTTTAATAAAGAGGGAAAAGGCGCGGCTTTTTCGTCTGAGGTTATAAAAAAAAGGGGTAAAAAATGGGGGATTTAGCCTACAGGGGCTAGACACGCTGTCCTGTGATCCGTGTATAATATGAGCCGGGAGCCGTGGCAATTCCGTTGCGCGGAATTGCCTGGGAGTTTGCTCCGCAAACTCCACGCGGTTACCCGCACGGGCAGCCGAGGTTGCTGTGTTTCCTGCCGTTATGTCTGCCGCCGCCTGAAACATGAAAATAGTGTATTGTTTATCTATGAAAAAAGTCAACAAAAAAGACGGCTTTTGCCCGGCGGGGGGGCTTAGGCTGTCAGGCCCTACAGTTTATTCCGTCTGGAATTAACGAAGCGGGAAAAATCATTGATGTTTTTTACTACGATTCGGCTGGTGTGTATATCGAGCCTGTGCTGGGAGGCAAAATGCTGCAAAATATCGCGGGTTTCCCCGGCGTCCATTCCGGCCCATTGCGCGATATTGTCCACCGTGGCCTCAAATTCCCTTTTTTCCGTGGTTTTGTCGATGTTCGGCTGGGTTTCGTCGAACATCAGAAACACGTCGGCGATTTTGGCCTGGGGATCGTTCAGCACAAGGGTCATAAAACGCCGCTTGGCGTCGTAAATGCGCTTGCAGAACATCCGCAGAACCCGCAGGGCAATCTGGGGATTCCCCAAAAGAAGAACCTCAAAATTCCTCGCGTTAAACTCCAGCACTTTTACGTTGTCCAGGGCAATGGCGGTGGCGGAACGCGGCGAATTTTCAAGAATCGCCATCTCGCCGAACATATCAGGCGGCCCGATAATATCCAGGGTTTTTTCAAAATCGCCGATGATCTTTGTCAGATGAACCCGCCCGGACTGAATCACATAAAAATCATCGCCGGGCTCAAATTCAGAAAAAATAATTTCCCCCGCCTTGAAAGTTCTGGCAAAGCGTTCAAAAGCTTCAAGCCCGGCGGCCATCTATTCCCCCAGATCCTTTAAGGCGCGCCGCGCTTTAACCGTTACCTCGTCCTCTTCGGGGGCGGGCATGGACAAAACTTTTTTATAAAAAGCCGCGGCCTGATCTTTTTTTCCCAGCCGCTCGTTGGACTGGCCGATATAAAATACCGCCTCCCGCAGATCGGGGCGCCGGGGGTTCCGGTTCAGCAGGCCGGTATAATACTGAATACACTCCGTGAATTTATTAAGTATGTAGAGGCAGCGGCCTATTTCGAAGGCGCTTTTTTCCGCCCATTCGCTTTGCCCGTGGGTTTCCTCGATCCGCGTAAAGGCCAGATATGCCTGCTGGTACTTTTCTTCCGTCATCAGGTTCAGGGCGTTGTGGTAGGCCGCGGAAGGGTCGTCTTCTTCCGGGGGGTCCGCGGTTTGAATCCCGGCGCCCGAACCAAGGGCGCGCTCCGCCTGTTCCAGATTTGACGCCGCAGCGGCGCTGTTTTTCCCCGACGGGTAGTAGGCCAGGTAACGGCTGAAGACATAGCGGGCATACTGGTAACGTTTTTGTTTAAGGTAGTATTCCCCCACGCTGAACAGCCCGGCTTCGGGGTCCTGCTCGTCTGTTTTGAGCAGGCTGGTAAGCTGCCGGTGGACCCGCCGCAGCTGGGTAGAAAAAACGGTCAGCATCTTCATGACGATACGGGTGTTGGTCATGGCGATCTGCTCAAATTCGGGAATTGTAAAGGCCATAACTGTGGAATCTTTAAGGCTTACGGCGTTTTCTTCCCGCGCGTAATGGCCCAGGGCGGACTTTACCCCGAAAAATTCCCCCCGCTGGACCATGTCGTGCATATCGTTCCCCGTTTCCATGTCCTGATAGACCAGGTTTACCATGCCGCTTTGAAGGATGAACACCTTGTCCGCCGGGTCTCCCTTGAAGTAAATGACCGATCCGGCCCCAAACCGAAAGGTTTTCGGCATTGAGGTCCCCTACCCTCTCCGGCCGGGGTCAGGGCGCGCGCCAAAGTCCCGGCTTATATCTTTGACAATTTTACAATTCGACGAGAACACTGTTATCATTCCTTAAGTTTTAGGCTCATAATAAGCGTGATGATAGACCTGCATACCCACTCAAACGCATCGGACGGCAGTCTAAGCCCGGTTTCACTTGTCAGAGAAGCGGCCCGTCTTGGAATTTCCGCGCTGGCCCTTACCGATCATGATAGCGTTAAGGGGCTGCCATTTGCAAGAAACGAGGCGAAATCCCTGGGCATCGGCTTTATTCCGGGGATTGAGATTGAGATAAACTACCCCGGCCCGGGCCAATTCCACCTTTTGGGGCTGGGGATTAGCCGGCCAAGTTCCGCGTTTCTTGAGGCGGTGGAAGATCTTTCCCGGCTGCGGGAGAAGCGGAACCGGGAGATTCTGGAGCGCGTGAGGCTGATGGGCCTGGACGCCGGCTGGGAGGATCTGCTGCGGCTTGCGCGGGGGGATTCCGCGGCCAATCCGGGGGAGGGGTCCGCTTCCCCTGCGGACAACGCCGGTCCGGCCCCCTCGATAGGGCGGCCCCACTTTGCCGCCCTGCTGGTCGAACGGGGAATCGCCAAAAACCAGGAACAGGCGTTTAACCGCTACCTGACGCCGGGAAAACCCCTGTACGTCCCCAAGGCCGGGCTGGACTTTGACAGGGCCCAGGCCCTGATTCGGGAATCCGGGGGTCTGCCGGTACTGGCCCACCCCATGTCCCTCTACGTGTCCCTGAATCGTCTTCCGGCCCTGTTTGAGGACCTGAAAAACCGGGGACTCGCGGGCGTTGAGGCCTGGCATCCTACCGCCAAACCACGGGAATGCCGGCGCCTGGAGGAAATATCCCGGAACCTGGGGCTTTACGTCAGCGCCGGCAGCGATTTTCACGGGAAAGCCCGGCCCGACCGCGTTCTGGGCCATAGCTGCGCCGGCCGGCGGATTGAAGATTCGATACTGGAAGCCATGCCGGAGCTTTCAGCCTTCCGCTAATATGTCATAAGGATCATCCCCCCGGCGGCGGTGTTCCACCGCTTCCAGCACATGAACCGTGTCGATGGTATCCCGGCCTTCCAGATCGGCGATGGTCCGGGCCAGGCGGAGAATGCCGTGGTAGGCCCGCCCGGAAAGGGCCAGTTTGGACACGGCGGTTTTAAGGGCCTGTTCCCCCCGGCCGGAGAGCGGGCAGCACGATTCCACCAGTCCCGCAGGAAGCCGGGCGTTGCGGCGGGGCCGTTCCGGCAGCCCGGCCAGCCGCTCCCGCTGCAGTTCCACCGCCCGGACAACCCGCCCGGCGATGGCGGCGCTGCTTTCGCCGGGGCTTCCCGTCATCTCCCCCAGTCCGGGGGGAACCACCGGGACCCGCAGTTCAATCCGGTCCAGCAGGGCCGAACCAAAACGGCGCCAATAGCGGTTCACTTCTTCGGGGCTGCAAAGGCACGGGGCCTGCCCGGAGGCGGCGTCCCACACGCCAAGCCTGCCGCAGGGACAGGGGTTGGCCGCCATGATCAACTGAAAAGCCGCGGGGAGCCGGACGGAGGATTCCGCCCGGGATATCGTGATCACCTGATCTTCCAGAGGTTCCCGCAGCGCCTGAAGAACGGTGGAACGGAATTCCGGGGCCTCGTCCAGAAACAGGACCCCAAAGTGGGCAAGACTTATCTCCCCGGGCCGTACCGTCCTGCCGCCCCCCAGAATGCCTTCGGCGCTGGCGGAATGGTGGGGGGAGCGGAAAGGGGGACAGGTAATAAGGCCGAATCCCTCATTCGCCCGGGATGTTCCGTCAAAATATCCGGCCAGACTGTAAAGCCGGGTTACCTCCACCGCCTCCTCGCTGGTCAAGCCGGCCATGATCGCGGGCAGGCGCCGGGCAAGCATGGTTTTACCGGCTCCCGGGGGGCCAAAAACCAAAAGGTTGTGCCCCCCGGCGGCGGCTATTTCCAGGGCCCGTTTATACCGGTCCTGGCCCCGTACCTCGGAAAAATCCCCAAGTACAGCCGGATTCCCCGATGCTTCCGGCCCATCCCCAGAATCGTCCGGGGGAAACTCCGAAGCGGGCAGGGTCCCGGTTTCCGAGCGGACCACCAGGGCGTGCAGGGCTTCCCGCAGCGTGGTTACCGGGACCACCCGGATCGAACCGTGTTCCCGCGCCAGGATCCGCGCCTCTCCGGCGTTTTCCCGGGGGACGATGAAATCACGGATACCTTCCCCAATCCCCGCGGCCACCGCCGCCAGCGCCCCCCGCACGGGCCGTACCGTACCGGACAGTTCCAGTTCGCCCAGCACCATCATGGCATCCTCGCGGGGAGCCAGCCCCGACACGGACATCACCGCCAGGGCGATGGGCAGGTCCAGGGCCGCCCCGTCTTTCCGCAGTCCCGCGGGGGCCAGATTGATAAGAACCCGGTCCAGGGGGAACTGGTAGCCCGAATTGCGGAACGCCGCCCTGACCCGTTCCCGCGCTTCCCGCACCGCCCCTTCCGCAAGGCCGGTAATATCGACCCCCGGAATGCCCCGCCGTATATCCACCTCTACCCTGATTACGATTCCCGAAGCCCCAAAAGGCGCGTAACTAAACACCTTCATACATAACCTCTCAGGATATATACGGGACGGCCCCGCATGGCGCATTAATTTCACGAAAAAAGGCCCGGCAAAATCATTACGCATTCTTGCCTCAAACCCGGTTGTGTGCTATCTTCTAAAATATGAAACGAGAGAAAGCATGACCGTAGCGGATGCTGTTGAAATTTTGGAAGGACAGATCTTCACGGGGCATGAGAAGGCCGGTTTGGACATAGTCTCCGCCTGCGGCGCGGATCTGATGAGCGATGTAATGGCATTCGTGAAAGACCGCGTACTGCTTCTTACCGGACTTGTGAACCCCCAGGTTATCCGTACCGCGGAACTGCTGGATATCCGGGGCATTATCTTTGTGCGGGGAAAAAGCCCCAGCCGGGACATGATCGACATGGCGGACGAGGCCGGCATTATTCTGGGGGGTACCAAGATGCCCATGTTTATCGCCTGCGGCAAACTTTACGAGGCGGGCCTTAAAAACGGCGGTACCCGCCGCATCTAGGCCGCAATGCGGCGCGACAATCCCGATCCCAAATCCTTGCTTCGCCGGATTATAAAAAAACGCCTTTCGCTTTTGTCCCCCGGGGATTTCCGCACCCAGGGGGAAGCCGCCGCCGTCCTGCTGCGAAAAAGCCCCCTGTGGACCCGTTACGGAACCATATTCCTCTTTCTTTCGCTGCCGGACGAGATTGACACCCGGCCCCTTCTGGAAACGGCCCTGGACGCGGGGAAGAGGATTTTCGCGCCCCGTATTGAGCCCTGCGAAAACGGACGGGGATGCATGAAATTCTACCGTGTCTTTTCGCGGGAAATTCCGTGCCCGGTTCCAGCAGCTTTCCCGGGCACGGAACCGGGACTGGGCGCAGGACCTTTCGGCATCCGGGAACCGCCCCCCGTTGAGCCGCCCGGCCCGGCGGATTTTCCCGCCCTGATCCTCGTCCCCGGCCTGGCCTTTGACGCGCGGGGCCGCCGCCTGGGGCGGGGCGGGGCGTACTACGACCGCTTCCTGGCCGCCCTGGAGCAGGGGGCCGGACCCGCGAAACCCCGCCGGATCATCGGCCTCTGTATGCCCTGCCAGCTCGTCCGGAAAGTCCCGGTGGAACACTGGGACCGCCGGGTAGACGGCGTCTGCACCGGAGACGGTTTCTTCAAAATTCCGCAGTCCTAGCCCGCTCAAATTCCGCCTCAATCTCCTCGGAAGGCTTTTTGGTCACAAGGCTTACCACCAGGATCACCAGGGCGGACACCACAAAGGCAGGGAGCAGTTCGTAGATGGCAAAGATCCCGCCAAACCGGCTGATAACGTTCTTCCACAGCATCACGACCACGCCCCCCGTAAGCATACCCGCCACCGCCGCGGGGAAGGTGGTCCGTTTCCAGAACAGGCTAAAGAGCGTCAGAGGGCCGAAGCAGGCGCCCAGCCCGGCCCACGCGTAAGAGACCACCCGGAAGATGGACTGATTGCCCGAAAGGGCGATGCCGATGCCGAAAACCGTAACCGCCAGCATCGTGATCCGGGCCATCCACATGACCATTGCCTCGCCGGCGTCTTTCTTGATGAGATCTTTGAAAATATCGTTGGCCAGGGAAGAAGCCACGATAAGCATGAAAGAATCGGAAGAACTCATGGACGCCGCCAGAATGCCGGAAATAACAACGCCCGCAACCAGTGGCGGAAAGAACCGGATTCCCAGGTGAATAAAAATGTTTTCCGCGTCCGCGGCGGTGCCCAGCAGGGCCGGCAGACAGGCGCGGCCTATAATCCCGATAAGCACCGCGGCTATCTGGGCGACAAGACACCAGACAATCGCGATATTGCGGCTGGTCCTGATAAACGAGGTTTTTTTGACAGCCATAAAGCGGATAAGAACCTGGGGCATGCCGAAATACCCAAGCCCCCAGGCCATTGTGGAAACGATGTTGAGAAAACCGTAATCCGCGCCGGGCCCAAACTGGGGAACGCCGTTTACGAGTTTCTGCACGCCGTTTTCCATGACGGGGGTGGCAATGCCGAAAAAATCGGTAAAGCGGGGAAAGTTTTCCAGGTTTTTGACAACGCCGGAAATTCCGCCGGTATTTACAAAGCCAAAGATCAGCACCAGCACCAGGGCTCCTACCATCAGAAAACCCTGTACCAGATCGGTCATTCCCACAGCCATAAAGCCCCCCAGCAGCGTGTAGGCCAGCACCAGGACCGCCCCCAGGATCACCATCGCCGCCATATTGGCGTTAAAAAGGTAGCCGAACAGCTTGCCAAAGGTTATAAACTGAGCCCCCACATAAATCGAAAAGAACAGCAGACTGATCAGCGCCGCGATGGCCAACAGCGTCCGTTTTTTATCGTGGAACCGCTTGCTGAAGAATTCCGGCAGCGTAATGGCGTTGTCCGCTATCTGGGAATAAGAACGGAGCCGCTTCGCCACCAGCACCCAGTTGACCCAGGTACCGATAAAAAGCCCCAGCGCGGTCCAGAACGCCTCGCCGCAGCCGGTAAAATAGGCCACCCCCGGCAGACCCATCAGAAGCCAGCCGGACATGTCCGAGGCCTCCGCCGAAAGAGCCGCCACCCAGGGCCCGTATCCCCGGCTTGCCAAAAAATACTCCTCGGGGTTCGTGTTGCTTTTTCTGGCGCACCAAAGACCAATGATAATCATCGTCAGAAGGTAGCCCGCTATCCCGACAAGGGTCATCGCGTCCGCCATAAGATCCTCCTTCTTGAATTTCACGATTGTTCCGCGTATTTTAGAAAGAACGAAGGAGATTCTCAATGGGAAGGATAAAAAGCGCGCTGGAAATAGCCCTGGAACGGACCGAATCGGTAAAAAGCGACAAGGACAGCATCGGCCAATTTGAGGCGAAACAGCAGGGCAAAAAAATCGCCAACGAATTTCTTGAAGATCCTTCCCGCAGCCTGGAGGAAAGCCTCAAAAAGGCCCCAAAAGAACAGCGGGAAAGCCTGAAACAGGGCATCTTCGAGGTCCTCCTGTCCCAGATCGCCCTTCCCCTTACCAGAGACGACGAAAAACGAATTCAGGCCGTAGGCAGGGGCCTGGGGGCCGTCATTTCCGACGGCCATTTCCCCGGCCGCTACAAACAGTTCACCCAGATTATCGCCCGCTATCTGGACGATGCGGACCAGTACGACAAGGCCATCCGGCGGCAGTACGAACCCAAACTCAGGGCCAAGGAAGAAGAACTGTCCCGGCGCTACGGCCGGCAGGTCCAGCTTGATCCGTTCCAGGACCCGGAATTCGTAACCTTCTACAACCAGAACATGAGCGCCCTCAAGCAAAACTACCAGGGGGCTGTTGACCAGATACGCGAAGAAGCCGGGCGCTGTTTTGACGGCTCCTGATGCTCTGTCTAGAATCCGGACATGATTGTTTTGGGCGCATCAGCCCTTTCAGGGCTGACCGGGCTTTCGCTCCAATTCCTCAGCCCGCCGCAGGCATCCGCCTGCGGCGGGCTTCCGGTATTTCCGCTCTATCCCTTGCGCGGGTCAAACTGCGCAGCGGTTTGACCTTACGGCCCCGTTATGAAAATAATCGCTTAACAAAAACAAAACCGGTTCATAATCTCTCAAAAAGCACGAATCGCTTGATAAGAAGCCGTAGAAAAAGACAATGTTATATCCGCCGGCTTCCCATTTATCCTTTTACCGCTCCAATAATAATACCTTTAACAAAGTACTTTTGGAAAAAAGGATAAATAATCATAACCGGCGCGGCGCCAACCGCCGCTATAGCCATACGAACTGTGGTAGCCGGAATCATGGAAAGCTGGGATCCGACATTGCCGGATAAGCTTGAGTACTGCTGGATGAACTCAATACTGCGGATCATCCTGTTAAGGATGTTCTGCAGACTATAAAGCTCCGGCTTGTTGATATAAATAAGACCGTTGAACCAGTCATTCCAATACGCCAAACCCGCCATCAGCCCCACCGTAGCCAGAATCGGCAAAGACAGGGGCATAACGATCTTAAAGAAAATTAACGTCTCTCCGGCGCCGTCGATCCGGGCCGAGGGGTTTTAATACCCTGATGACTGCTTGCGCGGGGGAGCTTCAGGGCGGGGTATATGAATTTTCACCGTTTTCAGCAAAAAAAAATGAGAAATTCATGGAGATATGATGAAAAATATCGTGTTTTCCAACATGTCCTTCGACCCCGATGAACAAGACAAAACACCTTCACCCCTTCACCGCCCCGGCGGTAATGCCGGCGATGATCTTCTTGTTGAAAAAGATAAACAGCAGCAGCGGCGGGATGGTGATCAATACCACATTGGC
>JAISLX010000011.1 GCA_031277045.1 Treponema sp.
TGCTTGCTTGCTTGCTTGCTTGCTGCGTCATGTCTGTGGCAAGGGCCGGTATACCGCTCATAGTATGATCATTCTACCCGAAAGCAAAAAATAACGCAAGAGGGAAAAACAACGAACAACGAATAATGGGAGTGAGCCGCGGGGGCGATTACGCCGGAGAACAGGCGGGAATTTGGGGCCTTACGCCTTCAAGGGGCCGTGAGGGGCCGCGCACGTCTCCTTACAACCCCCGGTCCGCTGTGATACACTAATGATTATGCCTGGTAAATCAGTAAGTTTTGTCAAATGGAGCAATAAATACTCGGTGGGGATTCCGCTGATTGACGGCCAGCACAAGGAGCTGATCCGCATTACCAACGAGTTGTACCAGGGATGCCTTGAGGGGGACGCGGCGGCCCGCGATTTTTTCTTTGACGCTATCCACGGGACTATGGACTATGTGAAGTACCACTTTTCCGCGGAAGAAACGATATTGACGAACATCAAATACCCCAGGCTGGCGGAACACAAAAAACACCACGAGGATTTTGTCCTTAAAATGGTGGAGGACGTAAAAAGCTTCCAGCAGGGCAAGAAATTCGTCCCAAATAGCTTTGTCCGTTTCCTGAAGGAGTGGATTCTTTCCCATATTGCCATTGAGGACACTCAATACGCCGCGTACATCATTGACCTTAAAAAGCGGGGGCAGTTGAACGGCGTACCGGCTTAAAGCAGGACACGGGGTCCGGCTTCGCCGGCGCGAAAAAAGGCGGGGGGCTGTCAGCCCCTAGTTACGGGGGTAAAATCCGCCCTGTCCGGGGCGTAAGGTTCCAGCGCGGGGGCGTTGCTGCCGCCCCGGTCCCTTACGCAGTTCCGCTGGACGGGGCAGGCCCATTTAACCGCGTTGGTGATAATAAGCTGTATTTCTTTCTGGTGGTAGACGGGAAAGGTTTCATGGCCGTTTTGCAGGTAAAAGATGTTTCCCTCCCCCCGCCGCCAGGTGCAGCCGGAACGGAACACCTCTCCCCCCTGAAACCAACTGATAAAAACCTGCTCATCGGGCTGGGGTATGCCGAAGGGTTCGCCGTAGGTTTCATCATGGGGTACGGTAAAGGTCTCGCCCAGGCCCTGGGCTATGGGGTGGTTTTTTAAGATGGTCCACAGCCGGACCTTCTCGCCGGCCTCCCGCCAGCGGAGGTTGTAGGTATCGGTACCCAGAAGCATCTGGAAGGGTTTGGACGCGTGGCCGGAGTGGAGAACCACCAGGCCCATGCCGTTTATCACCCGGTTTACCACCGCGGCGGCTACCTTGTCGTCTACTTCGTGGTGCTTCATGTGGCCCCACCAGATTAACACGTCCGTGTCATCCAAAACCGCCTGGTTCAGGGTTTCCCGGTGATCCGGCAGGGTGGCGCAGCGGATGGTTCCGATGGCGCTGTCTTTTTCCAGGAACGCCTTGATGGCGCCGTGTATCCCCTGGGGGTAGATAGCGCGGACCGCTTCTACCGTGGTTTCATGAAGAAATTCGTTATAGATACTCACATTGATCTTCCGGTCCATTCAATGCCTCCGTTTCGTTTATCGTTCAAATACCGTGATAAAACCATACAGGATATCCGGCGCCAAAACAAGCAACCCAGAAGATCAGGCGGATGGCGGAAAAGATGCCCCGGCGGAACAAGGGCTGCCTGCCCCAGTTTTCCTCCCCCCGCAAGGTTAGACGCGCTGGGCCCGCAGGGCATTGAGGATGGCGATACACGACACTCCCACATCGCCAAAAACTGCCGCCCACATCGAGGCCAGCCCCAGCGCCCCCAAAACCAGGATGACCCCCTTGAGGGCCAGCGCGAGGGCGATGTTCTGCACGACCACGCGGTGGGTTTTCCGGGCAATGGCCACCGCGTCCGCCAGCCGCGATGGTTCGTCGGTCATCAGCACGATGTCCGCCGCTTCAATGGCCGCGTCCTGGCCCTTGCCCATAGCGACCCCCACGTCGCTGCGGGCCAAAACCGGGGCGTCGTTGATGCCGTCACCCACGAACACTATTTCCCCGCCGGCCCCCTTGCCTTTGACTTCGGCGTAGAGGGCCTCCAGTTGGGCAACCTTGTCCTGGGGGAGGAGTTCCCCGTAGACCCCGTCCAGCCCCAGCGCCGCTGCGGTGTCCTCCGCGGTCCTGGCGTTGTCGCCGGTGAACATGAGGATCCGGCGGATCCCCGCTGCCCGCAGCCGGCGGATCGCCGCGGCGGCGTCCGCCTTGGGTTCGTCGCCGATCTCAAGATGGCCGGCGTAGACCCCGGCGCGGGCAACGTACACCACGGTTCCCGGCGACTCGACGGCGGGACAGGGGACGCCGTGTTCTTCCAGCAGCCGCCGGTTGCCGGCCAGGATAGCCGCGCCCCCCGCGCTCAAGCGGACCCCCTGGCCGGGGATTTCCTGGCGGGAGGCCGCCGCGATCCGGTCAACAGCAAGCCCCCGCTCCCCGGCGGCGTTCCGGATGGACAGGGCAATGGGGTGGTTGGAAAATTGTTCCGCCGCCGCAGCGCAGCCCAGCACCTCGTCCGCGCTAAAAGGGGCTTTGCTGACGATCCGGGCGACCTTGAAGATCCCCCGCGTCAGGGTTCCGGTTTTGTCGAAGATCACCGTGCCCGCCCGGTTCAGGGCTTCCAGATAGTTCCCGCCCTTGACGAGTATCCCCCGGCGCGAAGCCCCGCCGATGCCTCCGAAGAAGCTCAGCGGTACCGATATAACCAGGGCGCAGGGGCAGGACACCACAAGAAAGACCAGCGCCCGGTGGAGCCAGGAGGGGAAGGCTCCGGCAAAACCCGCCGCAAAGCCGCCCCCGTAGGCCCCCGCCTGGACCAGGGGCGGTACCAAGGCCAGGAGCAGGGCGACGCCCACTACCGCCGGGGTGTAGTACCGGGCGAAACGGGTAATAAAATTCTCCACCGGGGCTTTTTTGTTTCCCGCGTCTTCGACCAGGCGCAGGATTTTGGAGGCGGTGGATTCCCCGAATTCCCTGCTCACCGTCAGGGTAAGAACCCCGGTCTTGTTGATGGAGCCGGACAGCGCCTCGTCCCCCGGCTCCACGTCGCGGGGCAGGGATTCCCCTGTAAGGGCGGAACAGTCCAGGGCGGAGCGGCCTTCGGCGATCAGCCCGTCCAGGGGGACCTTTTCCCCCGGTTTCACAAGGATCCGGTCCCCGGGGTGTACGTTCCGGGGATCTACCCGGACCAGTTCCGTCCCGCGCATCAGGTTGGCGTAGTCGGGCCGTATATCCATCAGCGCGGTGATGGACGCCCTGGACCGGCGCAGCGCCGTTTCCTGAAACGCCTCTCCCACCCGGTAGAAGATCATCACAGCCACCGCCTCGGGGTATTCGCCGATACAGAAGGCCCCCAGGGAGGCAATCGCCATCAGGAAGTTTTCATCAAAAATTTCGCCCTTACGAATATTTTTAAGGGCCCGCAGCAGCACCTTCCCCCCGGTAAGCAGGTACGCCGCGGCGAACAGGCCCAGCGTAAAGATCCCGCCCTGTGCCGTAAACCAGGCTGCGATGCCGGTCCCCACCCCAAAGCCCGGAACACCCCGGTTTTGCGCGGCCAGGGCGGCGGCAAAAAACAGAAGCCCCAGGCCGGTGGGCAGAAACAGGGACCGGAGGTTTTCGCTTTCCGCCCGTCCCGCCGCCGCGCCGTGTTCGTGGCACCGGCAGCCCCTGCGCTCTTCCTCTCCGCACCCTTCCGCCCCGCCCCCGGCCTTGTGTCCGTCTTCCCCTTTCCCGCGAACCCCGGCGGACGGGCCCATGATACGGGCCTGTATGTTCGGCGCTTCCATTACTCAGCCTCCCGTATCCGCGGGGAACCGCCCGGGGACGGGACCGTAAAACGCCCCTCGCCAACATGGACCAGACCCTGGGAAAAGATGGTACTCACGTGCTCATCGTCCAGGGAGTAGAACACCTCCTTCCCTTCCCGGCGGTACTTTACCAGTTTGGTCTGCCGCAGGGTCCTAAGCTGGTGGCTGATGGCGGATTTGCCCATCCCCAGCAGGGCGGCAATGTCGCAGACACACATCTCCGCGTGGAGCAGGGCGCTGATGATCCGCACCCGCGTGGAATCCCCAAAA
Organism: Treponema sp.; assembly: GCA_031277045.1. Next base: position 4,102 of record JAISLX010000011.1, read on the forward strand.
ACCTTGAACAGATCCGCCAGGTCCATCAGGGCCTCTTCCGCGGGCATCTTTTCCCGTACCGTCCGCACCACGTCCTCGTGGAGGACCGTGCAGTCAAGGCGCTCTATGTCGTTATTTTCCGTTTCCACGCTGTCCCTCCGGGTCATTTATTGAACGTATGAATAATAATTCAACTGTTCAACTAAAAATATAACGCCCCGGACAAACGATGTCAATGTTTTCAAGCAGATGTTGTTAAAACCGGAATTTCCGGACAGATCCAATATGAAAATAGAAACTATTTTCATATTGACAGATTCACCCGCTTTCGTTATACATGGCCCATGATGCGCAAACGTCCCCAAAACTACCGCACCCGGCAGGGGGAGGATATCCTCAGTTACATACGATCCCTGGACGGCCGCCACGTAACGGTAAGCGGCATAGCCCGCCACTTTGCCGGCAGGGATGGGTCTATCGGGCAGACCACCATCTACCGGCACCTTGAACGGCTGGCGGCGGAGGGGACGATCCGGAAGTACGCGCTGGGAGACGGCAAAAGCGCCTGCTATCAGTACGTGGACGACAAAGCGGCCTGCCGGGAACATTTTCACCTGGTATGCGAACGCTGCGGCGCCCTTATCCACGTTGACTGCGATCTGCTGGAAGAAATACGGGCCCACCTCCTGTGCGAACACACGTTCCGCGTTGACACGCTTAAAACCGTTTTTTACGGAACCTGCGGCGGCTGCCTTTCCGCCGGCCCCGCCCCGGAGAACGGCCCATGAAACGCGGTGTCCTGACGGGCCTTGTCCTGTGCCTGATCCCGGCGATCCTGCTGTCCGGGTTGTTTATCGCGTCCCACACAGATCACGACTGCCGGGGGGAAGAATGTCCCCTGTGCGCCCTGCTCCAGGGGGCGCTGAATTTTTCCCGGCAGCTTAGACAGGCCCCGGTCTTTCCCGCGTTATTTCCGGGCGCTTTTTTACCGGGCCTTTTTGTTCCGGGGTTCCGCGCCCGCAGCGCGGTTCCCGCAAGCGCGGTTCGGCTCAAGGTACGGATAAACAGGTGAGGCCGCGCCGTTTTTTCGAGGGCGGCTCCAAAATCCGTCTGCGCGGTTTTGGACGCGGAACACAACAGTTGTCAGGGTTGTTTGAAAACTTCGGTTTTCAAACAACAAACGCGATTTTAAGAGAACAGGAGTTTACACTGATGAAACGGATAGTATTTTTTATATGCGCGCTGGCGTCCCTTGTTCCGGCCTTGCCGGCCGGGGCGCGGAAGGACGCGGGAACTACGGAGGGCAAGTTAAACGTGGTTACGACCATCTTCCCCCCGTATGATTTTGCGCGGACAATTACCGGCGGTAAAGCCGCGCTGACCATGCTGCTCCCCCCCGGGGCGGAAAGCCACTCGTTCGAACCCACCCCCCAGGACATCATTAAGGTGCAAAACTGCGATGTCTTTATCTACGTGGGCGGCGAATCGGACGCCTGGGTGGAAACGATCCTTGAATCCATGGATACCAGCCGTATGGAAATTATCACCCTTATGGACTGCGTGGAAGTGGTGGAAGAAGTGATTGTCGAGGGTATGCAGGACGAGGAAGAAGGCCACGATCACGGCCATTCCCACGAACACGAGGAGTTTACCCGCGAGGATATCAAAGACCGCGCCCTGACCGACTGGGCGGGGGACTGGCAGTCCGTGTACCCGCACCTGCTTGACGGGACCCTGGATCCAGTCTGGGAACACCGGGCCGAAGAGGGCGATAAAACCGCGCAGGAGCTTTTTGAGGAGAACAAGGCCCACTATGTGACGGATGTGGACAGAATCACTATCACCGCCGATTCCATGAGTTTCTACCGGAACGGCGTCCCGGCAACCGCCCGCTACACCTACCGGGGGTCCGCCGTTACGGACCTTGATGACGGAAGCCTGTGGGTACGCTACAAATTCGAGGCCGCCGGAAACCCGCCCGCAGGTGCGCCCAAGTACATTATGTTCAGCGATCACCTGCACGCTCCCGCCAGGACGGAACATTTCCACGTGTACGCCAGCAATACCAGTTTCGACGAGCTTACGGCAGACACGAATCCGGTGAATTACCCCACCTATTACCCCGCCGCCATGACGAAGGGCGACATTGTCACGGAGATGATAGGCCACGAACACGAAGAGGAAGAAGAAGCGGAATACGACGAGCATGTGTGGACATCCCCCCGGAACGCGAAACTAATCGTGCGGAAAATCGCCGACGTGCTGAAACAGCGGGACCCGGCCAACGCGGCGGAGTATGAGCGGAACACCGCCTCCTGTCTGGCGAAGCTGACGGAACTGGATGCCTCGTTTCAGACAATAACAGACGGCGCGAAACGGAAAACCATTGTCTTTGGAGACCGCTTCCCCTTCCGCTACTTCGCGGACGCCTACGGCCTCAGCTACTTTGCCGCTTTCCCCGGCTGTTCCACCGAAACGGAGGCCAGCGCCGCCACCATCGCCTTCCTGATCAACAAGGTCCGTTCGGAGAATATCCCCGTGGTGTTCCACATCGAGCTTTCCAACGAAAAAATCGCGGATACGATCTGCGAGGAAACGGGCGCCCGCAAGCTCCTGCTCCACGCAGTCCACAACGTTTCCAAGCGCGATTTTGACCGGGGCGCCACGTATTACGGCCTGATGTCCGCCAATGTCCAAAATCTGCGGGAAGCCCTGCGCTGATCCTTGCTCCCCGCACGAAGCCCGGCTGGTTTCGCGCGGGGTCCGCACGGTCCCGGCGGCCGGGCGCCGTCTTCCGGGGCTCCGCGGCGGTCCTTTCCGTCTCTTGATTTTAGGCATAATCGCTGTTATATCATGGCATGGGTATAAAAGCGGAAGGCGCGGGAAATTTCCGGGGCCCTGGCGCGGCATGAAAATTGTCGTCTTTGCGGATCTGACGCGGGACGTAAAAAACCCGGTTTTGCTCTGGGGCTCCTGTCCAACATACCCTGCGGTTTTTTGAACTGACGCGGACGGGAATTCCTGTGTCCGGCGGGCTTGACGCGGCGGAGGCCCGGGAAACGCTTAAAAAATTTGACAGAGCCCTGGGGTGATGGGAGGCCGGTTGTGGCTTTTCTTAAAACAGTTTTGATCTTCGTCCCCGTTGTAGGCGCGGTAGTGGTCCTTGTTCCCATCGGAATCCTGGTTTTTATTTTTAGCTGCGTTGGTCTGCGGAAACCGGCCCTGTACGTCATGTACCGCATAGCCCAGGGCTGGGCCCGGCTGGTTATCAGACTGTCCGGCTGCGCGGTTACCGTAACCGGCCGGGAACATATCCCCCTCCAGGGCGGACTGTGCATCGTGAGCAACCACGGCAGCATATATGACGTGCTGCTGGCCCTGGCCTATATCGGGCGGCCTTTTGGGTTTATCGCCAAAAAAGAACTTGCGTATATCCCGCTGCTCAACATGTGGATATATCTGCTGGGGGGCTTTTTTATCGACCGGAAGAACATACGCAGCGCGGTAAAGACTATTAACAAGGGTATTAAGCGGATAAAGGCCGGAGACGCGATTATTATCTTTCCGGAAGGACACCGCAGCCGGGGCCAGGGGCTGCTTCCCTTCCGCCCCGGCGCTCTTAAACTTGCTACCCAGGCGGGTTCTCCCATCGTGCCGATGGCCCTTTCGGGCAGCTACGAAGTTTTTGAAAAGAATTACCGCCTCTGTCCCGGCCCCATCACGGTTAGCTTTGGGCTCCCCATTTTTACCGCGGATCTTCCGCCCCAGGAGCGTAAACAGGTTTTGGCGGACCAGATTCGGGAGATTATCGCCGGAATGCTGAAAGAACGGCGGACCTGACAGTCCCCGCAGCTTGTCGCGCTTCGCGCGTAGAAACCCCAAACAACAGGCTGCCGGCAGTTTGGCTCGCCCAGGTTTAGGGCTCTTCCCGGCACCAGACCTGGGGAAAGCCGACGTTGCCGATCTTCCGGACGACTTCCACCACATCCTCCCCCGGAACATGGGCGAGTACCACCCGCACCTTGTTCTGGAATTCCTCGAACGCCGGGTCCAGGCCGGCCTCTTTAAGGCTGTTGACAACCCGCGTGGCATTGCCGGGGACCGAAAAGGATCCTATCTGGAGCCGGTAGTACCGGCCCGGCTGGGGCGTGTTCCCTGAAATTCGCACGATAATCTGGGAAGGCGGGGGCGGCGTAACGACAGGCTGTTTACCGTAGTCAAAAGCGCCTTCCGCCGGAGCTTTCCGCGGGGTATCAAGTTCCGCCGGACTGGAGTTGGTTGCCGGAACTCCGGAGTCAGGGCTTCGCTCGTTCCCGGCCCGGCCGCCGGTATCCCCCCCCGGACTGTCTGCCCCGCTTCCCTCAGGATTTGCGGCTGCGGACGGTCTTTCGGCCTGGACCTGCACCAGCCGGCCATCGCCGTAATCAATAGCCTCCAGGCGCCGGTCCCAAATCCAGGGCCCCCAGGCGCTGAAGTAGATCGTTACGCCTTGACCGCTCCGCATCGGCGGCCAGGGAAATTCGGACTCAAAATCCAACTGTTCTTTTAGTTCGGAATCGATAAACTTAAACGTGATACCCCCGGCGGAACTAAACAGTACGGGAATTTCAAAGTTCTTTTTTTCCCCGGAATTGGCAAACCGCCACTCCCTGAAACCGGAAAGGGTATTCGCCTCGTACAGCGGGGGGGCGGGGTTTTGGGCGGAAAGAAAACCAAGGGCGGCGCATACCAAACTCGTAAACATCAGTAGTTTTTTCATCACGTTTCTCCTAAATTGTCTGAGCTTTTCCCAAAACCCGGTTGGTTTTGGGAAAGCCTCGTTGTCTATATTTTAAGCGGATATTGTTCAGAAACTGTTGTTTCTGAACAACTCTATTACAGGCTGCGGCCTTGCCGCGCCACGATGTTCACCAGTTTTCCCGGCACGATGATAACTTTTACGACCATCTGCCCTTCCAGCCACCTTTTTATCGAGGGCAGGGCCAGAGCCCGTTCTTCAAGCGCTTTGCCGGCCTCCTCAGGCGAAGCGCCGAACTTGTCCCGGACCTTGCCGTTTATCTGGACCACAATGGTTACTTCGCTTTCCACGGTCAGGGCCTCGTCATAGTCCGGCCAGGGGCTTTTAGAGATCGATTCGCGGTGGCCCAATTTTTCCCAGAGTTCCTCCCCCAGATGGGGGGCATAGGCCGAGACCATCTTGACCAGAGGTTCCCAGAGCGGCCGGGGGACCCGGGGCAGTTTTGCCAGTTCCGCCGAGTAGATCATCATCTGGCTGATGGCGGTGTTGAAGTTGAGGGAGGCGGTGTCGTGTGTCACCTTTTTGACGGTCCGGTGCAGCAGCCGGACGAGGGGGGGTGTTGCGGAGGAAACCCCTTCGGGGTTTCCCTCATCATTCAATTTGTTTACCCCGCCCTCCACTTTTTCGCCGGTGGCCCAGAGCCGTTCCAAAAAGCGGGAGACGCCGACGAGGCCGGCGGTCATCCAGGGTTTGCTGACCTCCAGGGGGCCCATGAACATCTCGTAGACCCGCATGGAGTCCGCGCCGTATTCCTTGATGATGTCGTCGGGGTTGATGACGTTGCCCCGGCTTTTGGACATTTTTTGGTTGTCTTCGCCCAGGATCATGCCCTGGTTTACCAGGCGCTGGAAGGGTTCTTTGGTGTTCACAAGGCCCAGATCGTAGAGGACTTTGTGCCAGAAGCGGCTGTAGAGGAGGTGGAGGACGGCGTGTTCGACGCCGCCGACGTAGAGGTCCACGGGCATCCAGTAGGCGATGTTGGCCTGGGCCGCGAAGGCCGAGGGGTTGCGGGGGTCCAGATAGCGGAGGTAGTACCAACAGGAGCCGGCCCACTGGGGCATGGTGTTGGTTTCCCGCCGGGCGGGCTTGCCGCAGCGGGGGCAGGCGGTACTGACCCAGCCTTCGATTCCCGCCAGGGGGCTTTCCCCGGTTCCCGTGGGGGCGTAGGATTCTACCTCCGGGAGCCGCAGGGGGAGGGCGCTTTCCGGCAAGGGGACGATGGGGGAGCCGTGTTCGGCGCCGCAGTGTTCGCAGTGGACCACGGGGATGGGTTCCCCCCAGTAACGCTGGCGGCTGAAGACCCAGTCCCGCAGTTTGTAGTTTACCGTCCGCCGGCCGAAGCCCCGTTCCTCCACCCAGGCGGTGATTTTTTCCTTGGCTTCTGCGCTGGGGAGGCCCGTGAAGGGGCCGGAGTTGACGGAAAAACCGTCCGCCGCGGTACATTCGTCCGGTTCGGCGGAGTAGTCCCGTTCCGGGCCCGGTTTTTCCGGGGCCACGACGCGCCGGATGGGGAGCTTGAAGGCCTTGGCAAAGTCCCAGTCCCGCTCGTCGTGGGCGGGGACCGCCATAATGGCGCCGGTGCCGTAGGAAATGAGCACATAGTCGGCGATCCAGACGGGGACCCGCTCGCCGTTGACCGGGTTGACGGCGTATGCGCCGGTAAAGACCCCGGTTTTTTCTTTGGAGAGGCCGGTCCGCTCGAGGTCGCTTTTCCGGGCCGCCGCGTCCAGGTAGGCTTCCACCGCGGCCTTCTGGTCCGCCGTGGTGACGGCCGCCGCCAGCGGGTGTTCCGGCGCCAGGACCATGTAGGTGACGCCGAAGAGGGTGTCCGGCCGGGTGGTGTATATCTCCAGCGCCCCGTCATGGCCGTCGATTTTGAACGTGACGTTGGCCCCCTCGGAACGGCCGATCCAGTTCCGCTGCATCAGTTTGACCGGCTCCGGCCAGTCCAGGTCTTCCAGGTCTTCCAGGAGCCGCTCGGCGTAGGCGGTTATCCTGAGGATCCACTGGCGGATCCGTTTGCGCGTTACCTTGGTCCCGCAGCGCTCGCAGAGGCCGTCCTTGACTTCCTCGTTGGCCAGGCCGGTCTTGCAGGAGGGGCACCAGTTGATAGGGCTTTCCGCCTCGTAGGCCAGCCCCTTTTCGTAGAGTTTGAGGAAGATCCACTGGGTCCAGCGGACGTAGGCGGGATCGGTGGTGTCCACTTCCCGGTCCCAGTCGTAGGAAAAGCCCAGGGCCTTGATCTGGGCGCGGAAACGTTCGATGTTCGCCGCCGTGGTCTTTGCCGGGTGGGTCCCCATTTTGATGGCGTAGTTTTCCGCAGGGAGTCCGAAGGCGTCGAAGCCCATGGGGTGGAGGACGTTGTAGCCCCGCATCCTGAGGAAACGGCAGTAGATGTCCGTGGCGGTGTAGCCTTCCGGGTGGCCGACGTGGAGGCCCTGGGCGGAGGGGTAGGGGAACATATCCAGGACGTAGCGGCGCTTGTCTTTGGGAAAGGCCGGGTCCTCCAGGGCCCTAAAGGTCTTGTGTTCCTCCCAGTAGCGCTGCCACTTGGGTTCTATCGTTTCAAAGGGGTACTTGGCCATGGCACGCTCCGTAACAGCCTCGGGATTGACGCCATTTTAGTGGTATTGGCCCTTACGGGCAAGCGCGGGAAGGGCCGGTTATCTGTTGTTTGGCAGGGCCGTTAGAAACTCCGGGTCCAGGCCGGTGGCCTCCGCCACCTGTCCCAGCGGCAGCCCCATGGAGATGAGTTTTTTGGCCACTTCGGCTTTACTCTGGGCCTCCCCGCGGGCTTCCCACTTGCGTATCAGGCCCGTTTCCTCAAATACCTTTTCCAATGTTACTGCCGCGTCACTCATGGTTAACACCTCCCGCAGGGCTGCGGAATTCGCCCGGAACAGGGCCTCCGTATAGGCCCCGATGTTTGCCGCCTTGCCTAAACGGTCAATCTTTGTTGAAATCCGGATCAGCTCCGCCGGATCCAAACCGTGGTCCAGATCCCTGAGCCAGGCGTTTTCTTCCGCCGGAAGCCGCCGGCCTTCGATAATTTGGATGGGGATCGCGTCCCCTCTGACAGTGTAAATCCCCGGACCGCTTTCTTCAATGTCGAAACGGCGTACCGTCTTGAGGTAGCCGGTTAAATTCCGGGGGTAGCGGTTCTCCACAAAGGTAATCGTTATGTCAGTGACGGGCGTCTTGTTCAGCGCGATGTAGAGACAGGCATAGCCGTAGACCTTGTAAAAATCCTCGACCGAGACGTAATCATCCGGGCTTTTGTATTCGATGATGTTCGTCTCCCGGAAGATCGCGGCGATGTTCTTTGTGATCACCAAATTTTTTGGTTTTTTGATAATAAGCAGATCTATGCGGAGGGATTCCGAAGTAAGCTGGTACTCCGGTTTGAATTCGAGGCGGTCCCCGTACTGTTCCAGTTCAAGCCGCATGGCTTCGAGAAAGGCCGGATGCCAGGAAATGCGGCCTTCGCCGTCTTTTTGGGAATCGCCGGTGCTCAAGGGGCGCCCTTTTCTTCCCGGGCCGGCGGCAGGACCACGGCCAGGGCGGCGGCGGTTTCCGCCAGGGTTTCCCACACCTCGTCCGTCAGGGGGACCCCCGCCTGTTCGCAGCGGGCCTCGGCCTCCTGTTCCAGGAGCCCCGCGTAGTAGACCCGGCCGGCCCCCTCGGCAGGTTTGAGGGCCCGCAGTTCCCCCAGCATGCGGCTGAGGTCCTTTTTGAAATCCTCCGGGTCCCGGAACAGATCCAGCCGCAGGGCCATGAAGAAGTGGCAAACCCGGGCGGAGGTGATTTCTGTGTCCATCACCGCCCCGCCGAACACGCCGCCGGAGGCGACGGCGCAGAGGATGTCCACCATCACCGCCAGGCCGTAGCCCTTGTGGCCCCCCAGGGCGGTCCCCTCCCCGCCCAGGGGCAGGAGGCCGCCGCCCCGCTTGTACAGCATGTCGTCCAGGAGCCGGAGCGGGTCTCCCGTGGCAAGGCCGCCGGTCCCCACCGCCCAGCCCGGGGGAATCTCCTTCCCCTCCCGGGCGGCCACCTCGATCTTCCCCCGGGTCACCGTGGTGGTGGCCATGTCCAGGCTAAAGAGGTCTCCCCCCAGGCCGGGGGCCGCGAAGGCGATGGGATTGGTGCCAAACATGGCCTCCCTGGCAAAGGTGGGGACCCCCAAGGCGGCGGTGTTGGTCATGGCGATGCCGATCATGTCCCGGCGGGCGGCCATTTCGGAGTAATACCCGGCGATGCCGAAGTGGTTGGAATTGCGGATCGAGCAGACCCCGATCCCGCCGGCCGCGGCCTTGGCGATGACCTGTTCCATGGAACGCCGGCTCAGGGAAAGGCCCATGCCCCCCTGGGCGTCCAGAATCAGGGAAACCGGGGTTTCCCGCAGGGTCAGGGGGGCGACGCCGCCCTTGATATGTCCGGCCCTGACGCCGTCAACATAACGCTTAATCCGGGCCACCCCGTGGCTGCGAATGCCCCTGGCGTCGGCGGTAACCAGGATCTTCGCCGAATCCTCCGCCTCTTCCCGGGGAATCCCCAGGCTAAAAAAAATGCCGGCGCAGAGTTCTTCCAGGTCCCGGCGGGAAATATACACCATGCGCCTATTATGCCGTCTGCCCGGATAGGAAGTAAATGCGGGGCCGGCTCTGGGACCAGCTTCATATTTTTTCCATAATTTTATAGGCTTAACGCCATGCGGATTTTAAAGGATCGGATACTGGCGGAAGGCAAAGTCCTGCCCGGCAACATCCTTAACGTCGGTTCTTTTCTCAACCAGCAGGTTGACATCGGCCTTTACAAAGAGATCGGCAAAGAATTCGCCCGCCGTTTTGCCGGCTCCAGGGTAACGCGGATTCTGACGGTAGAGGCCTCCGGCATAGGCATTGCCTGCATCACCGCCCAGTATTTCAACGTCCCCGTGGTATTCGCCCGGAAATTCCGGGCAAAAAACGTCGGCGAAGACCTGTACAGCGCGGAAGCCCGTTCCTACACCCACGGCATCGACTATACCATCACCGTGCCCCGGCCCTATATCAGGCGGGAAGATTCGGTGCTCCTCATCGATGACTTCCTGGCCAACGGCTGCGCCCTGGAAGGCCTGGTGTCCCTGACGGAGACCGCCGGGGCGGAACTGGTAGGCGCCGGGGTGGTCATCGAAAAGGGCTTCCAACAGGGGGGCCGCCGGCTGCGGGAACGGAATATCCGCATCGAGTCCCTGGTCATCATCGACAGCATGGACGCCGCAACGGGGATCGGCTGTCGGGACTAAAGCGGCACGATTGTCTTTTGTTTGTTTTTGGGCGCATTTTTTGTACGCGATGCCGCATGTGTTAATTAACAGCCTGCCGGCTGCGTTTTCCGCGCAAGGGATAGGAGCGGAATTTTTGCCCCGCAGGGGCAAAAATTGGAGCGGATAGCCCGGTTCCCGGCCCCGCGGAGCGGGGCCGGGAATGCGCCCGAAAAATACGAATTCCTAAACCGCTAAAACATCGCCGAACCGCCGGCCAGGATCCAGCTTGCCAGGATGGCCACCACAAAAGAGCCAACCCATATTCTCCCGCTTTTGCGGTACAGCCATGTGGACAGGAAAAAGAAAAGGGCAAACTGGGGGATAAGCAGTATCATTACCGACATGAAGGGCCCGCCGAAGAGGCTGGTAAAGAGCAGGTCCACGCCGGGGCCCAGGCCCAGGAAGAAGGG
>JAISLX010000032.1 GCA_031277045.1 Treponema sp.
GCTTTTTTTCCGCTTCCGTGAGCCTGACATGATATTTTTTCCCTTTCATTGCTTAGTCCCCCCCGTTTGAACTGAGACTATTATACAACGACCCGTTTAGAATTTACAAGCTACTAGTAATATTTTAATAACCGCTGCGTTCTGGGAAGCCGCCAAGCCGTTGATACCGAAACGAGGGCGTGAGAATGCCAGGGAATACCGCCGAAAACCGGGGGAGGCCGTCCGGCCATGCACCCCCGCAGAGTTCTTGAGGCACTGGTCTATGTTCTGCGTACCGGAATCCAATGGAAGGCGTTGTCCGCAGCGTATGGAGCGGCAAGCTCCATACACCGGTATTTTCGGTTTTGGAGTGAACAGGGATTTTTCCAGGCACGGTGGGTTGCGGGGCTGAAAAACTATGAAGAAGCCGGCGGTATCGACTGGACGTGGCTTTGTGCGGATGGTTGTATGAGTAAAGCGCCCCTGGCACGGGAAGCGGTAGGGAAAAACCCCACTGACCGGGGAAAAAAATGGAAGCAAACGGCATCTTTTGGTTGACGGAGCGGGAGTACCGCTGGCCCTGGTAGTAACCGGAGCGAATCGCCACGATGTGTCCCCGCTTGAAGTATTGCTGGATTCTTTTCAGATTGAACGGCCTGATATATTTGAAACTCCTCAACATTTGTGCCTTGATAAAGGCTAGAGCGGGGAGCCTGCCTTGGAGATAGTTGTGTTACGCGGGTTCATTCCGCACATCAAGAGCCGGGGGCAGGAAAAGAGCGAGAAACAGACCCATCCCGACAGTCGCGCCCGTCGGTGGGCTGTAGAAGCCGCCCACTCATGGATGAACCGTTTTCGCAAAATACTGGTTCGCTTTGAGAAACTGGAGAGTTCATACCTTGGCTTGCTTATGCCTGCGTGCGCCTTCATCGCTTTCCGCAAAGCACTTGTTATTTAGGGACAGGATCTTAATACCCAAAATCCTCGTAGCACTTTGTCACCGCCGCGTTTTGATCAGGGCCGCTTGAAAACGGCGCACCCGCGATACAAACGCGGCCTTCCCCTCAAGGAAGGCCGCGTTTTTTTATTGGGGATTGGAAATGGCGCCCGGCGGCCGGGACGGCCTTTTTCCGCCGTGTGGATTGCGGGTTCCGTTTCGCGGAGGCTTATCCGCCGCCGAATTCCCTGGCCAGGCGCCGCCCTTCGGGGGTCAACATTTCTCGAATGACGGTATAGGGGATGGTGGTCTCCACATAGCCTTCCGAATAGGGAGCCAGTTCGTAGGGGTCCCAGTGAAAACTGACGCCCTGGGGAGAAAAGAAAAAGTTTTCCGTAATTTCCGCCTCGTCCACAAGAAACGCCGCCTTTTTTAGGGAATCGCCGGGGCCGATTTTTTTGTGGCGGCGGAGTTCCTGGTTTATCAACTCCTTGAGGGTGGGCTCCGCGCCTTTCCTGATAATATCCGAAAGGCTGACCCTCATGCCCACTTCACGGTCAAAGACAAAGTAGGTTCTGTCGTAGTTGGGGTGGGCGCCGCCGCTGTAAGAGAACCGGTCGCGGGAGATAATCAGGAGCAGGGCCCTGTCCGCCTGGGTTTTGAAACTTTCCACATAGTTCCAGTTAAGGCTTTCGGAGTTAATAAATTCGATGTTATGCCGGGCTTCCTCTCCCATATCGCGGTACGACATGGTTTGAACCCGGATCTGTTCTTCCGTATAATCCTGAACCGAAAGGCCCCGGTAGAAGGTTTCCCGCAAGAGGCGTTCCAGTTCCCGTTCCGTTTCTCCGGTTCCGCCGGCAAGGGCCTTCGTGTCCAGTAGATTCAGGCTGATTTCGAGGGCCGGAATTTTCACCTCCAGACCTGGGGGAGCCTTTTCCCAGAGGGATATCATCTCGTTCCGGCTGTACAAAGCGGCGCCTGCCGTCTTGTTTGTTCCGCCGGGACGGAAAGCGCCGGGCGTTGATCCCTGCGCCGGGTTTTCCCGCGAATTCCCTCCGGTGGCGCAGGCGCCCAGAAGAATACCGATGAGCAGCGCCGGAAGCAGCGGCGCGGTCCTATAGTGAAAAAACGTTATCATACTATAATTATATGAAAGCCGGAGCATTTTACCAGAAAAATTGGACCTGAACCGGCAGGTGCCGAAGGCTGCGCGGACATGGATCATGAAAAAGAATGGTTTAACGATGACAAATTTTGGGGAATTTTCGCCCCTGTCATGTTTGACGAGGCCCGCTGGGCGGAACTTCCTCTGGTGGCCGACGGCGTAACCCGCCTGGCCCATCTGAATCTTTACGGCCGGGACGGGAATCCGGCCCTGAAGCTTTCCGGACCCCCCAGGCTGCTGGACCTGTGCTGCGGTTTCGGCAGGCTTACCCTGGAATTTGCCTCCCGCGGCTTTGCCTGTACCGGCGTGGACATTACCTCAGGCTATCTGGAAACCGCGCGGGAGGACGCGGCCGCCGAAAATCTGGATGTTGAATTTGTCCGCGCCGACATTCGGGACTTTGTTCGTCCCTGTTCCTTCGACCTGGCAGTAAACCTTTACATCTCCTTTGGCTACTTCGCCGATTCGGGAGACGACCGGCGGGTTCTTGCGAATGTGTACGAATCCCTTAAAAGCGGCGGCGTCCTGATCATCGAAACACTGGGAAAGGAGATCGCCGTCCGTGATTTTGTCCGGTCCGAATGGTTCAGGCGGGCGGGCTATATGGTGCTTACCGAGTACAGCCCTGTCGATTCCTGGGCGAAACTGCAAAATCACTGGATTCTTGTCGGGGAAGGGGAGCGAATCGAAAAGGTTTTTACCCAGCGGCTCTACGCCGCCACCGAACTGCGCGCTCTGCTGCTGGACGCCGGTTTTAACCGGGTAGAAATCTACGGCGGCTGGGACGAATCCCCCTACGACGAACAGGCGGAAAAGCTAATCCTGGTGGGAAGAAAAGAATAAAGTTGTTTAGAAACTTCAGTTTCCGAGCAACGGCCGCGTAAAAAATACCCAACATATTCATACGCCTCTTCGGTGCTATTCACCAGTACGCCGTTCCGGGACAGTGTCTTGTTTTCCGCCCTTATCCGGTTTTGTACTATTCGTATCAACTCCGGCTCCTTCAATGCTTGCGCTTTGGCAGACACAGAAGTATAAAGCAACATCAGGCTCGTCTTGTCGTGCCGGTGTGCGGGCAAAAACCAGAGGAAAGGAGTCGGCGGACCTTGCGGTTTCTGGCGGAAACATGGGAAATACCGGCGCACACGGAAACGAAAAAAGTGAATTATGAAACCATCAGGCAGACGTTAAAAAACGAAATGAAGAACCCAGGAGCAAGCTCGAAGTAAGCTTGCTTGCCGGTATCTTCGTTGAATAGGAAATTTATTATACTGGCCGGGTACATACCCCGATCCGAAAATCAGCTTACAACATTTTCTGTGGTAGTAAATTTTCCGGAACAAGCTCCAGCGAATACATGGAACACAGGAGCGCGAGCCTCCTGACCGCCATTGTAAAGGAACAGGCAAAACAAAGGTTTGACAACAAGGCCGCCGCCGCAATCGGCGCGGCGGAAAAGAAGGGCATGGAAGGGCTGGAATGGATAGACCGGGTGTGCGTTGCCCCGGGGTGGCTGGTTTTATACCGGAAGGAATATGCCCGGTTGACAGGCGGCCGGGATACCGCTACTCTGTCCGAGAAGGATATACGTGTAAAAGCAGCCCAATACGCCGACGACATAACCGGGCAAACCCAGCCTTCCGCGCTGGAGCAAGATATTTCCCCGCTTTTCAAGGGCAATACCGAATTGGGTAAAGCCTTCCTTCAATTTTCTTCCAGCCTTAACATAACCTGGCAAATTCTCCGCTATGACTGCCCCCAAATGATCCGCGACAAACGGGGCATGAGCGCGACGCGAATGGTAATCGCGCATGTTATCGCCGGGATAATGCTGGGGGCAATTACCGCGGGCTTTGACGAAGATGATGATGAAACCGTGAAGATGAAAAAAGCCGCCTGGTGGGCGACAACGCAATTCACCGACGCTTTTCCGATTATTGGCAGCGAGGCAACGCGCCTCCTTGAACTTATGATTACCGGGAAAAGGAAGTACCAGGGCGGCGCGAATCTGTTGCCGGCCATGGAAAAAGGATTTAGCGCCGCCGCGGGAGCGGTATCGGGCGTCCAAAACAAAGACTTTGACAAACTGCTCAAGGCGGCGGCGGCCGCGGTTGAAGCGGCGGCCCTATTCAAGGGGCTGCCGGTATCAGGAGGGAAGGAAGCGCTCCTTCTCCTGGGGATTGGGGACGGCGACAATGAATTCGGGTTTAATCCCGGTGCGCTGTTAGGAAGGAGGTAGCTTGTACTAATCAATCAGAAAACGGAAGAAACATACGACCTTGTTGAGCCTTTCCCCTCCGAGTTTATTATCCCGTTTGTGTATAACAGACCGGAACACATCAGGTGCTGCTGGCAGAGAACGATACCGGGGCCGATACCATACCAGGAGAAACACTGGCTTGAGTACGGGGTTGAGTATAGCGTAACGGCGCTGCAGCAGCAGGACCTGGGGGGGATTCTTACCCTCTCTATCTCCCTGCCGCCGGAAGCCAGCCAATTCGTAATCCGGCGGCGGACACCCAAGACACAGGAAACGGATTTCCACAACGGCGCGCGGCTGCCCGCGGAACTCATTGAAGGAATAGCCGACAAGTCGACGATGGAAATTCAGGAATTGTCCGAACAGACGCTGGACAAAGATTTGCGGGCTGAAATCATGCAGCAGACCAGCGAAGCCATTGACGCGGAGGCCGCCGCCAGGCTGGCAGATGACGCGACACTTCAAAGCAACATTGACGCGGAGGCCGCCACCAGGCTGGCAGATGACACGACAAAAATCGACAAAGCGGTCGCGGGAGACACGGGGAAACTGCTCCAGGATTTTGCCGTCAAGGAAGATGTAGCCACCAGCCTGGTGCTGACCAAAACAGAGCTGGATGTCAGCGGCAGTCTGCCCCCCTCTCCTGTGGAAATGGCCCTGCCGCTTGCCAGCGAAGATCGCGCCGGCGTCATGCCGAAAGAAAGCTTCACCCAGATTCTGAACAACACCCAAAGAATTGAATTACTGGAAAACAAGTCCCTCCATTACGCGGTAAGCTTTCTATCCGAGACGCCCACACAACAGGAATTGCAGTCCGCCTATGAAACGGCCTCCGGCAACACCGGCCCCGCGCCTGATTTAACGACACTGGACGACCAAACTTTTAGGAAAAGTTACACATGGTACGGTCAGCAAAATGCCTGGCAGGACATGGGGGCTTCAATTATAACCCTCGCAACCAACGCCGCCCCCGGCAGCGCGTATCCGCCGTTCCCGCCGGGAAAAGCCAAATGGAGGAAATGCAGTACCGTCTTGAACGGATAATCCGCTTTTTTGGCGCAGGCTTTGATAACAAAGCCCATCCGCTCAAAGTTTTCCGGGTTATCCGCCCGTGAAAGCCGGAAGGTGACCGGTTCCCTCCTGATAAGAGCAAGGGCGGGCCCCGCTGTTTCAGGCGCGTTGTTTTTCGCGGGAAGATTTTCTACCGCCGCGGCCGCACGGGCCAGGGCAAAAAGGCGGCTCATTTGCCCGTCATCAAGATTCATAGGCACCTATACTACAAAAAATTTATGACTATTAAAATGTCTCCTGAATCAATTGTTTATAAGTGATTGTACCCGTCGAGGAACAGGCACAGAGAAGACGGTCAAACAACTGGGCAGCGAAAACCAGCGGTTTATTCGGCAGCGGAATTCATCCAGATATGCCTGGAGATGTGTACCATCCAATCCGTGATAGGTCCCTAATATAAACCTTTTGGCGTTGGACACTACCATGTGCAACCATCGTAAATGTTCCGGCATCCTTGAGCGGATCGTATTTCTCCGGGGCGTGAGTATACGCGCCGGCCGAAAACGCTTTACGGTACGAGCGGCAGCCGTCACTGCGTAATCTTTGTTTTTGTTTCAACCGGGAGATAGATTAATAGTCATATTACAAAATATTCACAAGGGGGCCCAGGTAAAAAAGCCGGAGGAAGAAAGCCGCCACCGCCGCGGCGGCGAGCGCAAATACAATGTATTTGAAAATCCGGTCAAAGTCAAACACGCTGAACAAGGTGCTCAGCCCAGCGTAAACAAGCATAACCGGCTGTTTATCAATTCGGGGGAACATACCGGGTGCGATTAAAAAGCAGGAAACCGCGATGATAAGCAGGCTGTTCATGTGCGCCGATTTCCGGTACCGGAATAAAATCCCCAGAAGCTTTACCGCTGCGGAAAAAAAGATGATCCGTTCAGCAGCCGCAAAACCCTGCCCGCCTGTAAACATGGGCACGATTAAATTAAGCAGCAGCGCTCCGGTAACCGCGTGGTT
>JAISLX010000038.1 GCA_031277045.1 Treponema sp.
TAGTGATTTTTATTACCCCGAAGACGAAGGGGGTATCATCTGGAACGATCCCGCCATCGGCATAACATGGCCTGACATTGGCATGGAATACCTCTTGTCCGATAAAGATAAAAAACTCCCCGCCCTGGCGTCTCTCCCCGGTGTAAACAATGCCTGACATTTCCCAAAGAAACGCGCCGCGCCTCCCCGGAGAAACGCGAATATGGCTCATCGGCAACAAAGGTATGCTGGGGACGGAATTTTCCCGGCTCCTCGAAAAACATGGCCTCCCCTTTACCGGCACCGACCGGGAGGTTGACGTCACCGATCCGGCGGCCCTGGACGCCTGCGCGGAAGCTCAAAGCGCCGGGGGCCGGTTGGCCTGGATCGTCAACTGCGCCGCTTACACCGCGGTGGACAAGGCGGAGGACGATGTTGAAACCTGCCGGAGTTTGAACGCCGCCGGCCCCGGCAATATCGCCCGGACGGCGAAAAAGTTCGGCGCCCGGCTTATCCACATCTCCACCGATTATGTGTTTGACGGCCGGGGCGTTCCCCGGGCCGGGGGGGGCCTCAGGCCTTACCGGGAAGATGATGACACAAATCCCATCGGGGTCTATGGCCTTACCAAGCGGGACGGGGAGCGGCGGGTCCTGGAGAACAACGGGGACTCCTACATCGTCCGCACCGCCTGGCTTTACGGCGAGCACGGCAACAACTTTGTCCACACCATGCTGCGCCTCATGAACGAGCGGGACGAGGTAAAGGTGGTGGACGATCAGCGGGGCAGCCCCACTTGGGTGGCGGATCTGTCCCAAACCCTGCTGTCCCTGGTCCTGGCCTGTAACGCCCCCGGTGCGGCCTCGTCTACCGTATCCCCCGGCGTTTACCACTACACCAACGAGGGGGCCGTCACCTGGTTTGACTTTGCGCAGGAAATTTACTGCCAGGGCCGGCGGCTTGGTCTGATAAAAAAAGACTGCGCGGTACGGCCCTGCGCCAGCGCCGAATACCCCGCCAACGTTGTCCGCCCCGCCTACGCCGTGCTGGACAAGGCGAAAATTAAAGCGGCCCTGGGCCTGGCTGTCCCGCCCTGGGACGAAAGCCTTGCGCGGTATCTGGAATCCCGCATGCCGGGGTAAGGAGATCGGAATGGTTAATATCACGGTAATTGGGACCGGCTATGTGGGTCTTGTCTCCGGGTCTTGTTTGGCGGAATTTGGCAACCGCGTTGTCTGCGTGGATACCGATACCGCGAAGATCGAGGCCCTTGCCAAGGGGGTTATCCCCATATTCGAACCAGGGCTGAAGGATGTGGTGGAGCGGAACGTCCGCGCCGGGCGGCTTTCGTTCAGTGCGTCTCTCCCCGATACCATCAAGAGCGGCGGAGTGGTGTTTATCGCCGTGGGAACCCCGCCGGCGGATGACGGCAGCGCGGATCTGGGATTCGTTGAACAGGCGGCCCGGGAGTTGGGGGCCCGCATCGAGGACTACACGGTTTTTGTGGATAAAAGCACGGTCCCCGTAGGTACCGCCAAAAAAGTCCGCCGCTGGGTCCAGGAGGCTTTGGACAAGCGGGGTCTTGCCGTTCCTTTCGACGTGGTCTCCAACCCCGAATTTCTGCGGGAGGGGAACGCAGTCTACGACTTTACTCACCCGGACCGGGTGGTTATCGGGAGCGACAGCGCCAGGGCGCGGGAGATCATGAAAGAGGTCTACCGCGCCCTTTTCCTCAACGAAACTCCCTACATCGAGGCTTCTTGTGAAACGGCGGAGATGATCAAGTATGCTTCCAATGCATTCCTCGCGGTAAAAATTTCGTTTATCAACGAGATTGCTAACCTCTGCGAGCAGGTAGGCGCTAATGTTAAAGATGTGTCCAGGGCTATGGGCCGGGACGGGCGTATTGGTTCCAAGTTCCTTCATGCCGGTCCCGGCTATGGCGGTTCCTGTTTTCCCAAAGATACCCGGGCAATTGCCGCCACGGGCCGGCAGTACGGCGCACCCCTGTCGATTGTCGAAACCGCTATCCAGGCCAACGAGCGGCAAAAGGCCCTTATGGTTGTCAAGATCGAGCGAGGAATGGGAGGACCGGGGGGCCTGGAGGGGAAGACCATCGCCATTCTGGGCCTAGCCTTTAAGCAGAACACCAATGACATGCGGGAATCCCCGGCTATTGCCATTTGCAAAGGGCTGGCGGCGCGGGGTGCTCGGCTCCGGGTCTGGGACCCTCAGGCTATGGAGGAGGCTGTTTGGCGGCTCAAGGGTATCGCCGGGCAGCTTTACTTTGCTGTGGACGAATATGATGCCATAATGGGAAGCCATGCTCTGGTTTTGGTTACCGAGTGGAACCAGTTCCGCAACCTCGATCTGAACCGCATAAAAAAGACCCTCCTGGGCCCCCATTTTTTCGATCTGCGGGACATTTACAAGCGGGAAGAGGTGGAAACGGCAGGGCTGGTCTACATTGGGGTGGGAATGTCATGAAGATCCTCGTTACCGGAATAGCCGGATTTATTGGGCACTGCCTTGCCGGCCGCCTTGCTGCCGGGGGTGAAACAGTTATTGGTATCGACAATATCAACGATTACTACGATGTCGATCTAAAATATGGCCGCCTGGCGGATTTGGGCTTTCAGGCGGCCGCCGGTTCGGTAAGGTCCCAGTCTGCCCGCTACCCCAGTTTAAGCTTTTGCAAGATGGACCTGGCCGATGCGGAGGCCCTGCGATCCCTGTGCGCCGCAGAGCGCTTCGACCTGGTGCTGCACCTTGCCGCCCAGGCGGGGGTCCGCTATTCCCTGACCAATCCCCATGCCTATATCGCCAGCAACGTGCAGGGGTTTTTGAATATTCTGGAAGCGGTCCGGGCCTTTCCGGTAAAGCACTTGGTCTATGCCTCCTCAAGTTCGGTCTATGGCCTTGATACGATTCAGCCTTTTTCCGAAAACAGTGCGGCGGACCGCCCTGCAAGTTTGTACGCGGCGACCAAGCGGGCCAACGAGCTTATGGCCCACAGTTATGCTCACCTGTACGGTATTCCCTCCACGGGACTGCGGTTTTTTACGGTTTACGGCCCCTGGGGCAGGCCGGACATGGCCCCCTTTATCTTTACCAGGGCGATTCTGGAGGGCCGCCCCATCGATGTTTTTAACCATGGGCAGGCCCGGCGGGACTTTACCTACATCGATGACATTGTAGAAGGCATTGTCCGGGTAATGGAAAAACCTCCCGCCCAAGCCGGTTCTCCCGTTCCCGCCCGGATTTACAACATCGGTAACGGCGCCCCGGTCCTCCTCCTCGATTTTATCCACACCCTTGAAGACGAACTGGGCCTTAAAGCCCGGATGAACATGATGCCCCCGCAGGCCGGGGACGTTCCGGTTACCTGGGCAGACTGCGGGGCCTTGGAAGCCGCCGTTGGCTATAAGCCGCATACCGGCATCCGGGAGGGGATTCGCCCCTTTGCGGCCTGGTACCGATGGTTTTACCGGGTCTGATACGCCGCCGGTCTCCAATTTCTTCAAGTATGATTGAAGATGATGCCTATATTTTGCGGCCTTTCTATATGCGGCAGTTACGGCCCTACATAGGCTCCCATATCATCAAGATACTGATCGGTCAGCGGCGGGCCGGAAAGAGCTTTATGCTCTATCAGTTGATTGACGAACTGCGGCGGGAACAGCCCCAGGCCAATATTGTGTATATCAATACGGAGCTTGCCGAATTCCGCGCCCTCCGCGACGAGGCCGGGCTATACGAGTACGTCAGGTTGCATACCGGCGGGCCCGGACCCCATTACGTGTTTATTGACGAGATTCAGGAGATTGACCGCTTTGAACTTGCTCTGCGCTCCCTCTTTGCCGAAAACCGTTGCGATTTGTGCTGTACCGGCGCAATGCCCATCTGCTTTCGGGGGAACTGGCCACCTACCTGGCAGGGCGCTATGTGCAGTTCACCGTGTACCCCCTAAGCTACACGGAATTTCTCGATTTTTACCGCTGCGCCAATACTGGGGAAACGCTGCGGAAGTACCTGCGGATAGGGGGCATGCCCTACCTTGCCGCCCTGGAAAATTCAAGCCGACCCGATACCCGGCAGCAGGAGGCGCTGGCCGCCGAATACCTGCGGAACCTGTACGAATCCATTTTGCTGCGCGATGTAATAGCCCGGGAAAATATCCGCAATGTCCTGTTTCTGGAAAACCTGGCGATCTACCTTGCGGATAACACGGGCAGTCTCTTTTCGGCGAGCAACATCAGTAAGTACCTGAAAAATCAAAAACTGAATGTGCCGGTGCAGACCGTTATCAGTTATCTGGAGGCCCTGGAAAAGTCCATGTTGATCCGCCGGATCCGCCGGGCCGATGTCAGGGGCCTTAAAGTGTTTGAAATTGGCGACAAATACTATTTTGAGGACATTGGGCTTAGAAATGTGCTGGCCCGCAGCCCTCAGTTGGACACGGCGAAGCTTGTCGAGCAGGCGGTCTGCCTGTTCCTTTTGCAGCGGGGATTCACCGTCTATACCGGCAAGCTTGATGACGGCGAAATTGACTTTGTTGCCGTGCGGCAGGCGGAAAAACTCTACGTGCAGGCCGCCTACCGTATCAGCGACGATGCCGTTTACCAGAGGGAATTCGGCAGCCTGGAACGTATTCCCGACCAGCACCCCAAGTACGTGATCACTCTGGACGAAGACATGCCCCCGGTAAACGGCAACGGTATCCGTTGGATGCACCTTAAAGATTTTCTGGTAATGGAGCTGTAAACATGAACCGCGAATCGACATGGTCAAAATAAGATCGTTTTTGACAGGCAGGCCGGCGAAATAGGCCTTACCTTCAAGCTGGGTTGACGCGGAAATGGAGGCCCCCCGGCGAAAAGTTGTTCAAAATTTGAACAACGTGTGCCAATCTTATTGCATTGGCGGTATGAATATGGTATTCTTGTTGTATTAGCGGTGCCGGGCCCCCGGAACTGCGGCCCGGCAAGTCTGTTTCGGCGACGGCTAGGTTTACATCCGGCAATTTGGCGCCTCCCGGCGCCCCGCCGTACATATTTGTGGACGGGAGTATTGCACCCCGCTGGTATGGCTGCCCGGCCCTTGCTTTCTTCTCCTTTGTGGTGAAATTCATAAAAATGCTTTTTAGACTAATCAAGCTACTAGTCACATAAATAGGCAGATATGGTATATACAGCAGCGTTAATTGGATGTGGCAGAATAAGTTCTAAACATATTGAAGGATTTTCTTCCAATTCCGGCACCATGCGGCTTGTTGCTACCTGCGATCTTACGCTTGATCGGGCAATGGAAAAAGCCCGGGAGTATAAAACATACGCCACCAATGCGGATGTCCGGATATATGACGATTACCGAAAAATGCTTGCCGAATGTAAGCCCGATATTGTCACCATCGCAGCCGAATCGGGGAAGCATAAAGACATCGCCCTGGACTGCTTTGACGCCGGGTGCCACGTGATATGCGAGAAGCCCATGGCCCTTTCCACCCACGACGCGGACGCCATGAACGGGGCGGCAAAAAGGGCGGGAAAGAAACTGGCGGTCTGCTTCCAGAACCGTTTTAACCGGCCCATTCAAAGGCTGCGGACCGCCCTCGAAGGGGGGCGCT
>JAISLX010000093.1 GCA_031277045.1 Treponema sp.
TTGGGGTGCCAGTAGATAAGCCCCGCCCCGGCTTCCTCGTGGATGGAGTAGAGGTCCAGGTCCTTCCCCACCCGGCGGTGATCCCGCTTTTCCACTTCCTCAAGAAAGGCCAGGTAGGCCTTGAGGTCCTTGGGCGTCTCCCAGGCGGTGCCGTAGATCCGGGTGAGCATGGGCCGCTTCTCATCGCCGCGCCAGTAGGCCCCGGCGATGTTCATAAGCTTAAAGGCAGCGGAGTTGATCTCCCTGGTGTTCTGCACATGGGGGCCCCGGCACAGGTCCGCCCAGAGGGGGACGCCGGGAGAGCCGGCGGAGCCTTCGGCGTTGGCGCGGTTTTCGTAGACCGTGATCGTCTCCTCTGCGGGAAGATTGTTGATCAGCTCCGTTTTGAATTCCTCGCCGGCAAAGCGCCGCAGGGCCTCTTCGCGGTCCAGTTCCACCCGTACAAAGTCCTGGCGGGAATCGATGATCGCCTTCATCTCCGCCTCGATGTGGGGCAGGTCCTCCGCCGTGAGGGAGGACGCGCCGTCGGCGCTCCGGGGAAAAAGGAAATCGTAGTAAAAGCCGTTTTCGATGGAAGGCCCGATGGCGACTTTGGTTCCGGGGTAAAGCCGGGTAACGGCCTGGGCCATGATATGGCTTACCGAGTGGCGGATACGGTCAAGCCGCTCGTTCTGCGGCAGGGCTTTGTCTGAAGCTTTGGCGTTTGAATCGGACATGGGGAAGTACCTCTCTGCCCGGCGGCCCATTTACGTGATCCGCCCGGCGCGTTTATGGGGACGAGCGGCACAGGCCGCCCGCGGTACCACCCCGCTTCGCCGCCCCATGACGGGGGACGCGCTCATCATCGCTGACGCGGATTCGCGGCCTGAGTTACTTGCCGGTGTTCCCCGGCGTTCCCCCAGGCGGCCGGGAAAATCCCCGAGAGTGGTTTTCGGCGTCCTCCGGAGAACCGCGCTTCCAGCCATGACGTGGTCTCTCTTGCTCCGTCCCTGACGCCTACTCGTCTCCCTTGAGCCTTTAGAAAAATATGCCCGGTTTTTGGGGCGTGGTCAAGCGGAGGCGCCGGGCAGAATTTGGTTCGGAAAGCTGAGACACAAGGGGGCCTGCCGCCGGGGAAACCGGCCCTGCCGCCGCGGCCCGCGCGTTGAAAATTCCGCCGGAAACCCCTATGATTGGTTTTAGCAGGGATGGTAATGGGCGCCAACACCACGTACAAGGACAGTGTATTTTCTTTTCTCTTCAGTGATCCCGATGTCTTGCGGGAACTTTACGGAGCCATAACAGGTATCGAACTGGCAGCCGATGTGCCAATTGTCATCAATACCCTGGAAGGGGTGCTGTACAAAAACCTGCTCAACGACATTTCTTTTGAAATCGGCAATAAACTGGTCATAATTCTGGAACACCAGAGTACGGTGAACCCGAACTTGCCGCTGAGGATACTTTTGTATATTGCGCGTGTATACGAAAAGATCACCGCGGGGCGGAATGTGTACGGGAGCAGGAAGCTGGTGATACCGCGGCCTGAATTTATTGTTTTGTACAATGGGGCGGCTCCGTATCCGGACAAGACGGAATTAAAACTGTCGGATTCATTTGAAGACGCGCTTATGCCGGGATATTTTGATACTCTTCCCCGTTTGGAACTGCTGGTAACGGTGTACAATATCAACGATGGACACAACGAGGAAATAGCCCGGCGCTGCGGCAGGCTGAAAGGCTACAGCGTTTTTATTGCGAAGGCGAGGGAACTGGAGACCGCGACCCGGGATCGGGAAAAGGCGATGGAGGTGGCGGTTAAGTGGTGCATAGCGAATGGGGTCTTGAAAGAATTTTTAGAGACCCACGGGACGGAGGTAGTAAACATGCTGATGGCGGAATGGAAGCTGGAAGACGCACTGGTGGTGGAACGGGAAGAAGGCAGAGAAGAAGGCAGAGAAGAAGGCAGAGAAGAAACAGTCAAGAATCTTCTGGACTTTGGAATGAAGGCAGAACAAATATCCCGGGCCCTTAAGATTCCGCTTGAAACGGTACTACGGTATGTGGACTAGCAGCCTGTCGAATTTGTGATTTTTTTGCGCTTGATGCCGCAAAAATCCCGATTATTGAGTCTGCTTACGCGCGAAGCGCGCCAAACTGCTGGCTAAGTTTTCTCCTGCTATCGCGCGGCCGGGAACGGACATGATAAACACAGAAAACGCGGAATTTCAGATTGTCCAGGCTCTTAAACTTTCCCGGACTAAACGGGCCGCTCTAGGCGAAGTGTTCATCGAAGGCACGGAATCTATCAAGATGGCGGTTAGGGCGAGGCTGGAAATCACCCGAATCATAATCGCTACATCAAAGGCCCGCGCCCCGGCTCGTGGCTCTGTTTCCCAGCCGGGTCTTTCCCAATGGGCCCGCGATCTTATCCGGGCCAGTGCCGGGGCCAGGGTGCTGGAAATGACGGACGGCCTGTACGCGAAACTCTGTGAACGCCGGGACCTGCCGGAGATACTGGTAACGGTACGGCGGAAAACACAAACCCTGGCGGATCTGAGCCTTGGCGCGAACCCTTTTATCCTGTTGTTTGACCGTCCCGGCGACATGGGGAATCTGGGTTCGGCGATCCGCTCATTCAATGCGTTCGGCGGGGATGCCCTGTTTATTCTGGGCCACGGGGTAGATCCCTGGGACCCCAAGGTTATCCGCGCCAGCCTGGGCAGCGTCTTTTTTACGCCCATAGTATTGCTACGCTCCAACAGGGAACTTGGCGGTTTTATCGCGGAACAAAAAAAATTAAACGGCATGCGGGTCTGGGGCACCGATTCCGGCGGCGCTGTTCCCCTTTCACAGGCTCCGCTGGAACGGCCGCTCCTGCTGATCATCGGAAACGAGGCCAAAGGGATAAGCGCGGCCCTTAGACAAATCTGCGACGGGATCACCGGCATCCCTCTTGTGGGGGATGTCAATTCCCTGAACGCCGCCTGCGCCGCGAGCGTCTGCATGTGGGAACTGTGCCGCCGCTCCGGCGGCCCCGCTTGACGAACATCCCCAATTTCAAAACCTTCGACCGGCAGACGACTGGCCGGGCTTTCTAACAGGTTTTGGGGAAGCCTTGGGGTTGAAAAATTTTCCGGGTAACATATACTGGATAAGCTGTTCCTAAAAGCTGAAATTTTGGAGAAGTTTTTGATTTGCCGTCAATTTCGCCGGGCCCGGTTTGATATTGTGGGGAATTTTATGAAAACAATACGTGTACAGACTTTCGCGCTTTTTGCTTTTTTTGCCGCCGTTGCTTCTTTTGGACAGACACATAGTTCCATCTCCCTGGATGATGAAATTTATTACATCCTGGAACAATGCGAAGTCCGGGGCTTGTGCGCGGAACTGCCTGCGGTCAGGCCCTGGACACGGGGGCTTGTCCGTGCCCGCGTTAACGAAGCTTTGACAAGCGTGGTGGAAGGCCGCGGCGCTTTGAATAGTAACGAGCGGCAGATTTTGGAAAACTACCGGGACAGCCTGGGGGATCCCAAAACCGGCTCGGACTATTTTAACGGCAGCTATTTCGCCAAAGCGGAGATCGGCAAAACCGGTGTGGAGATAAGCGGGAAAGCCGGGGTGGAAGTGAATATCGAAGGATCGGCAGGGCTGTACCCCGGCGACACCCGGTACGGAACCGAAACGTGGGTCAACACGTCTTTGGCGGGGGACATTGGCCGCCGCGTTTCCTATGGCCTTTCCTTCTCCGGCGGCATTATCCGGGTTCCACGCGAAAGGCTGGGAATCTACAACACGTATTACGATACATTCACCGATTCCGACTCCGAATCTTCTTATCAGAATCGCGAAGTGGATGCGTACAGTCAGCCCCTGACTCACTTTCCGTATTCGTACAAAAAAAAATGGGACAGTTCCGTCTATTTTTTTGACAACTTGTCCGGTTACAGCAGTTGGCCCGGTGATTTTGCCGGCGCCTACGGCATGGGGGCCGAACTTTCGGGGTCCTTTCTGGATGGGCGGCTTTTTTTCCGTGCGGGGCGCTTTGAACGGGACTGGGGATCAACACCCCTTGGCGCCAGCCTGGCCCTTAATCAGGCGGCCCGCCCCTTCCTGGGGGCCGAAGGCGTCTTTACCCCCTTCTCCTGGCTGTCAATTTCCTCGCTTACCGGGGTTCTGGAATACTACAACGAGCAGAGCATCAAGACATCGTCAATGCCCAATCAGAACGCTTTTACTATTTCCATGCTCAACCTTACGTACAAAAACTACCTGTTCGTTGATATCGGCGAGTCGGTCGTGTGGCCCAAACGTTTTGAGTTGGGGTACATGTCGCCCATTACCAACAGTTTTTTTTACCAGGGCAATGTAGGGGATTTTGACAACCTTGCCATGTTTTTTAATTTTAAAGCCCAGTATCCGGGGCGGGGAAATGTTTGGTTTTCGGTTTTTCTGGACGAGATTTCCATAGAGCGCGATATGTTTGCGCTTGACAGATCGATGTTCGCCTATCATGGCGGCCTGAGCTGCGGCCTGCCTTTTGTGCCCTTCGGCTCAATCAAACTAAGTTACACCAAGATCGAGCCATATTGTTATACCCACACCACGATAGATGTTCCCTGGTACCGTAAGCCTGTGGAGCAGGCTTACACCAATAACGGCGTGGGCCTGGGCTATTATCTGCCCCCCAATGCCGACGAACTGCTGGTAAGGTTTGACGTAAAACCGGCGGCCCGGACTTCCGCCCACTTCCAGTACCAGATGATCCGGCATGGCGCCGATTACGGAAGGTCCGCCGTGGACGGTTCCTCATTTGTATCGGAACTGGACCCCTACGGCCGCAGCAGCAAGTCTGTGCTGCGGAAATACTTTTTGCACGATGGGGCGTACCAATGGGATCACATCCTCAAGCTGGGCGGGGGACATACCTTTGCTACCAGGGGCGCCGCTTCCTTCCGCGTCAGCGCGGAGGCGGGCATGGTGTTTTCCCAGTTTAGCAATATTGACGGTCCGCCGAATTCCGGAACATCGTCCTCGTACCACATGATCGACACGGACGAATACCCCCGGCGGCTTGGTTTTGTCTTTTCCCTGGGGCTGCGGATTTTCCCCAAGATATAGAGCTTTCCCAAAACCCGGTTAGTTTTGGGAAAAGCTCGACCGTTCCAATTTTGGCGCTGCCTTAAATCCAGGGCCGCGATTTCAAAACAATGCCGCATGAACTTTCTTGCAACTGTGCGATAACCACCGGCGCACCGCTTTTGGGATCCTGCTCACCGGTAAATTTTGCCGTCAGCAGGGCTCCTGGTTCCGCCGCCTGTATGGGTGTTTTTTCGCCCCGGAGCAAAGCCATGCCCTGTTCACCGCAGACATAGCGGCCCCATGTCTGGCCGCCTGCCCTAGCGGGGAACGGGGAGGAGATCACCCGCACGAGCCGGGTGGTTTGTTCCGCCGGGCTTTGGGGGCCGCCGCGTTGGGGCTGTTCGGACTCACGCGGGCCAGTCAGAATAAAACTGAGGGTTGCCCGTTCCTTGGGAATGCTCGCTGCGGCGGAGAGCTGGCGCAGGCTTGCGGGGGCGTCTTCGGTATCAAAGGCAAAGTGGCACCATTTGGCGTCCCGCCCGGATGCGGAAGATTTGAGCGCGGGAAAGGGACAGGACAGGGCGTGAGTACAAGGGGAGAGGGGCGGACGGCCCAGGTTGATCAGGGCTTCCCGCAGCAGCGTGATAAAGCGGCCGGACGAGGGCGTTCCCGGCTCAACGACAAGAAGCCGTCCGCCCCACGCGGCAAGACCGGACAGAAACGCCGCCTGCTTGTTGGCGAACCGGCGCTGCCCCGTGTCATCACCGGGGGAAATGGGCTGGGAAAGCTCGTTGTACAGGTTAATGGCCGTTACCAGGGCCGCGTCCCGCGTTTGGTTGTGGAACCGGGACTGACCCATATCCTCGTGAATGGCCGTGATAGTCCAGGGACAGGCAGGCTCCCCGCCGTGCGCGGGAACGCCTGGGCCGGCCTGAACAGGATATAGGGCGGAACACAGAGCGGCGAACAGCTTTTTCCCGGCGTTCAGGGCGCCCTTGCTGCGGTCAAGGCAGCGGAATTTCAGGGGGACGGAGCGAAGGTCCCGGCGGCACAACCAAAGGCCGATGGGAAAACTGAGGGGACCGGAACCCAGATCGATGATGGTATCCCCCGGAACCAGGGGAAGGTCCAGGGCGGGAAGCAGGCGGCAGAGGCGGTACAAATTCCAGGGGAGAAAATAGTACAGATACGCGGAAAGCAGGCGGGGCTGGTTTAGGTAAGCAAGACTCCGTTCCCCCCGGGCGCTGGTAAGAAGCCGGGACAGTTCCGCCACATCGTTCCCCAGAGTCCGGCGGAAACGGGGCGGGATAGGAAAGGTCTTTTCGATAAGGGGAAGCAGCGCTTCCAGGTCTTTACGGGCATGATCGTCCAGACCGGGGAAAAGCCGGGCGCGAAACCCCTGTTCGATGGGGAATTTTTCTCCCGTGGAGGGTCCCTTTTTAACAGCGGAACCTCTCTTGCCGGCGGAGTTTTCCCCGGCGGAAAATTCGCCTGTAAACAGATCAGCTTTGGTCATGTTTTTCTTTCGAATTTTTTACCATGAGGTACAACTGTGCCAGACAGGAACGCAGGGACCCAATTTGAGCCCGCAGGTCCTGGGTTTCCCCGGAGACTTCCCGGTATAACTCTTCCCGGGCGCCTTCCACGGTAAAATGCCGGTCGTAGAGCAGATGTTTAAGACGCAAAAAAATTTGAAGGTCCCGGTCCGAATAATGCAATTTTCCGCTTATATCTTTCGTGGGTTGAAGCAGGGGAATTTCCCGCTCCCAGTACCGCAGCACATGGATTTTTACATCAAGTATCTGTTCCAGATCCCGTATTCCGTAGGTCAATGTCCTGTCTCCCCGGAATCCCCGTGCCCTGCGGAACCGCGTATCTCCACAGCCACGGGCACCAGCGAAAACCCCAGGTCGGCGCGGATTTTGTTTTTAAGATAGGCGATATAAGCCTCTCTTACAGCCTGGGGACGGGAAACAAAGAAGATAAAGGCTACGGGATTGGCGGATTTTTGCACCGCGTAACGGACCTTAAAGCGGGTCCGGGGAGCGGAAGGAGGCGGATATTCCCTCAGCCATCGTTCCAGAACCTGGTTGAGCTTTCCTGTTTCTACCCGGGTATTGAGCTGCCGGTACATCTTGACGGCTGTATTCAGCAGATTATCAACGCCATCGCCGCTGCTGGCGCTCAAGGCGACAATGGGGGCGAATTCCATCTGACCAAAGAAAAAGTGTATGCGGTCGCAGACGGCCTGGAAGTTGTTTTTTATACCGGGCATGGTGTCCCATTTGTTAAGCGCCAGGATAATCCCCCGGCCCCGGTTGTGGGCCAGTGCGGCGATTTTTTTGTCCTGATCCGAAAGCCCCTCCAGCGCGTCAATCAGCAGGAATACAATGTCCGCATCGTCAATGCTTTTAATTGCCCGGTTCACCGAATAGTATTCGATGTTTTCCGTTACTTTGGTCTTGCGCCGGATCCCCGCGGTATCCAAAACCAGGAATTCCCGGTTTTTCCAGGAAAAGGCCCCTTCTACCACATCCCTGGTGGTGCCCGGCGTCTCGCTTACGATGGAAGCGGCGGACGCCGTAAGCCGGTTACTCAGGGTGGACTTCCCGGTATTGGGTTTTCCCAGCAGGGCGATACGGATGGGCCGCTCCTCCGAATTCTCCGTTCTGACCCGGGAAAAATTCAGCCGGGAAACGATAGCTTCCTCCAGTTCCGCGACATTATCCCCATGTTCAGCGGAAATGGGGTAGATTTTCTCAAACCCGCAGGACAAAAGGTTCCAGGACTCCGCCTCCCGCCTGCCCCCCTCAGTCTTGTTTACCGCCACAAGGAGCCTGTCCTGGCGGGGCCGTAACAGTTCGATAAGCTCCTGATCTTCGGTTGTAATTTCACCCGCCTCCAGAATCAACACGATAAGATCCGCCTGTTCCAGAGTTTCCAGAGTTTTTTCCACTACCACATCATCCAGAGTTGTTGAAAGCGTGGAATCCAGCTTAAAACCGCCGGTGTCAATAAGGCGCAGGGGTTTCCCCGCGATAAAGGCTTCCGCCTGCACCGGATCCCGGGTTACCCCGGGGGTGGGGTCCGTAATGGCCCGGCGGCGGTGGAGCAGCCGGTTAAAAAGGGTTGATTTTCCCACATTGGGGCGGCCCGTCAGGACTACGACAGGAAGATCGTGGTAGGTAATCGTTGTTTCCATGTAACGGTTTGTCCCGGCCCTTTATATTTCTTTCAACTCCACGGGACAGTGTTCCGCCATCCACTCGTTCACTATGCGGGCGTTCTGTTTCCAGGAAATTCCCCGCAGCGCCTCGTCCGCCAGTGCGCGGCAATCCGCCATAGCTACGCTCCTGATAATTTGTTTAACTCTGGGGATGCTTTGGGGCGCCATGCTGAGCTCATCCAGCCCAAGGCCCAGAAGCAGGGCGGAAGATTTAGGATCGCCGGCCATTTCCCCGCACATAGCGGCCTTGATGCCCCGCCGGTGAGCGGCATCGATAGTGTGCTTGAGGAAGCGCAGTACCGCCGGATGGGTGGGTGTAGCCAGATAGTTTACCCGCTCATTGCCCCGGTCCACGGCCAGGGAATATTGGATAAGATCGTTGGTTCCCACGGAAAAGAAGTCCGACTTTTCCGCCAGAATATCCGCGGTAATGGCCGCCGAGGGCACTTCGATCATGATACCCACATCAATGTGTTCCGCAAAAGGCTGACCGGCGGCCCGGCACTCGTCCCTGGCATCGTTCAGAAAAACCAGGGCCTGCTCAATTTCTTCAATCCCTGAAATCAGGGGAAACATAATTTTTACGGTCCCATTTACGCTGGAGCGGAGAATCGCCCTCAACTGGGTTTTGAACAGATCCGGCAGGGCCAGGGAAAAGCGGATGGCCCGCCAGCCCAGAAGGGGGTTTTTTTCGTCCGGGGACTGGAAATCCGGAAGAACCTTGTCCCCGCCAATATCCACGGTCCGGATAGTTACGGGCCGCCCCTTCATGGTCTTGAGTACCTGGGTATAACACTGGTACTGCCGTTCCTCTCCGGCGGCCTGGCCCGGCGTAAGAAAAAGGAATTCCGAACGGTACAAACCAATGCCTTCCGCCCCATACTGCAGCGCCTGCGCGGCTTCTTCCGGAATTTCGATATTGGCGTTCATCGTAATCCGCGCGCCGTCCGTGGTTTCCGCGGGGAGGTCCCGCGAGGACATGAATTCCTCCAGCCGCTGGTGGTACACCCTGGTGGCATTTCTGAATTTCGCCAACTCTTCTTCGCCGGGGTTTACAAAAACTTCCCCCGTGCCGCCGTTGACGATTAAGGTGTCCCCGTCCTTAATGACCCTGGTACCAAGGGTAAGCCCCACCACCGCCGGTATGTTGAAGGCACGGGCCAGAATTGCGGAGTGGGAGGTGCGGGAGCCGGAATCCATAACGATCCCCCGGACCCGCTTGCGGTCCATGGTAAGGATCTCCGACGGCAGCAGGTCGTTGGCGACTACGATCACATCTTCCCGCAGTTCCATCAGGGAACTCCGCTTTATGGACAGGAGCTGGTGGAGCAGCCGCTTGGACACATCGTTAATATCCACCGCCCGTTCCCGGAACAGGGGATCCGGGGAGGACATCATCTTCTGCGTCATCTCCCGGGAGACATCCCAGACCACCCATTCTATATTGACCTGGTTTTCCCGGAAACACTCCAAAAGCTGGTTCCGGAAGATGGGGTCGTTGAGCATTAGCAGGTGGGCGTTAAAAATATCGGCTTGTTCCTTGTTTGTCTCCTGGAGGGCCCGCTTGTGGATAACGGTAAGCTCGGCGGTGGCCTCCCGAATTGCGTTGTCCAGGCGCCTGATCTCGTCCGGGGCCTGTTCGGGGGGAATATCCACCCAGGGTATTTCCGGGAAGGTGTTTTCCAAATAAAGAAGAGCTTTCCCGCTGATAAATCCAAGGCTGGCGGGTATGCCGGTGATTTTTTCCATTACACCGGCTACAATATCATAAATGAGACAACAAATGAAGATGTTTCCCGCAATGTATTACTGCCGGGACTGCCCG
This sequence comes from Treponema sp., assembly GCA_031277045.1. The sequence goes on from JAISLX010000093.1 coordinate 10,113, forward strand.
TTGTGGTAGGATTGGGCTATGCCGTCCGGTTATCCAAATTGCCTTCTCTGTGTGCATTTTAAGGTTACCTGGGACCCTGCTCTTCCCCGTTCCTGCGGGGTTTTTGGCTTCAAAAGCAGGAATTTGCCCTCCGTAGAGGTGCTTACCTCCACCGGGCGGCGCTGCCCCGCCTTCCAGGAACGCCCGCCCAAAAAATCTCCCCGCGAATAAGAGTGAACCGTCTCGCCGTTATTGGTGAAAAATTGAACCGCCCCAAATGAACAAGGAATTAGCATTGGACGATACTGGATTTGAACCAGTGACTTCTACCGTGTGAAGGTGTAGAAAATCTGTGTCATGCTGTATCATCGTGTAAAGGTTTTGGGACCAATTCTTTATAGTATAATAAATTATGCCCTATTTCCTTTATCATTTATTATCATAGTGTATCATGCTGTAAAGGTCAATTATGGGAGTAACGGGGGGAGTAATGTACCTTGCGGTGTACCTCGGCCGCATAGGTCGATGGGCCGAGGTGTTTATGGGGCTACACGATCGGACTACATGGACTACAGGATATCGCTAAGGCGATCTTGGAGGGCAGGAAACGCCCCGGACCGTTTATGCCGTCCTATCATCTTGCTGACATCGGCAAAATGATAGGGCGCGTTTTCCCGGCATGGTCCGGGGCGGCCCCGGAGGATGTGGGTTACTAAGTAACCACCTGCTGGGGCTTACATGGAAATAGTCAATTCCCGGCCATAGACACGGGCAATTCGTTCAAGGGTCTTAACCGTGGGGTTCGCCTTGCGGGGGTTTTCAAGACGCTGGTATGACTGATAGGAAAGCCCCAGCTTCCGGGCTATGTCGGTCTGGCTTTGTTCCCCCCTGAGTTCCCGAAGCCGGAGGGATAAGGCGATATGGTTTGCTACAGGAACGGAATAGCCCTCTTTATAGGTAGGCGGGGGAATAGGCAATCCGTGGGAAATATCGGATTCCAGGCAACCCTCAAGGGCTTCCTGTGCCATTGCCAAGGCTTCCTCGTGGGTGTTTCCATAAGTCTGTATATTCGGCATATCCGGGAATTGGGCTATAAACATATCCCCTTCTTGCTCAATGGTGCAGTTATAGGTCATGGTCATACCTCCTAGTCATTTATGCCGGCTTCCTTGAGTATCCGCTTTCCAAGAATCCCCAAGTCCTTATTGCCGTGGAAGGGAACCGGAATTGAGCGGCGGCCGTCTTTAGCGTAAGTGTGGTGTGAACCCTTAATCCTATCCAACACCCAGCCATGAGCCTCAAGTTTTATCGCAACTTCCCTTGCCGTCATGCTTCCAATATACAGTATATATATTGTATTATCAAGAGATTTTTGAAAGTTTTTACCGGTCCGGGGCTTGGATTTCCTATGACCGCCCCGCCTGTCTACTGGCCCGGCAAGGAGGGCGCAAGGCGGGAGCGCCCCGGAACCTTCCCGCCTCGCCGGATCATCCTGAAAATCCTCCGGGAACGCTATAGGAGCCCTGTACAGGGCGCATAGATGTCGGATTAAAAAAAAACACCCACACACACCGGGACAGAAAACCCCTCCCAAGGGCCTTCTCGCGCCTCCTGGGGATTTTTGCGGGGCCACGGTGTTTCAATTTGCTCTTGCAAAATCCGGTAGCTGGTTGTATATGTAAAGTGTCGCCCGGGGTCGTTTCGGACGCTGGCTCAAGGGGACCGGAAACGGTCAGCATGAGGCACCCGGTCCGCGCATTTTCCAAAAAGTCCGTATCTCCATTTTAGACGGCCCCCGTTCAATCGTCGCAAGATGAACCATTCCCGATGTTCCACATGGTAATTATGGTGAAGCCCCGGACTTATAGCCATGCGGGGGTATGATTTTTTTGTGGACAGACACTAAGTAACCGGCTGGGGGGCAATGTCTCAACTACGGGCTTTTGAAAGTATCTCCGGATTATCCGCCACGTAGTTCAGCACATCGGCCATGATGCCGGTGTAGCCCCGGCCCAGGGCCTTGTACTTCGACAGAACTTCCGGCGCCATGCGGATAGTGACAGCAGGCTTTGTACGCCTAAGAGACTGTCGTTGTTCCCGCGCTTTAGCCGCAAATTCCGCCAGGGCCTCCGGGGTGGATTCCGGGCAATCCGGCGTATAGGTTATGGGGGCTTTTGCCACCGTCCGGATTCCTTGCAGCACAGGCCCGAAGGGCCTGATGCGCCCATCGCCTTATGGCGATGCTTAAAACCTTTTCCTTACAGCACAGGCCCGAAGGGCCTGATGCGCCCATCGCCTTGTGGCGATGCTTAAAACCTTTTCCTTACAGCACAGGCCCGAAGGGCCTGATGCGCCCATCGCCTTATGGCGATGCTTAAAACCTTTTCCTTACAGCACAGGCCCGAAGGGCCTGATGACGGCTGTATA
>JAISLX010000159.1 GCA_031277045.1 Treponema sp.
TGATTCGGAACAGAGGCTCGTTCGAATAGGAAGTTTATTATACCGTCTGGTTTAATACCAAATTTTTGAAAGCGTTGCCTTGTTTGAGCCGGAGCAAGCTCCGGGGTATTAAACCAGACTTTGCGAATAACCGCGCTTATCGGCACCCCGGACGGCGTTGTTTTTGAAACGCTTTCGCGCTACAAGAAGGCGCGGGAACTTGCCGGAAAAGCCGAAGTGTACGCGCTGGTTTTAACCATGCTTGACGGCCCTGACCGGCAGCCGGAACTGTCGCGGCTTGCCAAAAAAGCGGACGATGTTTTTGCCAGGGCAAAGACGCTCCCGGTGGATGTGCGGGTAACGGGGGATGTGGACGGTCAAATCAAGGCGGCCTTTGCCGGAGTTTTTACCGGGGCCGGGTTCAGGACAGGAAACCGCAATTCGCGCTTTGCGCTCGAAGCTGTGCTGACTGTCACGCCGGTTGAGAAAAATCAGTATTTCAACGCACGGTACACAGTTGACGCGGGATTAAAAGACACGCAGACCGGCGCGGAATAAGACCACGAATATCACGGGATTTGCGGCGCCATTATATGTGTTTTCCGTAATTTTTTGATCCTGGGCCGAATCGGACGGCCGACCTGCCGCTTAGGAGGCGGCCGCTCTATCCACTGAGCTACAGGACCCGCTGTGGCTGGAGCGTTATCGTAACACGGGGTCCGGCAGGGGTCAAGGCGCCCAATGTCAGCGCATACAGGTGATATTGTCACAGCTGGGAAAAACCAGGGGGAGCAGATGTTGGGCGGGGTACCGGCGGTAAAAACGCCATACACTGCATGGATTTTTACCACCGACAGGGCCCCTGGATTATGCTAAACCCTGTTTTTAAGCGCTCGTAACGAGTGCCGTTGTGATATATGCGCTGGCCCTGTTTTGAGGAAGCCTTTGTATAGTAATTCCCCCCTTTTTCGCTATACTCATAAGGATATGTCTACGGAAATATCTGGGAATGAGGCAAGCCGCAGCCCCGGTCCGCTTAAGCCGTTGATTGTGCAAAGCGATCGTACCCTGCTTCTTGATGTGCATGCCGCCGGCGCCGGGGAGGCCCGGGCGGCGATTATGCCTTTTGCGGAGCTGGAAAAGTCCCCGGAACACATTCATACTTACCGGATTACTCCCCTTTCCCTGTGGAACGCCGCCAGCGCGGGATTTTCCCCCGCAGATATTGCCGCCGCTATTAGCGCCTACAGCCGTTATGAAATACCTTCCGGGATTTTGGAAAGTTTTACCGATACCATGTCCCGTTACGGGAAGATTCGGATGGTTTCCCCCGATTCGGCGGTTTATAAAACGGGTGTCGACAACACGGCCGCCGGAACAACGTCTGCCGAAAAATCGGCTGCCGGAAAGCCGGGGGCTGAACCGGTATCTTTGACGGATACGCTGTTTTTGATTTGTAAGGACGAAGCGATTGCCAAAGAGATCGCGGCGGCGGTATCTCTGGGGAAATACCTCCGGCCCGTGGATAGGGGCAGCGCGTTTTCCCTGCGGTTTATTGACCGGGGTACGGTAAAGCGGGAACTTATCCGTCTGGGCTGGCCGGTCCAGGATGAGGCCCCCTTTGTGCGGGGGGAGGATATATCCGTGGACCTGCGGCAGACCAGCCGCTCCGGGCGGCCCTTTGCCCCCCGCGATTACCAGGTGGACGCGGCGGCGGCAGTTTACGGGGACGGCGGCCCGGGAACGGGTTACGGGGTCATTGTGCTGCCCTGCGGTTCCGGAAAGACCGTGGTGGGCATGACCGTCATGTCCCTCCTGAAGACCAATACCCTCATACTTACCCCCAATGTGGCGGCGGTGCATCAATGGATCGAAGAACTCCTCGACAAAACCAGCCTGGAACCGGAAAATATCGCGGAGTACACCGGGGATTCCAAATCGGTAGCCCCGGTTACTATCGCCACTTACCAGATTATCACCTGGCGGCCCGACAGGGGGGGGGATTTCCCCCACTTCCGCCTGTTCCGGGAACGTCCCTGGGGGCTTATCATTTACGATGAAGTACACCTGCTTCCCGCGCCCGTGTTCCGGGTAACGGCGGAACTCCAGGCGGTGCGGCGTTTGGGACTTACGGCTACGCTGATTCGGGAAGACGGCGCGGAAGACGCGGTTTTTAGCCTGGTGGGACCCAAACGCTACGATGTGCCCTGGAAAGATCTGGAAGGCAAAGGCTGGATTGCGGAAGCTGTCTGCACGGAAATTCGCCTGGACCTGCCGGAAAATCTCAAGATACCCTACGCGGTGGCCACTCCCCGGGAGAAATACCGCATTGCCAGCGAAAATCCCCGCAAAGAAGACGCGGTCCGGCAGTTGGTGGAAAACCACACCGAGGATCAAATCCTTGTGATCGGCCAGTACATCACCCAACTGGAATCCCTGGCCCGGCTGCTTAAAGTTCCGCTGATCACCGGAAAAACGGCGAACCCCGAACGGGAGCGGATCTACGCCGCGTTTAAGAAGGGGGAAGTCCGGGTAATTGTGGTGTCCCGTGTGGCCAACTTCGCCATTGATCTGCCCGACGCTTCCTGCGCTATCCAGGTTTCCGGGGCGTTCGGCTCCCGCCAGGAGGAAGCTCAGCGGCTGGGGCGGATTCTGCGGCCCAAAGGCGGCAGAAACGCCTGGTTCTACACGCTGGTATCCCATTATACCGTGGAAGAAGACTTTGCGGCCAACCGGCAAAAGTTCCTGGCGGAACAGGGCTACAAATACTCCATTCAGCACTGGGCTGTCTGATGGGAATTTTTCACGGCTGGGACCAATGGAAGTCCGCGATGATGACACTGCCGGAGGACACTTTTTTTGATCTTCTACGGAGCGTCTTTGGGAATGTAAAAACCCCCTTCAACAAGCAGAATCTTCTTTCCGATTTGGCGGCCTTTCTTTCCCGTGACGATATTCGCCGGAACATTGCCGCCTACATTGACGAAGCGGACGCTCAGGTTATCGCGGCGGTAGCCCTGCTGGGAAATCCCACAGCGTCGGAACTGGAACAGTTCTTTGCCGGGGATGGCATGGGAATTCCCGCCCTTTTGCTTAACCTGGAGGAGCGGTTCATTCTTTACCGTTACCGGGAGGGCGGCATACTCCGTCTGGGCCTTAATCCAGTGCTGGAACCTGTACTCGCGGTCATCGCGGAAGATCGGTCGAGGATTTTTCCTTCCCAGGCTCTTGAAGATAAGGGAGATTGCGCCGGCGGCCAGGGGGAATGTTTCCCGGACGGCAGGTTTTTCGCGGCGCTTGTTTCGTTTGTTCTGGAGGAGGGGAGCCTGTTCAGGCCTGGCCGGACGGAAAACCGCCTGCGTAAGAAAATCCAGGATTCAGGCCGGCGGCTTTTTCCCGGCGTAGATCTGGAACAGGCAATCCGGGGACTCCTCTGTCTGGGTCTGTGCCGTCCCGCCATATCCGGTGGCGCGGTTCTGCCGGAGGATCCCCCTGATGCCGCGTCCACCGCGCCTTCAGGCGCTGTACCGGGCCCGGAAGGGGAAGTTTTAAAACCGGACGAGCGTGTTCTGGGCGCCTTCGCGGCCCTTGAACCCCGCCACCGGCAAATCTACTGGGCGGCGGGGCTCTGCCTGGGGGCGGATCCCGCGCCGGAGTATCACCTGATCCGGGGAAAGATACGCAGTCTGGCCCGGCTTACTTGCAGGTTCCTGGATTTTTTGAGTCCGGGCCGTCTTTATCCGCCGCAAACCCTGCGCCGCATTCTCTTTTCCCTGGAGCGGGAAGAACATGCCGCCGCCGGTCTGCGGGAGGATTCCGGTTTTACGCAGGCCGCGGGTTTTTTAACAACCGGGGCCTTGTGCGCGGCGCTGGTACAGGCGGGCCTGCTGCGTGGTACGCCCCAGGCTTATGGCCTGCCGGCTTCCGCGCCGGTCTCCGCCGGGCGGGATATTCCCCCAGGACCCGGCGTTTCCGGGGGCATTCCCGTGGAGCCCGGCGCCCCGGTTCTGGCGCTGGACGCTCCCCTTTTCTGCCTGGTGTACCCCGGCATTGATTGTGCCGATGCCCTGGCCCTGGCCTTTTTTTCGATAGTGCGGGAAACAGGCCCGGTTTTCCGTTTTGAGATAACCCGGGAATCCTGCCTGCGTGGTTTTGAGCGGGGCATGGGCGCCGCGGATATGGGGAAACTTCTAACCCGGCTTTCGGGGAACCGTCTGGAACCATCGCTGCTGTGGACCCTGGAGGATTGGGAAAAACGGTCCGCCGAGGTTTCCCTTTTTGAGGGGGCTGTTCTGGTCCTTTCTCCGGAACGGTATTATTTGGCGGAGGCCGAACCCCTGGCAAGCCTAATCCGGCGGGAACTGGTGCCGGGGCTGTACCTGCTTGATTCGGGGGACCTTGCGGCGGATGCGCTGCGCCGGGCCGGGGTGGATATTTTTACCCGCCAGCGGGGACGGCCGGCGGCGGCATGGGACGCCGAAGAGATCCCTGCCGCCGCCGCGATCCACGCACTTTTTCCCCCCCCGGAAAAACAGCCCGCAGGGTATCAGGACACCGAAAGCTCTGCTATGATGAACACAGTGGCGCCGGAAACCCCGGAGCCGGTTCCCCCGCGCGGGAATAGTGAGGCGGAAGCCTTAAAGACGCAGTTCCACCAGGTTTTAAACGGCCGCGCCCTTTCCGCGCCGGAGCGAAATGAGCTGGCTTCCCGCGTGGAACGGAAACTGGTGCTTGCCGAATCCCAGCTTAGTTCCGCTTCGGTCCGGGGTGAAAAGCTGGAGGCCCGTAACCTGGATTATGTGGGCAAGGCTTCCATAGCGAAGTATGCCATAAGCTCGCGCTCCCTTGTGGAGGTGGTGTGGCCCGCCGGGGACGGGGAACAGCGTATGGTGGGCATGCCCCTGGCCCTGGAAAAATCCGGGAAGGAAAGCATCCTGGTGATCGAGGATTCCCGCGTCCAGGGAGAGGCGGAAACGCCGGGCGGGAGCGCGGATATTGTTCGCGTCCCTGGGGATACTATTCGTATCCCCTTGGGAAAGATAAGCCTTGTGCGGCGGATAAAAAAATCAATGTTTGAAACATAAATACAAGCCCGCCGGGGAAGGAGGGCAAGGAGAAAAATATGCCATTGTTGCCGTTTTCCAGCGCCGGCCAGCAGACGGAACTGAGCCAGGCGAAGCTGGCGGTTTTGATTGACGCGGACAATACCCAGCCCGCGATTATCGAGGGGCTTTTGGACGAAGTTGCCAAGTACGGAGTGGCCAGCGTAAAACGGATTTACGGCGACTGGACCAGCAATAACCTGCGATCCTGGAAAGACAAACTGCTGGAATACGCGATACAGCCAATACAACAGTTTTCCTACACCACCGGGAAAAACGCCACCGACTCCGCCATGATTATTGACGCGATGGACCTGCTGTACAGTGAAAAGCTGGACGGCTTTTGTATTGTTTCAAGCGATTCGGATTTTACCCGGCTTGCCGCCCGGATTCGGGAAAGCGGCCGTATGGTGTACGGCTTTGGGGAAAAGAAAACTCCCCGGGCCTTTGTGTCTGTCTGCGATAAATTTATCTACACAGAAATACTGCGGGATAACCAGGATGAGCCTGAAGAAGACGACAGCCGGCCGGCCTCCCGCGCACGGAAGGAGTTTAAGCCTGACCGGCGGCTCCTTAAACTGCTGCGCGATGTGGTGGACGATCTGGCCGATGAATCCGGATGGGCCTATCTGGGCTCGGTGGGGCAGAAAATAAGTCTGCGCTCCGCGGACTTTGACCCCCGGAACTATGGCTTTAAAAAACTGGGCGATCTGTTCCGTGCGGTTCCCCAGTTTGAAACCGAGGAAAGACCGCAGGAAAACGGAACGGGCCGCCAGGTTTACATCAGGTGGAAAAAGCGCAAATAGCAGCAATTTTTAACTCTGTCCGGTAATTTCTTCCACAAGACGGCGGAATTCGCGCTGGGTTTCTTTGTCCGGGGCGGCGGGGCCGTAGAGGGCTTCCTCGAAAATTGCGCCGCAGCGCAGGATGGCGCCGGATTCTTCGCCGGGGGAACGGCCCGGCGGCGGGTTCGGGGGCGTCGCGGGGGCACGGGAGGAATTTGGCGTTTCCGCGGGGTCCGGGGCGCCGCTGGGGGCTTGGCTGTTCCCCCGCGGAGGGGGGGAGGCCCAGACCGCGGGCGGGCTGGGCCGGGGGGGGAGGCTTCCCCCCTCATGATCCAGGGCGGGCTTTGAACAGCGCGCGGCCAGGAGCGCGCAGAATTCACCGGGGCCCAGGCTGGGTTTCCAACTGGTTTGGCGGTTCCGCTCTCCCCACAGGATAAGACGGGCAAACAGGCTAAGGCTTTGCCGCAGTTCCCGTTTCCGGGCTTTGGACCAGGCAGCAAGAAGGTCTTCAGTCATGTTTTGAAGTTCCCCGCCGGTAATGTTGAGCCGCACGGCGGGGGAACGGCCCAGCGAACCCAGAAAGTTTTGGATGGCCCGTTTTAGGCCGGCTAGTCCGCCGCGGACAAGGCGGAATATTTTGAGGGCGAAGGGGATTTTGTCTGAACCGGCTTTGATGCCAAAGAGGGGTTTTATCATGAACCACAGAAACGCCGCGATGATCAGGGCCAGGGCGATGTAAGGGAGGTAACTCCAGAAGGGCCAGGGTTCTGTTTCTTCTACTCCAAGGGTTTGGGCGAGGGTCTGGGCATCGAAAGACATGGGGAAGGTTTGCGGGGCTGGTTCGGGGGGGCGTTCCAGCGGCTGGCCGGGCTGGCTGAGGATCCGGGTGAGCCAGGCAAAGAAGGCGGCGATAATGGCGACGGGGAGGAGGTTGTTGTTTGAGGCGCAGAGGGCCGCAAGCAGTCCGGCGGCGGCGCAGAACAACATTCCGGCCCCCGCGCGTTTGCGGCGTTCCGGGCTGGGGACGGCGATGCCTTCGCCGGCGAAGTACTGTTCCTGGCGGAACAGGCCAAAGAGGGAAAAAACCGCCGCCGCCGTCACGATGACCAGCATGGTAAGGGCGCGCTGAAAGATCGAAAGCGGTGCGCGGAGGAAGCCGCAGACAAGGGTCAGGACAAAAACGATGCCCAGTTGAATGCTGTAATGCCGGGCTATTGAGCGGCTCTGTGTGTCCACCCCGGTCATAACGCTTGAATCTTCCAGCATGATCCGCCGCAGTTCTTCGCCCCGGTAGCGGCGCAGGTGCTGTTCAAAGATTTCCCGCGCCCGGAACAGGTCCCGCAGGCGGATGACGAAAACCCAGATGTACAGGGCCGCCAGGGACGCGGTGATGTTTCCCGCAGCCGGGAAAAACTGCCGCGCCAAACCCGGCAGGCTGAAGGGAAGTTTGGGGGACAGGAAGGACGAGAGCAGGTAGGCGGCGATGATGGCCAGAATTCCTCCCCGGATGTGGGCGGCGCTGTGGCTGGTCCGGGGGTCCAGAAATTCCAGATAAAGGGTTACCGCCGCGCTGACGAACAGGGCGGGTGTGTAGATTTCCAGAGCCAGGGCGGGACCGGAAAGGGAAAGCGCCGGCAGCAAACGGCGGATTAGGGCCAGGATTGCGGGCAGCAGGCAGACCAGGACGGACCAGGGCAGGTACAGGGCCAGCGCCCGGTAAAGGGGGTTACCCGGCGCCGCGTGAGTATCCGGAAGGCCGGCCTGGTCTTCCGCGCTGCCCAGGCCGTCCGCCCGGAACCGTCCGCCCGGTGGTTCCCGCCGGGGCGGGGCGTTTGTGTTGTCCGGCTGTCCGGGTCCGCTAGAGGATGTCATAGCCGCCTTCCCGCATCTGGTAACGGGGCGCGCCGCCGGGCGCCAGGGGGCTTAGCCGCTGTTCGTCAAGGACCAGGTACTCCAGGCTTAGGCGGCAGGCCCGCAGGGAGCTAAGGGCGATATAATCTTCCTGCGGCAGTTCCGGGCCGGTGTAGACCAGGCGGGTTCCGTAGGGCAGGCGTTTGCCCTGGTCCAGCAGGGCCCGGGTGCTGCCCCACAGGGGCCCGAATTCTTGATTGCCGGGGGATTGTGTGGCTTTCGCTTCCGCCTGGTCCCCGGGGCCCTGGGGCCGTTTAACGGCGGCCAGCCGCTCCAGAATGGGCAGCAGGGTAAAGGGGCTGGGTTTGACGAGGGCGCAAGGGCCGGTCTCCGCGTCCCTGTCCCCCCAGGGCGTGTAGAAAATAATCCCCAGGTCCTGGCGGTCCCGTGAGGCCATAAGGCACAGGGCCGCCGCCGCCTCTATGGCCCGCTCGAACCACAGTTCCCGCTTACGCAGGGTGTATTCGTAGGGGTCCAGATTGAGGAACACCACCAGGGGATAAGAGATAGCCGCCTCGTACTCATTTACCAGTAAGGGGGGGGTAGTACCGGCGGACAGGGGCGTAGTACCAGTATGGGGGTTGGCGGCGGCCAGGCTGCGGATAGAAGCCTTCCAGTTGATGCGCCGGGGTTCGTCCCCGGCGCGGTACTCCCGCAGGGAACGGCGGCGGGTTAGGTCTTCGTACAGGGGGTTCCGGCTGGAAAGTTTGCCCAGAGGGAGACCCCCGGGGTTGGGAATGGCGGCCATGCCGGGCGCCGGGTAAACTACGAGCCGCGTGGTTTCCCCGGCGGTGGCGGCGAAGGGGAAGAGGCCCAGGGGATCGGAACAGCGCAGGTAGGCGGGGCCCAGGCTGCTGGTGCAGCGTTCCGAACAGTAGGCCCGCCAGGTAAAGGTCAGGCGGGAACGGCCCGGCAGGGTGGCAAGCCGTTTGTGGTCCTTGAACACCGCCAGGTTCCCCGGCCAGTCCCCCATTGCCAGCATAAAGGCCGGCAGACAGCCGGGATTTTCCACGGTTAATTCGACATCGGCCCATTCAAAACGGAAACAGCGGATTTCCCGGTCCCGGCGGATCACCCGGAGTCTGCGGATCAAGTACTCGCTGTACAGCCGGGCCCCCAGGATCACAAACAGCGCGAACAGGGCCAGGAACTGCAGCAGGTACAGGGGGGCGAAGAGGTACACGGCGGCGCAGATCCCGGTCAAAGTAAACAACCGCCCCGGCCCCGTTTTTTGTACCTGGGCCCAGTTCGCGGACCGCATGTCCTGGCCCTCGCGGCCTGGTTTTTTGGGGACCCTGGGGATCCTCATGGAGCCGTGTACTCCGGAACGGGTACGTGGTCCAGGATGGAGGCGATGATCCTGCCTGCGGTAACGCCCCGGACCAGGGCTTCCGGCGAGAGGAGCATGCGCTGGCGGAACACAGGCGGTGCCAGTTCTTTAATGTCCTCCGGGGTTACAAAGGCCCGGCCCCGGATCGCCGCCAGGGCCTGCGCGGCCCGGTAGAGGGCAAGGCTGCCACGGGGGGAAATACCTACCCGCAGGTTAGGTTCCTGCCGGGTGGCTTCTACCAGGGCAAGGACATAGCCCTTAACCGCCTGATCCACGTGGATCTGCGTAACCGCTTCCTGCAGGCCCAGAATTTCGGAGGCTTCCGCCACTTTTTCCAGGTCCGTTACGGGGTGGCTTAGGCGGCGCTGGTTTTCCAGTATCCGCCCTTCGGCCTCCCGGTCCGGGTAACCTAACTCCATAGAAAGGAGGAAGCGGTCTTTTTGCGCCTCCGGCAGGGGGAAAGTTCCCTCGAATTCCACGGGGTTCTCGGTGGCCAGCACGAAGAAGGGCTCCGGCAGGGCCACGCGCTTTCCTTCCGCGGAAATTTGGCCTTCCGCCATAGCCTCCAGCAGGGCGGACTGGGAACGGGGGGTGGCCCGGTTGATCTCGTCCACCAGAATGAACTGGTTTACGATGGGTCCGGGGCGGTACACAAAGTCCCCGTCCTGCCAGACCGAGACCCCCAAAATGTCGGCGGGCAGCAGGTCCGGGGTACACTGGATCCGGGCGAAGCTGAGCCCCAGGCTTCCGGCGAAGGCCCTGGCCAGGATGGTTTTGCCCGTGCCGGGGACATCCTCCAGCAGCACGTGTCCCCTGGCAAGAAAGGCGGCGATAAGCGTATCAATGGCCCCGCCTTTCCCCAAAAACACCTTTTCAATATTCGCTTTAACACGGCCGGCGAATTCACCGATCTTTTCGGGCGCAGCCACGGCGGAGTTTCCGCTTCCCTGTTCTTTCATTGTGGGTACAGTATAGTCTATTTTTTGTGTAAACGGGAGAGACGCGGGTTGATCGGGGTATTTGTCCCCCGGCGGGACTTCGGGACGCGGTTAACCCCATTTCCGCACTAGGCGCCGTTTCCGGCAAGCCGCGCCTGTATCGCGGTTACGCCGTTTTCAAGGCGGGCAGGGCGGCGTACACGGCGGTTAAACCCTGTTTTAAGCATCCGTGGCGGCATCGCCGGTGTGTATGCGCTGCCCCGGAGGATAAGCACTTGCGCGGGTACTCAAAAGTCTGGTTTAATACTCTGGAATTTTGCCTTGTAAGGGCATGGTTTCGGGGATTTACGACAAAACCCCGCCGCGCAAAAAAGCGGGCATGGAGCGGGGGCTTGGGCGGCAAAGCCGCTATTGTTTTCCCCGAATTATCGAATTGGCATAAAATATGGGTTTTTACTGCCAATCGTGATATAGTTTTATCAGGACTTCCTTCAAGCCCCGGCTGCTTTTGGGAAAGCCCCGTTATTATTCGGTTTTGAAACATGGACAAACCGGGAGGAAAGATGCCAAAAACCGCGCGGAGAATACGTGTTTACTCGGTGCTGGAAGTGGCGAATATCTGCGGTGTCGTCAATCAGGTGGTACTCGGCTGGATACAAAGCGGGCATTTAAAGGCGTTTTCCACCCCCGGCGGGCAGTACCGGGTATATGCGGGAGACCTTGCCGATTTTTTGGTGAAACATGGCGCGCCCGGTTCTATCGCCGCGTTTCATCAGGAAGCCAGGACGGCGCTGATCATTGACCACGACCAGGAATCAGGCAGTCAGCTTAAATCGTGGCTGGAAGACATTTCCGATTTCAAGATTCTGCGCGCCCGGGACGGGTTTGAGGCGGGATGGCTGCTTCGCCACAGCAAACCGGCGTTTATATTCCTGAACATCGAACTGCCGGGTGTTGATGTTTACGAGATGGCAAGGAAATTCAAGGAAGACCCCGGCCTTGGGAATCCCCGCGTGATTGCCCTGGTACCCGGCGGCGCCGGGGACACGAACAATATCCCCTGGGCGGACGCCTGTCTTCCCCGGCGCCCGGACAGGGACACAATCCGTAATATCATCCTGGACCCGGATATACGGACACAGATTACCGTTTAACAGCCTGCCGCACGGAGGTCCCGCCTCTAGCAGCCTGTTGTACTTGTGGATTTTTGCGCCACCAATAACGCAAAAATCCCGATTATCGGGGCTGTTTTCGGAGTTTGCAAGGTAAAAAATCGCCGATCAGGCGATTTTTGAGGTTTTACATGCGAAGCGCAACAAACTCCTAGGGCGGTGTCGCATCATTTGGGCGTCCCCGCGGCACGGTTATTGACATAGATATATTTTATTTCATACTATGAGAATTCGTTCCAAAATCAACAAGGCTATGAAAGCGGATTCGCTAATTTAAGGCCGCTTAACGCAGCGTTCTGTGGGGGTTTATTTTTTTGTCTTGCGCATAAGGAAAAAAAAGTGCCCAAGCATCTCTTTCACAGCAATTTACCCATCACGGCGGGGAACCAGATATACCTGGAGCGTCCCCGTGTTGATCGCCTGCTGGAACAGGCCATAAAAAAGCGAATTGTTATTATATGCGCCGGCGCGGGCTACGGCAAAACCTGTGCCGCTTATTTTTTTATCCGCAAGCTAAAAACCTTAACCAGTTGGGTGCAGTTTTCCGGACGGGACAACAACGGCGACCGGTTCTGGGAAAATTTTATCACTTCTCTTGCTCCGGTCAATGAAAAAGCCGCGGACAAACTGGCCAAGATTGGCTTTCCGGTTACGGAATGGCAGATCGACCAGTACAAGGCTACCTGCCAGGAAGAACTGCGGCCTGAAATACCGTACATCTTTGTTTACGATGACTTTCACTTTATCGACAACCCGGCGGTTCTGCGCCTTATGGAACGGTCCGTTACCTTCTCCCTTCCCCACATCACCTCCGTACTTATCTCCCGGACGGAGCCTCCCCTTAATCTGATGAACATGGAATCGAAAGGCTTTCTGGCCCGGATTACCGAGGAGGACCTGCGCTTTACCCGCGAGGAAATGGTGTCCTACTTCCGGCTTCTGGATATTAACCCTTCGCCCCAGACGGTATCCTCAATCTATTACGATACGGAAGGCTGGGCTTTTGCCATTCACCTGGCGGGGCTTTCGCTTAAAAACGCCCCCTCAGGTGCCGCCTACGTGAACCAGGCTCTTAGATCCAACATTTTTAAGCTGATTAACAGCGAAATTATGGCGCCCCTGCCGGTTCCGGTGCAGCAGTTCCTGATCAAACTGTCCCTAATCGATCATCTGGTTCCGGATCTGCTGGAGGAACTGGCCGGGGATCCTTCGATTATGGAACGAATAAAAAACCTGGATTCGTTTATCCGGTTTGATGTGTACCTGAACGCCTACCACATCCATCACCTTTTTCTGGACTACCTGAAAGGGAGGCAGGATGAACTGACGGAACACGACAAAAAGGACCTGTGGCACAAAACCGCCGCATGGTGCGCGGCCAACGGTCAAAAAATAGACGCTATTAGTTACTACGAAAAATCGGGGGATTATGAGCGGCTGCTCGATGTTGTCGATACCATGCCGTCAATTCTGCCAAACCAAACGGCGCGGATGCTGCTGGAAATTCTGGAACGGGCGCCCGGGGAAATATACGACCAAATTGCCCGCGCCCAGGTGGTACGTACCGGGCTTTACCTGACCCTTGAAATGTTTGACAAGTCCCGGGAAGAACTGCTCGCGGTCATCGGCAGGCTGGAGGCCGGCCCCCTTTCCCCTTCCGTCTGCCGGACCCTGACGGGCTGTTACAACAATCTGGGGTTTATCGGCATGAACACCTGTTCCTATACGCGGGACTACAACTACGTTCACTATTTTGAAAAAGCCCGGCAGTACTACGAACTTAACAAATTTGAGATTCGGCCCCCCATATCGGTTATTCCCCTAAGCGCCTATCTGTGCCGGGTAAACAGCGAAGAACAGGGGGAAATGGAGCGGTACATAGAGGCCATAAGCGCGGTGGTTCCCCACACTTCGGTTACTTTTGGGGGCTGCGCTCTGGGCATGGACGATCTGTGCCGGGGGGAACTGGCTTTTTTTCGGGGCGACCTGTCCGGGGCGGAACAATTCAGCCTCCGGGCGCTGCGAAATGCCCGGCGGGGGAATCAGTACGAGATCGAAAACCGGGCCCTGTTTTATTTGCTACGGATCAATCTGGCGCAGGGAAACCGCGAGGCCATTGAAAAAATATTGGCGCAGACGGAAGCCCTGCTTAACGAGCGAAACTACCCCACCCGTTTTACCAATCACGATATTATAACCGGCTGGTACTACGCCCACACCGGGCAGACCGGCAAACTTGCCCCCTGGCTTAAAAACGACTTTGAGGAAAGCGGCTTTAATTCCATCGTCTTTGGCCTGGAAATCTATGTAAAGGTCAAATTCCACCTGTCCGAAAAACGCTGTTCCGCGGCTCTGGCGGCCCTGGAAAACCGGGAAACGGCGGCCAGCCCCTGGGCCTTTGTGCTGGGAAAAATCGAGGGAAAGACCCTGGAGGCGGTGTGCCGCTACCGGCTTAAAGACAGGAAAGGCGCATTCGCCGCCCTAAAAACGGCATACAGCCTGGCCTGTCCCAACGCTATTTTCATGCCCTTTACGGAATTGGGAAAAGATATGCGCGCCCTGACGGAGGCGGCGATTAAGAACAAAGCGCCGGATATTCCCCTTGAATGGCTGGAAAAAGTCCGCCTGAGCGCCGCATCGTACGCGAAAAAGCTGTTTGCCGTGGTAGAACACTGCCGGTCCGCCCCGTTTGAGGATGGAACCACGAACCGGGGGCTTAAACTGTCCCGCCGGGAACTGGAAGTGCTTATCGATCTGTCCCGCGGAATGACCCAGGAGGAAATTGCCGGCCAGACCTCTCTTTCGATAAACACCGTTAAAAGCATTGTTCGCAGCGTTTACAGCAAGCTGGGGGCCATTAACAAGGCCGATGCCGTGCGAATCGCCACGTCCAGGGGGATTGTGGGGGCCTGAACCGCGTGTTACGGCGCGTCAAACCGCCGGCGGGAACACGGGCGCAAGGCGAGCGTAACCGGCGCAGGCGATTGCTTCCGGCCTTTTCCCGCCTGGGGCAGCATTACCGGGTATGCACCGGCCCTGCGGCCCTGGACAAAAGTCCTTGTTTTTTCCGCACGGCGGGAATATGATAATTGGACATCAGATATCTTGAGACTTTCCGGTTGTGCGCGAAGCGCAACAAACTCCTGGGGGGATCCGTTATGCCACAGCCGCGGATGAATCTTACGTCCATTCGGAAAAAGGAAAAGGTAACCGACATGGTGCTGGTTCAAATTAAAGAATCCATCATGCGGGGCGAACTGAGCCCCGGAGACAGGCTTCCCGGCGCCAGCGATCTTGCGGGCAAGCTGGGAGTAGGAATTTCCTCCGTCCGGGAAGCCATTAAAATGCTGGAAAGCATGGGGGCTGTGGAATCCCGCCAGGGGGAGGGCACATTTATCTGCGATGCCTGCCACGAGGGGGCGGCCAACGCCTTTGAAATTCAGTTGATGCTGCTGCCCCGGACCGCGGAATACCTGGTCCAGTTTCGGGAGATGTTTGAAACCGCCTATACCCAGTTGGCTATGCGGGAGGCCACACCGGAAGACCTTGAAAAGGTGGAAGCGGTGGTTCTGGGCCAGGAAGCCGCAGTAAACGAACAGTCGCCCACCGCATCTACTTCAGCCCAGGACGAACTGGACTTCCACCGCAGCGTCCTCCACTGTACCCATAACCCCTATGTTATCAAAATTGGGGAGCTTTCCCTAAAACTCCTCTTCGATGTCCTCCAGGATCGCCTGACCCCGTTGAGCATCGCCAACGCCGCGCGGGACCACCGTGAAATACTGGAAGCCCTGCGCGCCCGGGATTCGGAGCGTCTGAACGGGGTTTTTAAGCGAAGTTTTCCAAACTGGTTCGCCCGCCTGCGGAACGGGGAGGAACAGCGCGGCGAAATTTGAACTTTTGCGTGTTTTTTTACCCGCAGTGTATACTTTCTCTCCTGTTCACCTTATAGTTAATGATAAATGACAGGCACTCAGGAAGACGCGTTTTACGATTTTCTCGACAGCGTTGCCGAACCTTTTACCCTGGACGATGTCGTCTCGTTTATCAGAATGATGGAGCCCAAGCAGACCGGGCGTTTGCGCCTGGAACTGTCATCGCTGCTTAGTTCCCGCAAACTCGCGTTTCAACTGGATAACCGACGCTGGGTATCCCGGCGGGGCTGTTTTGAATCGGTGCCGTTTGTCATAACCCCCAGCAAGATGGAGATTCTTAACGGCATCCTTATCCCGGGGCACCGCTGCATCCCCTTTGCCAATCCTTCCCTGTTTCCCCATGAGTATTGTTTTTTCTGGAAAGGGCGGCCTGTCCCGGTTACCACGACAGAAGGCCCGCCGGAGGAATTTTACCCCTATTACTCCCTGTTTGGCGAGGAATACGCCCCCCAGTATGTGGCCCGGGACAACCCGGAAAACGAGGCCGCCTTTAACGAGGCGCTCTACGATGACCCCCCGGAAGTTACCATCAAGACTCTGGACATGCGGAATATCTACCGGGAAGTTTCTTTTGTCCCCGGCGATCACCTGGTGGTCCGCACCAGGGATTGGAAAGCAGGGGCCTTTGAACTGACAAAGGTGGAAAAAGACGCATGGACCCAGGCCGATATTTACGCCTGGATCGAAGCGGCGGAAAGCGGCTTTGAGGATGTTTTTGAGCTTTTGGGCCCCGGATCCTCCACGGAAGAGCAGTTGGCCTACGCCTACTGGTACGGCGGCAAGCGGATGCGGGATATCCCCGCCTGCTCCATGGAAAATTTTATTTACGAGGAAACAAACCACATAGAAACCGTTCCCTACGGCATCGAGACCCGCTTTTGGTACGCCGGCAAGGAAATTCCCGATATAAACTATATCGCCGGCAGCCAGCTGCCCCCGGATCAAACCGCGGTAGAAAGTATCCTGCTCCACCACCAGATTCCCGTGTCCGAGTACGTTATCCAGTCGTACATTCGGGACGCGCTGTTCCGCCGGGAAAAGAACTGTTTATCGATCCTGGAACGGATTGTGCCCCCGGTCATTCGGCTTGACGGGGATGAGCAAAAATACCTTGACGCCTATATCGCCGAAACCTACGAGGAATTCCAGCTTTTTTACACCTTTTTCGCGGATCATGCTATGGGCCCCATCCGGCAGCGGGTGGGGGAACTCCATACTGCGGTAATCGACCTGTACACGCGGCTGAAAAAAAGCCGCGTAGACCCCTCTATTCTGCCCCCCCACACCTACATTGTGCTTTCCCAAATACAGAACCACGCCGCCGCGGTACTGGAAGACCTGGACACCGACGAAAGCCCTCCCCCGGACGAACTGGAGGCTGTGGATTCGTCCCTGGACAGCATGATCGACACCTACGACGATATTAAAGAGCTGATTGAGGAAGCCATCACCTCGTTCCGCCGCAGCAACCTTTCGCTGGTGAACCCCGGCAAAGATACCACAAATCCCTGGCGCATGATTCAACTGAGTATTGGGGGCACTTCGGTCTGGCGCCGGATAACCATACCGGAAACCTTTCATCTGGCGGACCTCCACATGATAATTCAAAGCGTTTTTAACTGGACAGGCCGTCTGGACTGCCGCTTCAACGTCGATAAGTCCATACGGGGCATAACCAGTACCGGCCCCCTGGAAAACAGGCATAAAGTCGCCGATCTGTGCGGCGAGGGTATTACCGAACTGTTCTACGAATACGGAAACGGCTGGACGGTTAAAATAATCATTCTGCCCCGCTATGACGGCGGCGAGAATGAGACCCTGCGCTGTGTGGCCGGCGCCGGGGCGGCTCCCCCGGAACAGGTGGAAGGTCCCCTGCGTTTCCGCAAAACTGTTTCGGCCCTGGAACGGGGGGCGGATAAAGAAAAACAGGCCGCCCAGGAGGAATTGGGGCCGGACTTTAATCCGGAATTTTTCAACCTTGAGGATTGTAACCAGGCCCTGAACTCTATTTTTTCAGTACGCGGAAGCGCCGGGACAACACCATCCGGAACGGCCGTATGGGAAGGTAATGACCAGTCCGTATGATGATATTCCCCTTTCAAGCCTTATTGAACGGGGAGGGGTATTCTACAAGCTTTCGGGAACTACCGTGGAAAGCTTTGTAACAGAGCTTATCCGGCGGGTTCCCGGCCTTACCGGCGCGGAAGCGCCCGGCAAAGACAGCTTCAAAACGGATCTTCTCCGGGCAGTGCTGGAGCGGGAAGCTCTTATGCCCACCGGCATTGGGCATGGCATAGCCCTGCCCCACCCCCGGAATCCGCTGATAACGGACACCGAACGGCAATACGTCAGCATCGGGTTTCCCGCCGTCCCGGTCGAATGGAAAGCCCTGGACGGCAAGCCGGTCCACACGGCGCTGCTTATCGTGTCCGCTTCCGCGAAATTTCACCTCCACACCCTGTTAAAAATCAACTTTCTCTGCCGGGAAGAAGGCTTCCTCTCCCTGCTCCGGAACCGGGCGCCCCAGGACCAGATTGCCGGCGCTGTCCGGGACATAGAGCAGGGCTGGAAATGAGCCTCCGCGGAGCAAGCTCCGGGGTATCGACAAAATTTTTCGTTGTTTGATGTGTGTTACGTATTCAGCACTATCAAAATATGCAGATTGCTCACAATGCCAAGATATTTTAAATTGTCATTCAAATTCAGTCTGTTTACAGCCGTGGCAAGCCGCGGGGTATTAAACCGTATGGGCTACGCCTAATAAAGTACGGGCGGTACTTCGCATAACTCGGCGGCTTTGCCGCCGCGGACTGTTTACGCGCAGACCTTCGGCCTGAACATTCCCACGCCGTTGCTCCGGCACAGTTTGCCATCCCTAAAAATGCTGCGCATTTTTCTATTCGGGCTGTCAAACCGTCGTCGAACCGCAGGTTCGCAACAGCCGGAACGAAACCTGTATCTCAAGCGTTACGATGGATATAGAGGTGCTTAACGAAAGACTGTTCGGGATAATATGCCCCGGAAAAACAAAGTGGATAGGATACCGGGAATGGAAGAAGCGTCTTGTGGACGCCGTTGATATTTTCGGGCCGAACCGCGTAAACACAGGCATCGTAAGCGGTGTTGAGCTTGCGCGGCCCTTCGGCTTTACCGGTGAGGACGAGGCGCTTGACGCGGTTTTGGCCGAGGCGGACGAGCTTGCCGCGCAGGGCGTGAGCACGGTGAACATGGTTTGGGTTCCGCGCAAAGGCGCGCCTTTAGGCGGCGGGCGAAACGCGTCGCTTGAATACTA
>JAISLX010000012.1 GCA_031277045.1 Treponema sp.
GTAATGACGGCCAACGCGGAGGCGTGGGGCATACCTGCCGCCGTTATAACGGACTTTACCGCGCTGACGGGCGCGGCGGACACGGCGCTGGCGGCGGCGAAGAACGAGACGACCCGCACGCCCGTGGCTACGGCGCGGTGCCGGGAGGCGTTTGAGGCGCTGACGGACAAGATGCGGGACATAAAACGCCGCTATTTTCTGGAACCGCCGCTTACGGAGGCGGATCTCGCCGCCCTGGGCCTTGACCGGCGCGACCCGCACCCCACGCCCTCCGGTGTGCCCACCGCCACGCAATTATTGTATGGCAATTATTGGCCGGAGTTTTGCCGTAGGCAAAACTCCCAAGCTATCCGGCATAGCCGGATAGCAAGACACGAGCTGGGTGTAAAAATCGTCTACGTTACCGGAAGCCCCGCGGACCCGGCCAACAAAGGCTTCAGGATATGGTACAGCGTCATTGCTCCCGGCGAAACGCCGCCCGCGGACCCCGAAGATCTCCGCAAATCGTTCTACACCACGCGGAAGAAGGACCTGATTGAGTTCGACTTTGGGGACTCAGGCAAGACGGCGTACTTCGCCGTGCAGATAGAAAACGGCGGCAAGAAAGGCCCGTGGGGGCCGGTGGTGAGCGCGCTTATTCCATAACTACGGCATTACCCGCGTTAAGCGGCGTGCATATACCAATTTTGACGGCGGGAAAGACCGCAAGGGATTCGCAATGAAACACAACAAATCATTAGTTAACACGCTCCGCGTGTCAGCCGCGCTTGCGCTTGTCTTTGGATTGGCGCTGACGGGCTGCGGCGATGGCAGCGGCGGCGGTCCGTCCGGCCCGAACAACAACAGCGGTACGCCGCCGGTCGTTATTAACACCGCCGCACTTGTAGAGGAAATCGGGGCGCTGGCGGCAAATACGGTTAATGATACGCCGCACATGTACCGCGTACCGGCGATTACCATCAGCGAAACTGATAATAACACGACCAGCAACTGGGCGAAGGTGAACACGGCGGTACAAAATGCCGGACGGTTCGTGATTCTGGACTTGAGCGACTGCACATTTACGAACAATGAAGTAAAAGGTTCCGTTAATGGCGACAGAGGGATGAATATTTTCAAGGACAATTCGTATATCAAAGGCATCATCCTTCCCCAAAGCGTTACCACAATCCGGGGGAACGCTTTTCGCGACTGCACCCATCTTACCAGCGTAACCATACCGGCGGACGTTACCGCAATCATCGGGGGCTTCGCTTTTATCGGCTGTGCCGGGCTTACCAGCGTAACGTTTGAAGGCGGCAGTGTTGACATTCCCAACAACGGGTTTCCGCAGGGCAGCAGCGGCATGGGCAGCTCGCTGAAAGAGGAGTATGCGTCAGGCGGGGCCGGCACGTACACGCGGGATCCGGGCGGCGAGGAGTGGACAAAGCAGTAGAGCCGTAAAAAACAGTCGTCCGGAACGTAACCGGAACAGCCCGCCCTCGCAAGGGGGCGGGTTTTTTATTGCGGGGGGGGGGGGGGGGGGGTAAACGAACAAGTCCAATTTAGAACCACGCCGCGGTGATTGAACCAAAGTTCCGCGTCTGGGTCCGTTGTGGTCCGCTAGAGATCCAGCTTGAACTTGGGGCGGCGGCCGCGGCTTTCGTCGTAGCTGTCAATGCCTGCGTTGTAACGGCGCTCGGCTTCCAGCGTGGAGGGGGGGCCGTGGGCGGGGAGTATCGTGAAGTCTCCCGGCAGGGAAAGGATTTTGCTGCGCAGGGCCATCATCTGTATTGTTGTTCCGTAGGAACTGGCGGTCCGCCCCACAAGACCCGCGCTCAGCGAATCCCCGGTGAAAAGCAGATGGTCAACGCGGAACACCGCGGAATCCGATGAATGGCCCGGAATGGAAAGCACCTCGATCCGGAAAGGGCCCGCGTTAATGATCTGTCCGTCCCGCACCATGGTGGTTTTGTGTTCGCGGATATTGGGGTTAATCGCAAAGATTTCCGCGTCGTAGATTCGTTTAAGGGTTCGCAGCCCCCGCACATGCTTGATATGGTCGTGGGTTACCAGGACCCCCCGCACTTTGTAGTTGTTGTTTTCGATAAAGCGGAGAATCGGCTCGTCCAGTACGGCGGGATCAATAATAACCGCTCCCGCTTCTTCCGGCGGCTCGGTTCCCAGAATATAACAATTGCTGAATCCGTAATCGCAGTAATGAAAAAAAAGTTTCACCCTATTCCTCGAGTTCGAAGGCCACGTCGCCGATATTGGACGCCTTAAAGGATACCTCATTTCGTTTGCTGTTGATAAAACAGTTCCGTTTAAGGTTGCAGTTCTTAAAATCAGAACGGGTAATGCCGGCGTTGATAAAGCGGCTGTTGTAAAGATCAGAATTGTCAAAAGTAGTTTCCGTTATCACCGATCCGCCGTAGTTGATGTGGATAAGGCTGGAACCTTCAAACGTACAATTGCTGATGCCGGACCCCGCGAAAGACAGAAACTCAAGGTCCGAACCGGAAAAATCGCAGTTTTTGAACGTACAAAAATCAAAGAACAGAATCCGCATCCGGCATTTGGTGAACAGGCACGCCGAAAAAGAAGCGCCTGAAAAATTGCAGCTAAAGAACGCGCGGCTGGAAAAATCTATATTCTCAAAGTGGAGACCGCAGGCCGAAAGATCCTTGATTACTTCCCGCTGCGTGATGTAGCTTCCAATTCGTTCCGCCTCCCCCCGGGCGTTTACCGCGTGAAGCGCGCAGGTGTTGGAACCGCTGATGGCCGGACGGCCGCAGCCGGCGGCGCAGGGGGTGATAACAAACATGGTTCCGTTATAGTTCAAATAGGGAAATTAGTAAATCAGTCCGCCGCTGCGGGTGAAACGCGGCAAACCGCAGGCGCGGCAGGCTCCTGGGAGTTCGTTGCGCTTCGCTCATAAAACCCAAAAAATCGCCTGACCGGCGATTTTTTACCCTGCAAACTCCGAAAGAAGCCCATGAATCGGGATTTTTTGCGGCTTCAAGCGCAAAAATCCACAAACGCAACAGGCTCCTAGCCTCCGGGCCCGAATACCGGTAAAATTACGGTATGTGCTGGTATTGCGGCGCGCCTGTAAGCGCCGCCGAACCTATAGGCCGTTCCCTTCAATGCAAAAACTGCGGCAGGGATATTCGTTCCTGCCGAAACTGCCGCTTCTACAGTCCCGGTTCCTCCGGGGAATGCCGGGAACCCCAGGCCGCCGCCGATTCTCCACGGGACCGGGAAAGGGCGAATTTTTGCGACTGGTTTTCCCTGAATCCGGCGCTCCGCTCCCCCGGTGCGGGACGGAAAAAAGAACAAGACCTGCGGGAGGCGAAATCGGCCTTCGACAAGCTTTTTGACGCCAATGGATAATCGTCCCATAGTTTTTCTGGATTCCGGCATTGGGGGCATTCCGTACTGTGGTGATTTTCTGTCCCGCAATCCGGAAGAACCGGTTGTGTATTTCGCGGATCGCGCCCACTTTCCTTACGGCGGACGGGACAGGGAAGACCTGCGGAAAATCCTGCGGGAGACAACAGAAAATCTGGCGGCCAGGGAAAATCCCAAAATGATGGTGCTGGCCTGCAATACCGCTACTGTTTCGGCCCTGTCTTTTTTACGGGAACAGTTTCCCCGCCTGCTTTTTGTGGGAACGGTCCCCGCCGTTAAGCCCGCGGCGCTGGCCTCAAAGACCCGCCGTATCGGGGTGATGGGGACCCGCAGAACTATTAACGATCCCTGCATCACGGAACTGGCGGCCCGCTATGGCGGCGGATGTTCGATTGTTTCTGTCGCCGCTCCGGAACTGGTGGATTTTGTGGAGTACCAGTACACCAGCGCCGGGGCGGAGTTGAGGCGGCGGGCCGTTCTTCCCTACCTGGAACAGTTCAGGAATTCCGGCGTGGACGCCGTAGTGCTGGGCTGTACTCATTTCCTGTTTTTGCTCAAGGAATTCCGGGAGGCCGCCGCACCGGACATTGTTGTTTATGATTCGGTGGACGGAATCAGCCGCCGCGTAGAATCCCTGCTGGACAGGGAAGGCGGCGCGCGGCGCGCCGGGGGGGGCGCTTTTCGCCGGTTTTACCTCCGGGAAGCGCGTTCCCCGGCGGATTCCCGCCCGGCGGAAGGACCCCAGGCGGATTCGCCGAGGTTTTGGGCGGACAAAATGGGCTTCGATCTGAAAGTATTATGAACGAAAGAACCTTCAGGCTTTTGGAATACGCCGGGATTCAGAACCGTGTGGGACGCTGCGCCCTCAGCGAGGAAGCCGCCCGGATAATCCGGGAAGAATCGCCCCTTGGCGGCGCGGAAGCGGTGGAAGCCCTAAAGGTCCGCGTATCCGCCATTTTTGATCTGATGAACAGGGAGGAAGGGGAGCCCCGTGAGCCGCTTCCCTCCGTTTTTTCCATTTTTCCCAAACTTGCCGTGGATGGGGCCTGCCTGGAAATTGAGGAAGCCTGCGCCCTGGGGATCTTTGTGGAACGGGCCGAACGTCTAAAATCCTGGCTTTTCAAGGTTTCAGGCGGCCCCGGCGTCTTTGGCGGGTCCCTGTCCGGCCTTCCCGATTGTTCGGCCCTGGCGGCCCGTGTGTTCCGGCTGGTTGACCGGGAGGGGAAACTCCGGGAACTGCCCGAATTCCGGGCTATTAAGCGGCGGATAGCGAATTTGCGGGGGGAACTGGAAGCGGCGGTAAGCCGTTACACGGGGAGCGAGGACGGCAGGCGGATGCTCCAGTCTTCCCTGCCGTCCCAGCGGGACGGCAGACTGGTTCTGGCGGTAAAGGCGAATTTCCGGGGCCGGATTCGGGGCATTGTTCACGAGGTTTCCGCCACGGGGCAGACGATCTTTGTGGAGCCTGAGGAGGTGGTTGAGCGGAACAACAGCATCCTTATCGAACAGCGGGCCCTGGACGCGGAAATCCGGCGGGCGCTGCGGGAACTGACCGGGGACATCGCCGGCCGGCGGGAGGATCTTGCCGCCCTGCACCGGGGCATTGTGGAACTGGAGGTCCTGCGGGCCAAGGCCCGTTATTCGCTGGAGACCAGGGGGAGCTTCGCGGCGGCGGGGCCTTCCGTTGTTTTGCGGGCGGCGCGGCACCCGCTTTTAAGCGCCGCCGTGCCCATCGACCTGGTCATGGCGCCGGGGGTGCGGACGGTCATCGTAACCGGCCCCAACACGGGGGGGAAAACCGCGGCCCTGAAAACCCTGGGGCTTTTTGCCCTGATGAACCAGAGCGGCCTGGCCCTGCCCGCGGCGGAGGGGACTTCCCTCCCGGTCTTTGACGGGGTCTACGCGGACATCGGCGACGAGCAGTCCCTAAGCCAGTCCCTGTCCACCTTTTCAGGCCACATGGTGAATATCGCCGCCATCGCCGCCTCCGCCACCGCCCGTTCCCTGGCGCTTCTGGACGAACTCGGTTCCGGTACGGACCCCGAAGAGGGGAGCGCCATCGCAATGGCGATTCTGGATCACCTGATAGAAAAGGGGGCATGCCTTGTCGTTACCACCCACCACGGAATCCTGAAAAACTACGGCTACACCAGGGAAGGCGTGGAAAACGCCAGCATGGAATTTGACGGCCGTACCCTGTCCCCCACATTCCGTATTCTCATGGGGGTTCCCGGCGAAAGCCGGGCCCTGGACATTGCCGGACGGAACGGCCTCCCCCCGGCCATCGTGGAGAAGGCCCGGTCTTACCTGGCGGAAGAGCGGGCCGACGTGTCCGCCTTGATCCGGGGGCTGAGGGACAAGCACCGCGAACTGGATTCCGGCCGGGACCTGGTCCGCGCCGAGGAACTGCGGCTGCGGGAGGAACGCCGGAAGGCGGATCTGAGGGAACTGCGGCTGCGGCAGAAAGAGGCGGAACTAAAGGACCGGGGTCTGGGGCAGTTGGGGAACTTTCTGTCCGAAAGCCGGAAAACGCTGGAAAACCTGGTGCGGGAACTGCGGGAAGCTGAAATCACCAGGGAAAAGACCCTCAAGGTGAAAGAATTTATCGCGGACCTGGAAAAAGCCGCCGGGGCCTTTGAAAGCGAACTGGAAGGGGAAAAGGCGGAGATTGCCAGAATCCGGCGCGGGCTTGAAGAAGCCCCCGTTTCGCCGGGCGCTCCGTCCGGTATTCAGAACGGCCCCGCGGGAAGCGCCCCGGACCGCCCCCCCGGACTGGGGCCGGGCGTGGAAGTTCTGGCCGGCAAAAACCGGGGGCAAATTCTGCGGCCGGACCGCAAGAACCCAGGCAGCTGGATCGTGCAGATCGGCTCCCTCAAACTCAGCATGGACGCCGCGGAACTGGTTCCCGTTCCGCCTGACCCTTCGCGGCCCTTCGCGGCTTCCCTGGACCTTGCGGGCGCCCAGGCCCGCCCGGAACTGTCCCTGCGCGGCATGCGCCTGGAGGAAGCCCTGGAGGCCCTGCGGCGCCAGATTGACGCGGCGGCTTTGGCAGGGCTCCGCGAATTCGCCGTTATCCACGGCACCGGGGAAGGCATACTCCAAAAAGGCGTTCACGAGTACCTGCGCGGCGAAAGCGCCGTTGTGGATTTTCACTTTTCCCGCCCCGAACTGGGGGGATTTGGCCGTACCGAAGTTGTCCTTAAATAACGCAATTCCACCAGGGACGGGCGGCATGGATGCCGCTGTTCGTGCAATTAACGCGAGCTTAAGCCAAACTCCACAGTTATGCGAAATTAGGGCAAAAATTGTATACAAAAGATATAATTGACAAAATAAAAATAATTGAATAAAGATTAAGAATGGAGCTTAACATTCCCTTAAAATACCGCCAAGATATTGAAAACGCTGCCAATTTACTCAAAAATGAAGGATGTCAATCAATTTTTCTGTTTGGTTCCTTGGTTACAGGAAAAACACAAGACGATTCTGATATAGATATTGGCATCAAAGGACTCCCCAGAGGTAAATTTTTTGAAGTATACCCAAGATTATATTTTGACATGGAAAACAAAATAGATTTAGTCGATTTTGACGTAAATCCTGATTTTTATTCAATGCTTGCCAGAATAGGTGAGGTTGTTCAAATTGGATGAAAATGTAAAGATAAAAAGCGAACATGAAATTTCGCGGATAGGAAAATCATTGGAAGATGTGGAACCGTTACTAAAGTTATGCAAAATAAAATCGCCTGATATTATAGAAATGACAGCGGCGGCTCAAGTGTTACACTCATTCTACAATGGGGTGGAAAGTGTTATTATACTTTTTTTGAAACATTTAAATGAGAAATTACCTAATGATCTTAAATGGCACAAAACATTATTCGAAATGGCATTTGGAAATAATTCAGAAACTATAAAAATTATTCGGGATGATATGAAAAGGAAACTGGAAAAATATTTGTTGTTTAGACATTTTATAAGACATTCATATAGTTCTGAATTAGATTGGAATGAAATGGGGCCATTGGTGAAAGAAATTGAAGATGTTTGGAAAATTATAAAAGATGATTTTGAGGAATTCATAAACAACAATTGAAAGTGCCCCAACTTCGCATAACTCGGCAGCTTTGCTGCCGCGGACTGTTTACGCTTTTTATCCTTCCGGACAAACCGGGCCAGTAGGCGGCTCGGCCTCCGCAACGGCTAGGTCATTACGCTGCGCGCAGACCTTCGGTCTGACATTCCCACGCCAAAACTCCGCCACAGTTTATCGGCCCTAAAAATGCTACGCATTTTCTATTCGGGCCGCCAAACCGTCGTAAACAGCCGGAACGTCAGGTGATATTTTGGGCTAAAATTTGTTGAAATTATTTTGAGATAATTTCAGAATTACTCATGGATAATACAGCATATAGTAATAAAATTATTTTAGCAGAACTAATTCCTTCGACACGAAAAATAAAGAAGATAGCTTTATAGAATGTTTATCAGGAATAAACAGCATATCATTAAATATAGATTTGGATGAAATAATAGAAATACAATATCAATGTTTACTATCAGGTATAAACAGATTGGGTTTAGTGGATATAGTAACAGCTCAGAATGCGAAACAAAATGATGTTGAAATATTTTCCACCGATAATCACATGAAATTATTAACTCAGGTAATGGGAATAAACTGTAGAATAATATAAAAAAGTGAACGCCTATGGCGCCAGGCACGCTCCCTGGAATTAGGGACCACAAAGGCGCACAAAGGATACATCAAGCGCCGATTCTTCTTTCCTTCGTGCGCCTTCTGCGCCTTTGTGGTTGATCTTTCCAGATTCGTCTTTCATTCTTCGCGGCGGGCGGTCATAGCGTGTTGAATCTGCTTATCCAGTCATCGTTTTGCAGAAGGCGGGAAAACTGCACCGTGAGTTTATATGTGGTTTCCAGCATTTTTTTAAGGGCTTCGCCCCGGGGGGTGCCGGCAAGGCCGGGGGCAAGGGTGATATAGTCGATAAGCCCCGCCACGGGAATAAGCGGCGGTTCCGCTCCGGCATCCCCCGTCCAGATAACGCGGTATTCCTGCTCCGCCTCGTAGGGGCGGCGCTTGATAAACGGCCACTTTTCCACGGGCTGCTGTTTGAGCCAGGCCGCCGTAAAGTCTTTGGAGGACATATACGACACCGAACCGCGGAGAAACGCCGGTTCCCCGCCCAGGGCCGCAAGCAGCGCCTCGTCCTTAAAGTGGATACAGCAGCCGGAATCTTTTTTGGCGTAGTAAAACCAGTGGTGAATCTGTTCCTTGCCCTGGGCAAAACAGAGGGCGCGGATCTCCCCCGCGCCGGTTTTGCGTTTATAGGCGGCAAGGGCCGCGTAGTCGTTTTTGTCTTCCCATCCGTCCGTAGAGGAAAGCCTAAGACCCCCTGTTTCCATAATGATGATAAAGGAAAGAAGATCGGTAAAATGTTTCAGATACTTCGGCGTGTTTTCGGTTTCGTTCATGGTGTTCTCCTTAAAAGTACCCGCCCCCGCAGGGGCGGGCTGTGTATATTCCGGTTATATGCCGGTTGTTCCTGTCCGCCTGAGTACGCGCTGAGGCATACCCGGCTGGGACAAACTTACGCCGTCCTACGGCTGCTGCTTTATCCAGTCGCCCTCGCGTCCGGTCCGTATGTAGGTGCCGGCCCCGCCACTTAGATACGTATATCTCAGGAGGTTGGAGCCGCCGTTGTCGCTGGAGTAGATTGGTGGAAACGCATATTCGCCAAAATCATCTTCCCCAATCTCGCTGTTTTCTTCAAACGTTACATTGGTAAGCCCGGTGCAGTAGGAAAAAGCCCTCTCTCCGATGCTGGTAACGCCTGCCGGTATGGTGACGCTGGTAAGCCCGGTGCCGGAAAAAGCCCACGCTCCGATGCTGGTAACGCCTGTCGGTATGGTGACGCTGGTAAGCGCCGTGCAGTCGGCAAAAGCGCGGTCCCCGATGGTGGTAACGCCTGCCGGTATGGTGACGCTGGTAAGCCCGGTGCAGCCGGAAAAAGCGGAGTCCCCGATGCTGGTAACGCCTGCCGGTATGGTATATGATGACTCGCTTTTTCCTGCCGGGTATTGGATAAGGTCCGTTTTGCCTTTGTTAAACAGTACCCCGTTTTCACTACTGTAGGCGCTGTTCGCGCTGTCAACGGTTATGCTGGTAAGCCCGGTGCCGAAAAAAGCCCTCTCTCCGATGCTGGTAACGGTTCCCGGTATGGTGACGCTGGTAAGCCCGGTGCAGCCGGAAAAAGCGGAGTCCCCGATGCTGGTAACGGTTCCCGGTATGGTGACGCTGGTAAGCCCGGTGCAGTAGGAAAAAGTGTAGTCCCCGATGCTGATAACGCTTGCGGGGAGGATGATGCCTTTGATATACTCATTGTCCCCGATAATATTCATCCCTGTATTGCCGTAAACGGAACCTGCCACCTCATTGTCCTTGAATGTGCAGTTGCTCAAGTCGAGAATCACGTACTTTTGGGCCTTGTTTACCGCTGCGTTGACCTTTTCCCAGTCGCCGTCATAAGCATATTCAACGATGGTAATCGCTTCCAGAACAACCGTGGCCAGGTTCTCGGCCGTAGTATTACCCAAGTTCTGGAGAGCGTTTTCGAGGGCCTCCACCCACTCCGAATCCTGCGGCGTATCCGGTCCCCCTTTGGTAATAGTACCGATGGTAATAGCGCCGTCAGCCGCCACTTCTACCAGAATGGTTGCGGCAGTGTACCCGTCCGCGCTCACCGTAATGACCGCCGTGCCCGGCGCAACCGAGGTGATGGCGATTTTGCCGTCAGTTATTGCCGCTGTGGCAACGCTCTCATCGTTTGAGCTAACGCTTGTCCCCACAAGGCCCAGAGTCGCCGCGTCATTGGCGGCGCTGTTGTCCGTTTGTGCGGTGAAACTGTCACCGCCCGCAGGGTTGTCGCAGCCCGCCAGTACCAATCCGAATGTCAGCAGCAGCGCCGCCATTCCCGTCATAAAACTACGGTTCTTTCCCATGGAAAAACTCCTTTGTGTACAGAGCACACCAATGCGCCCTGCGCACGGGCGGTCGCAGCCGCCGCAAATTTTTTTAAACCGTCCGGGCGAATACGCGCCTGGTTACGGAATAAGCGCGCTCACCATCGGCTCCCAGGGGCCTTTTCTTCCCTCATCCTCTATCTGCACAACAAAATGCGCTGTCTTCCCGCCGGCCCCGAATTCAAATTCAATCATGTCCTTTTTCCGTTTGGTAAAGAATGATTTGCGGAGATCGTCAGGGTTTGCGGGCAGGGTTTCACCGGGAGGGTGGCAGGCTCTACCATATCCGGTAACCCTTGTTCGCCGGGCCGGCAGCGGCGCCGGTAACATAGACCATCTTTACGCATAACCCGTGCCACCCCACCAGGTAGGTTTCTATCGCAACCTGGACGGCGGGCGTTCCGCTTGTCGTGGGGGTGCTGTCGCGGGGTTTTAAGCCGGGGGCGAAACGCCGCCTTGCACTGCGCCGCTGCCACCGGCGTTCTGGTGGTCTCGTTTTTCGCCGTGGCAAGGGCGGTGTCTGCCGCCTGTATGAGGGCGCCCAGTTCCCGTGATGACGGCGGCGGGAATGCCCCAGGCTTGCGTGTTTGTCCCGGCAACGGACGCCCAATCCTTTGCCATTGCTAAAATGCCGTCTCTGGTATGGGGGAGCCAGTCCCGTGTTATTACATAACAGTTCGCCTTGTGAATGTGGTGTATATTCGCCTGAATGTGAGGCGTATTTGCCTGAATAGAGGTTGTAGTTGGGCAACTGAGGGGCATATTTGCCTGAATATGCGTTACCGTGGCCTGAATGCGGGAGGCGGCTGCCCGAATATGCGGCGTATTTGCTTGAATGCGCGGAACGGTTGCCTGAACTGGTTAGATTTTTACTAAAAAGCGGGAACGGAGGCCAGGGCATCGGCGTTTACTTTTGCAGAGGTAGGGAGGGCATGATATACTAATCCATCATAATTTTCCGGGAGGGGATGATGGGGGCCATAAGCATCCATGAGCTGGCGCGGGTTGT
>JAISLX010000092.1 GCA_031277045.1 Treponema sp.
GCGAACGACCAATACCTTCGAAAAGCCGCCGAATTTGAGAATTTTCGCAAGCGGATGAACCAGGAAAAGCAGACCGCCATAGATTTCGCGAATCAAAGCCTGCTTCTGGATATTATTTCGGTAATAGACGATTTTGAGCGGGCCATAAAAGCGGCGGAAACCCAGCGTGAAGCCGCCGGTCAGGACCCGGAACAAATTTCCGCCAGTTTTAACGGCCTCTACGAAGGGATCGGCATGATAGAAAAACGCCTTGTATCCCAGTTGGAAAACAAGTGGGGGCTTAAACGTTTCGATTCGGCCGGGGAGCCCTTCGACCCCAACCGGCACGAAGCGATTATGATGGAAAAATCTTCCGAAATAAACGATCCTGTGGTCGCGGAAGATTTTATCAAAGGTTATACGCTCAAAGAAAGGGTCGTAAGGGCTGCCAAAGTTAAGGTACTTATGCCGGAGAACGCGTAGCGTCAGGGAGCTTAAGCCCCGCTTTAACGAAATATGTTTTTTTAAGGGAGATACGTCATGGGAAAAATAATCGGAATTGACCTGGGAACCACGAATTCATGTGTCGCGGTTTTGGAGGGCGGCGAGCCTGTTGTTATTCAGAATTCTGAAGGAGGCCGGACGACCCCATCTATCGTAGGTTTTACCAGCAAGGGCGAGCGTGTCGTCGGGCAGCCCGCGAAAAACCAGATGATCACCAATCCCGAAAATACGGTATATTCCATCAAACGTTTTATGGGCCGCCGTTATTCCGAAGTATCAAGCGAGATGAAGCTTGTGCCCTACAAGGTTGTCGAACAGGGCGACGACGTGCGGGTAGACATTGACGGCAAACGTTATTCGCCGCAGGAAATATCCGCGTTCGTACTCCAGAAAATGAAAAAAACCGCCGAGGACTACCTGGGCGAGGCGGTAACGGAAGCGGTTATCACCGTTCCGGCGTATTTTAACGACGCCCAGAGGCAGGCTACGAAAGACGCCGGAAAAATCGCCGGCCTTGAGGTAAAGCGCATCATCAACGAGCCTACGGCCGCTTCTCTCGCCTTTGGCTTCAACAAGGAAATGAAGCAGGACAGGATGATCGCCGTCTACGACCTTGGGGGCGGCACTTTCGATATTTCGATCCTTGAGCTTGGCGAAGGGGTCTTTGAGGTAAAATCCACGAACGGGGATACCCACCTTGGCGGCGACGACTTTGACCGGCGCGTCCAGGAATGGCTTATCAGCGAATTCAAGAACGACACGGGGATCGATCTTGCCCAGGACCGCATGGCCCTGCAGCGCCTTAGAGAGGCGGCGGAAAAAGCGAAGATAGAGCTTTCCGCGATGCAGACAACGGAAATCAATCTGCCCTTTATTACCGCCGACCAGTCCGGCCCCAAACATCTGCAAAAGACCCTGAGCAGGGCAAAGTTTGAACAGATGGTGGCGGATCTTCTTGAGCGCTCCAAGGAACCCTGCAAAAAGGCCCTTGCCGACGCGGGCCTTACCGCCAACGACATTCACGAAGTAATCCTCGTCGGTGGCTCTACCCGTATTCCCGCGGTTCAGCAGATCGTAAAGGACCTTTTCAGGAAAGAACCCAACAGGGGCGTAAACCCCGACGAAGCCGTCGCGATTGGGGCGGCGATTCAGGGAAGCATACTTTCCGGGGATGTCAAGGACGTGCTGCTTCTTGACGTTACTCCCCTGTCGCTGGGAATCGAAACCCTTGGCGGCGTTATGACCCGGCTTATTCCACGGAACACCACGATTCCCACGCGAAAGAGCCAGATTTTCAGTACCGCCGCCGACGGGCAGACCGCGGTGTCGATACAGGTACTTCAGGGTGAACGGGAAATGGCCAACCAGAACAGGATGCTCGGCCGTTTCGACCTGGTAGGCATTCCGCCCGCGCCCCGGGGAGTGCCCCAAATCGAGGTTACGTTCGACATTGACGCGAACGGCATTGTCCATGTGTCGGCAAAGGATATGGGCACGGGCAAGGAACAGAAAATCCGCATCGAAAGCTCTTCGGGCCTTTCCGAATCAGACATTGACAAGATGGTGAAGGAAGCGGAAATCCACGCCGAAGAGGACAAAAAAGAGCGCGAAAGGGCCGAAGTCCGCAACGACGCCGACAACATGATCTACAGTACCGAAAAAAACCTTAAAGACCTTGGCGGCAAGGTGGACGCGGCGGAAAAAGCCAAAATCGAGGAGACAATCGCGGATCTTAAAAAAGCCCTGGAAGGCGGCGATATAGAGACGATCAAAAACAAGACCGAAGCCCTTAAACAGGCATCCTATAAAATCGCCGAGGAAATTTACAAACAACAGGGACAGGCCGGTCAAGGCGGATCGGAACCCGGCGCGGATACCGGGCCCGAAAACACCAAGAGCGCCGAAGACGCGGACTACGAGGTAGTGGACGATAAATGACCCTTTCCGCTGTTTTTCACGATTTTTTTTAAAAGGGTGATATTGTGGCCAAGCGTGATTATTACGAAGTGCTGGGCGTACAGAAAAACGCCTCCAAAGACGACATAAAAAAAGCCTACCGCAAGCTTGCCATTCAGTATCACCCGGACAAAAACCCGGGGAACAAGGCGGCGGAGGAAAAATTCAAGGAAGCCACCGAAGCCTACGAAGTGTTGTCGGACGATCAGAAAAAGTCCGCCTATGATCAGTTCGGCTTTGCCGGGGTTCAAGGCATGGGCGGCGGCGAACACGATTGGAGCAGTTTTCAGGGTTTTGAGGATATCTTTGGCGGCGATTTTAGCGGCATCTTCGACACGCTCTTTGGCGGGGGTTTTGGGGGCGCCCGTTCATCCAGGAGCGCCGGAGGCGCCCGCCAGGGGGCAAATCTCCGTTCCGACATTGAAATTCCGTTCAAAGACGCGGTTTTTGGCACCAAGGTTGAAATTCAATATTCCCGCAACGAAAACTGCCCGGCCTGCCACGGCACCGGGGCGGCCGAGGGTTCGGGAAAAAAGGTTTGTCCCAACTGCCAGGGTTCCGGCCAGATACGCCGCAGCCAGGGCTTTTTCTCCGTTGCCTCGACCTGCCCAACCTGCCACGGGGAAGGCTATATCATCGAGCATCCCTGCAAGGAATGCGGCGGATCCGGCGTTCAGCGAAAAAAACAAAAGATCATGGTTACTATCCCGGCGGGGGTAGAAAACGGCCGGCGGGTTGTTATTGCCAAGCAGGGAGACGCGGGCGTCAACGGCGGGCCGGCAGGGGATCTGTATGTGTTTATCCGGGTTAAACCCCACGAGTACTTTGAACGTCAGGGGCTGGACCTGTACTGCGCGGTTCCCATTTCCGTTACCCAGGCAAGCCTGGGGGCAGAAATCCACGTAAGCACTCTGGACGGCAAAAAAATAAAAGTAAAGGTATCGCCGGGAATCCAAAACGGTAAAATGCTTCGTATCAGAAACGAAGGGGTCCCGGCCGCCGGCCGCCGGGGCGATCTCTACATCAAATTCATGGTCCAGGTACCCGACAAGCTGACCAAACGGGGCCGTGAACTCATGGAAGAACTTTCCAAAGTAGAAGGGGAAAACGACAGCCCCAGGCCCATTTCCCTGTCCGAACTGGCGGGATCATAACTGCCGCTGCTTGCGGAGTTTCCGGAGGAAGCGCTGCTTTTGACGTTCCCGGGGCAGCCGCCGCTTACAGATCAAATTCCGCCCAGCGGACACGCCCGGCCAGAACGGTTTCCCTAAGCCGCTTTTCCTGATCATTTAAATTCTTTGCGGCCCCGCTTTTTACCTCAAGAAAAATAACTTCGGTAATGTCTTTTTGATTCATGCCCTTAAAAACAATAAAATCCACAGGCCTGCCGACAAAACGGCAGTCCCCGGGGTCGTAAGGAAAACCTGCAAGCAGGGGAGCAATCTGTTCGGATACAAGCCCCCCCAAAACAGCGCGGGACTGCTTTAACCGGGCCTTGACGGTTTTTTCGAGCCTGCCCCCCGTCCATTCCGCCGCTTCCTGGCTGCGGCCCTGCCTAATCCCGAGCCGTATTCCCAGAATGAAAAAAACCAGGCAAAAAACAAGCCCCAGGATAATCAGAAGAACTACCGGGACGCTAAAAATATAGCTTTGCACGGGCGCTCCTTGCGCGGATTTCTATTCTCCGGCTTCTTCGCGCTGACGGATACTTTCTTTAAAAATCGCCTCGGTATCAATTTTTTCATCTACCCCAAACTGGGGAAGACCGTTTACGGTACGAAAAGGCATACTCTGGCGCTCACGGTAGGCCCAGCTGTTTTCATCGTTTAGCAGGTGGTCCAGAACCGTAGAAAAGGCAAGGCTGAAGAAAACAAGCGTTGCGTTGTTACGCCGTTTGGCGGGGAGCAGAGTGTCCAGCCGGGTGGATACCGGATTGGGAATTGCAAAATTGTAGGCTTCCCAGGGGTTGTCGATGCCATCACAGGGAACCATCTTGTCCGCCCCGCCGATCCGGTTGGCCTGCTCAATGCCCGCAGCCACCAGGGTAAGGCCGCGCCTGAACGAGCGGACAGCCGGGTACACTTGTTCAATGTTCTTTTTTTGGACAGGCGGGGGAAACGTACTGTCGAATTTGTAATAAGGCAGGAAAAAAAGCCGCTTAACCCAGTGGATTTCACAGAAAAGCCGTTTGGCGTAGGCCGAAGCACGGGATTCGGACTGGTCGATGATGCGGCAATATTCGATAAGCCGGGACAGATATTCTTTTTCAACAGCTATGTTAATATAACTCTGCCAGTTACTAATAATACTGTTCAAGGTCTCGTCCACGCGGACTGGCCCGCCTGCACTGCTTACCACGGTTCCAAAATGAACATTTCTTAGACCCAGAAGCATATCCTCCAGAATCCGCATAATCACCACAGTCTGCAGCAGGGGATCGGTGGGAGCAATGAGTTCATAGCCTCTTTTAAGATCGTAGATATCGCGGAAATAAGGGTATATATCAGGGAAACTGGAAAGCCGTTCCCAGCCGGCTCTGGGAAACAGGGCTTCCAGGGAAGCGACTCCCTGAAGCATGGCCTTGCGCTCTTTTTCCTCGGCGGCGTTTTTTTCTTCGCGCTCAATTTGTTCCGAATCATCAAAAATCTGTTCTTTTGATTCTCCGTCATTTTCCGTTTGTCCCTGTTGTTCCTCCTGCCCGTCATCTTCATCGTCAGGGGCGGCGCGTCCCGTGCCGCCTTTAAGTTCCGCAGCCATATTCACGGGGTTTATCTGGTCCGACTCCGAAGCGCCGATAAAATTCATAAAGCGGTTCCGCCGGGCGGAAAAAAACACCTCGTAGGGAAGGTAGCAGTCCGAAAGGAGTTTCATCAACAGCGGGTAGAGATAATAGTGAAGGTCCCGGCGCACATCGTTAAAGGCGGCTATGGCTTCGCTGATAAGGTCCTGGTGTTTTTTCTTCGCGTCCATGGGATTTTCCAAATAGAGAACCTTGTAAAGCATCTTAAAAGATTCCTTGATATGTTCATCGAGCTCCAGCCGTTCCAAAACAAAAAGAGGTCCGTAGATATTTTTTAGAATATCGGAAAGCTCAGTAATTCTAACGTTTCGGGGATGAGCCTGAACTTTGGCAATATCGGACGCTATTTTTTCAATGTTCCAGTACCGCAGTACATCAAGAACACTACAGGCAAAGGGACTGGCCCGTTTAAGTTTTTCGTTTCGGTTTGTGTTGTTCCGGGGAAAAAGAATTCTGACAGAAGTAACCAGCCGTTCCATAGTTTTATAATAAATATTGAGCTTTTTGTTGATGAACTGAGGATTTACCAGGTCCGGCGGATCGCCAAAAAAAGGCAGCATTATCATAAACGCCTGGCCTGCCGATTTAATTTTGAACTCGGGCAGGGCACAGAAGCGGTCCATTTTGACACGCTCAAAATATGAAGCCTTGACCGGTATCAGGGGATCATCCGCCGGATCCGCCGGACGCCGGACGCTTACCCCCTTGATAAGCTCCGCCTCATCAAACGCCAGTTCCACGCGGTGTTTTGGACGCTGATTTCCGGCGGGACCGTCTCTTGAAACAGCCTTTTTGGAAGGCATGGATTTTGTCTCCGTTTCCGGGTTACGCTCCACCCCCACTTCACCGCCCAGAAGCTTCGCCATCCGTTTGGCTTCCGTATCGTCGGTAACGCCCAGTTTTTTCCGTACCTGGCTTAATTCGCCGGGGGCGTAGATTGCCTTTTCGTTTTTTGCCATGCTTATACCCGCAGAAAAAGTTTTTTCCCGGTCCCAAACAGACTGCGAATCTGTATTTGCTCTCCCCCGGCGGACATTATCATGCCATTATAATAACCTAGGGGACTTTCCATATCCGCGCGGGACAGGATGACATTATAACCGGTCCGCATTTGTTCCAGGGGAGTAAATACCAGATCTACCATCCCTTCCACATCCTGAATAATCCATTCCGACATAATCCCCGCCGGCAGGGTGATTCGTACCGCCGGCAAGGGGCTCAATTCGCCGTTCACCCAGAGGGCATTTTCGTTGTTCCGGCGGTTTTCCCGCGTTTGATTTTCCGCCAGGGTAAAACCGATGCGCCGGCCTTCGCCGTCAAAACCAGAAGCAGTACACCAGACTGACTGCATTGGATAGGGATAAAACCCTTTAACATCGAAAAAAAAGCCCGATGTACAGGCGGGGTTAAGGGATATTCGCTTCCCCCCGACAATCACGTCTCCCCGCACCGATGTCAACGTCTTATATGCGTAAACACAGCGCCGTTCGGAAAAACCAAGATTCACCACCAGCGGGCAGGTTTTTTTCTTGTGCTGATCATACATCAAATGAGCAGTAAGGGCAGGCCGGCGCGCTTTGGCCGCTATATCCAGGTCCATCCGGATCGTATCAGCGTCCAGCCAGGAATGAACTCTGAAAAAAAAGCCCACAGAATGACTATCAACGGCGGAATTATAAAGATTCCTGGGCAGCTTCCATCCCCCAAAAGGTATAACCTTTAGGTATTTTATCCTTTCCCCGCGTTCACGGTCGTAAAGAAAAACCTGGGCCATGCGGTAAAATTTGACATTTACCAGCAGGGCTTCCAGAAAAAACTGGTCCCCCTGAATTATAAATGTTTCCCATTCTTTTATACGGGTATCCAGCAGGTACCGGGGCAGAGGAAACCGGTAAGGCCGCCGGACAGCAAGAAGGTCCACTTCTCTAAACGCCCTGGTCCAGGTTCCCTGTACAGGGATTCCGTTTTCAATGGGCGTGTTTCGCGGGGTGGACAATTCCCGTGTGTACATTTCTCAAAGTATAAGCGATTTTGAACCGCGGGACAAGACAGCCCTCCCGGCAGCCAGGGCAACAGCGATTACCCGCCGAATAACGCCTTTACGGCCATAACTCGAAGGCTGGCGGAATTGCTGTATACGCTGATAAAGAACGGACCGGAGCATGAAGCGAGAAGGTTCAACGGCGGAAAAAAAGCCGGGCTGATGTTCTGGCGAAGAAGGCGTCAGCGGTGATGCCTGGTTGCAGGGCCTGTGGCAGACGGTTCCTGGACAGCCGCTTCCTGGTAAAACCCATCTTTCCAGTTAAAACGGCTGATATCCGGCAGCGGAACGGCGTTCTTCGCCGATTGCATAAGGTCCCGGTATTGGTTTTTTTTGATGGAAGGGCCGGATTTTCCGCCGGGACCGCCGGATATATCCAAAATAAAACGGCTAAAACCGGCTTCCCGTAGAAAGGGAATTTTATCCACAATGGAAAAAGGCTGTTCAGGATATACGCGGGTTCCCCCTTCCCCCGCGGCCAGGCGGAATTCCTCGTCCCGGCCGCCGGAAAAACAGGTAAAATCATAGACTCCCCCCAAATTTTCCCGGATACGAAACAGGGGCGGCCAGGCAAAAACCGTGATAAACATACGGGACCGGTACTGAGCATCAACGGTTTTTTCAAGATTTTGCCGGTTGTTTTCCAGGGGACAGACAAAAAAATCCGCCCCCAGGGAAGACACGAATGACACAGCCCAGCGGTTGAATGTGTAAAGCCAGGGTCCCGCAATAAGCCCCAGGGCTCTTGTACGCCCCGGTTTGCCGCCGGAAACCCCGGTGTTCAATGCGGCATTATTGCCTGCGGCGCCGCGAAAATACGAAAAATGACCGGGGTTATTTACCACAAATTGACGGTAACCTTCACGCAGCAGCGCGTCTATCATGTCCCCCGTTTCCGCGTCATCCCCCTGGGGAAAGTAAGGGTCCAGAGTAAGAATTATCTCCCCTTTGTTAAACGGCAGGGGACTTTTCTCCAGGAGCCTCGCGGTATTGCGCCGGTTCAGGGCCAGCATCACCCGTATGGGCCTGGACGATTGCAGGACAAAAAGATCCTCAACGCGGGAAACCGCGGCGTAGAAACCCTGGGGAAACGCGAGCCCTTCCCCTCCGGCGGCGATCTTGGCGCGGGGTACGACAATTTCCCGGTCCGGCGCCTTGTCCCGGCCGGGCGTCCTGCGGTAAGAGCCCGGCAGAATCACCCGGCTGTAACGCTTGGACATAAGCTTTGTCTGGATAAGGTACATCGTGTCCCCCGGTTCAAAACCTTCGGGAATCGATATCCAGACGCCCGGGGAGGCCGAATCGTCATTTTCGACCGCAGTTATCTTGAAAGAACGCCGGTCGCTGTCATCCGCCGCGTGGAGCCGCACCGAATCCCCAGGCACGGGAAGAACCGGCCCCCGGGAAATAAGTCCCTGCCGCCCCGCCCCGGACCCCCTCAGCTTCAAAATTACCCCCAGGGGAATACCGGTCCCGCCGTCCTGGGACGGATTCAGCCAG
This sequence comes from Treponema sp., assembly GCA_031277045.1. The sequence continues at coordinate 8,781 of JAISLX010000092.1, forward strand.
TCGGGGCCCGTATTTTTCTCCTGAGTATGTTTCTTCGAGCCCGCGCCGGAAGCGCTGCGGGCAAAGTAAAATTCGGTCTTGGGACGGGCAAAATCGTTACGCAGAATCGCCCCAGCGTCATTTATCGTGATACGCAGCTTTTCTTCCCCTGCGCCTTCCGCCAGGGCATCCAGGACCAGCCGGTAGGCGGATACCACGGTTCCCACGTATCCGGCGCTTTTCATACGGCCTTCGATCTTGAGCGCGTTGATCCCTGCCGCCACAAGACCGGGAACACGGTCAATCAATTGCAAATCGCTGGGACTAAAGTAGTACCCTCCCTTATCATCGTGGTGATAATACCGGCGGCAGGCCTGGGTACATATCCCCCGGTTGGCGGATTTACCCCCCAGATAGCTGGAAAAAAGGCAAAGCCCGGAGGCGCTTACACAAAGAGCCCCGTGGACAAAAACCTCCAGTTCCATGTTGGTACCGGCCCGGCAGTCCCGCAGTTCCTCAAAAGACAGCTCCCGGGCCAAAACCACCCGGGAAAAGCCGTTTTTTGAAAGGGCATTGGCTCCCCGCGCCCCGGCAATGTTCATCTGGGTAGAGGCGTGAAGTTTAAGCGAGGGAAAACAATCCCGCACCATGGCGGCCACCCCAAAATCCTGCACGATAAGCCCGTCAGGACCCAGGGCCGCCAAGTACTTGATAAGCTGGTACATCCGGTCCGCTTCCCGCTGTTCAAAAACCGTATTCACGGCAACGTAGACCTTGCGGCCCATTGAGTGAAGGGAACGCAGGGCGCCTTCAAACTGGGAATAAGCGAAATTGGCGCTCCGCATCCGGGCATTAAAAGTTTTAAGCCCCAAATACACCGCGTCCGCCCCTTCGGCAACCGCGGCGTCTAAAGCTTCGGGGCTCCCCGCCGGGGCCAATAATTCAACCGTTTTCACATTTTCCCCTTGTCAATTTCCCCCACTGTCCCAAACCGTTTATCCAAAAAACGGCTTTCCTGTAGGGCCGGTTTTTCATTATACTGAAATTAGCTTCAACGTGCGATGATTGTAAAAAATCGTCCCATGGGGCCGGCTGTAAAAGGCTGTAACGGTTATGTACCATGTCATAGATGATTCTATTGCATGGTATCCGGACCCGATAGGAGTTTTTTCCTGCGTTTCGTGTTAATTTCAATTCGGTCCGGAAAGAGGGAAAGGAATTTATGAGTGATAGTACATTTGTCATTACGATAACCGGCGAAAATTTTGAGGCTGAAGTCCTCAAATCGCCGCTGCCGGTTCTGGTGGATTTTTGGGCGGCATGGTGCGGTCCCTGCAAGATGATCGGACCGTTTATAGAGCAGATTGGCGCAGAATACAGCGGACGGCTCAAGGTTGGCAAGGTAAACGTAGACGAACAGGGGGAACTGGCCAACCGGCACGGTATAGCATCCATTCCCACCTTGGTTGTTTACAAAAACGGCAGCCTCGTTCAGCGGCAGACCGGCGCCGCCCAAAAATCGCAGATCGAGACCCTGTTCAAGGAATTTCTGTAACACCCGCGTTCCCCAAAACCGGCCGGGTTTTGGGGAACGCTTCGCCCTGTACCGAGCCGGCCAGGGGTTGGCTTACAACTCAAGGGATAGGATTATTTTTCGCGCCGGGGCTTGCCTTGCCGGTATCCACAATATACCAGTCGGCTTTGGTGTTGGTATCCGGCAGGTCTTCGTCTCTGCAAATACTGCGGGTCATGGCGCTTTTAATTCCCGCCGTAATAACGGCGTCGGCGGGACCGGAGATTTTCCCCCCCTCCTGGGTCCAGGCCCCCTGCTGACAGAGCAGATCCGCAGCCCGGACAAAATGTTCTTTGCTCCACCAGGGATCATCCTGTTCACTCAGCATCACCGCGTCAATCACACGATCATCCTGATCCATAAGGTACACGGCATCAGTTTTGTGCAGCGGCTTCTCCGAACTCGGCACCCAAAAATCTCTGGCGGCGGCGTTCGCTTCGGTACCGCCGGATAAAGCCAGATCAGTGCCGGTCTCATTTACCATCACATTCTCGCCGCTTTCAATACTCCGCAGATGAATCAGAATATATTCGCCGGCGTCCACCTCCACCGGGGGAAATTCAAAAACCAGCGGATTAGCGGTGTAACCGGCAATAAAAAGCCGCAAGGCTCCCAGATTCCCCTCTTCCAATGTTTTCAGTTCCACAAATTCTGTCTTGGGTTTTGAATATTCGGTCCGCAATTCGTTGATAAGGATTCCCGGTATCCGTTCGTTCCGTGAGCGGAACGGGAGCAGTACGTTCAGGGTATTTCCCTCGCCATCCCTCACCAGAAGATCCGCTGTATAAGCTTCCCCGTGAATGACATCTTCAGCCAGTATCACCCGGACCGGGGCGCCGTTGATAATTTCCTGGACCGGCAGGGGAGGATTCGAAACAAAGGACAGAACCTCCACAGGCTGAGAAAAGTTAAACTGCATTTCCCGAAGTTTCGCCGCCCTGAAGCCAAGGTAGGCCGGAGCCTGCGAATGTCTGCCCAATACCTGGGCCACCTCGTCCATCGAACAAGCCGGAAACAAGGAAACCAGAAACCCAAAGAAAAGGCATCCCGCCCGGAATACCCCCGCAGGTAACGACATTTTCTTCATACGTACCTCCAATTTTGACAAAGCAGACAAAGCCGCCGCCGGCTTTGTCTGCTGCTTTGCTTTTATATAGGGGCGGCCGCGCATGGCGCTTCGGTTTTTTAGAATCTTCAAAATTTGGTATTTGGGCCTTGGGACTGTACAGGTCAAAGCGTTTTCCGCTACCCTGTGGCCGTGAGCGAAGAAAGCGCCCGGCGGCTGGAACTTTTAAACCCTCTTGTGTACCACAGTAGGGCGGATCTGGTTCCCTTTTTCTACAATGCGCGGAAAACGGAGGAACAACTTTTCTGCTTTGCCATTGATGAGGCCCAAAGCCGGCGTATCGAACCGGACGCCGGCGCGTTTCTGGGTCCTCTGCGTGCGGCGGGACACCTGGGGATCGCGCCAAACGGCGGGACAGTGCCCGGCGGGGAGATGGTGGAACTTCCCAGAGGGCTTTACCTTTTTGCCCAAAAGCGCGAAGCTCTGGGAAGGGACGCCGTTATTGCCCTGGCAATAGAAGTGCAAAAAGACGGATTGTGGGAACGGCTGCGGCTGGAAGCGTATTTTTATTTGAGGTATCTGTACGAGGAAGGCGCCGCCGTTACCCAGGTGTTCCGGCCTTACCAAGACCCTGGGCCGCATCCCCGTTGAGTTGCGGCGAAAGAACGCGGCGCCTAAGACGCGGCAGTATTGCCTGCCGGGACGCTGCTTTTCGCCTTTAAGGATGCAGTGTTTCGATCATATAACGAACATCGTAACCGTTAGCCGCCTGCTTTCTGGTCTCAATTACAAAAATAAGCGAATTACCAAGTGGCGAAGCGATAACTTTTTTGATCTTATAGGTGGAAACCAAAGGCCGCTGTACTCCGGGGCTGCCAACGGTAAAACTTTTCCTGTCCCCCGCGGGACCGCTCCGTTCCAGGGCAATGTAAAACGAGGACTTTAAGCTGGCCCCGGATCCTTCGACGCTGGGAACAAGGCGGACCTGATAAGAAAGGCCGCGCTCAAAATCCCGAAACTCAATACGCTCACCCTGGGAGTTTTTTTCCTCCGCATCCAGGGCGACATACAGAGGATGCCCCTGGTGAACAAAATCTACCCCATAGCGGTCCGCCAGGGCGGAATTCTGGGTGATAATATGGTAAAAGGCCCCTATGCCGTCATTTCCCGCGTTAAGGGGATTTACGGAGCTGTATGAAACTTTCCCGCCTGAAACAAAATTATTCTTGGCAACATCCACCACGTAGAGTTCCGCCCAGGGTTTTAAGGTATTCAACGCTACCCCATATTGACCAAACATATACACCGTCCCATCCCGGGAAAAACCAAGGTCCACAAAAGAGGCGGTGTCTCCTGCCCACAAAATGGCCCCATAACGCATTAGAACAGCGGCCAAAAAGAAGACTTTTTTTAACATACCGGGCATCTCCTCTATACTAATATCGGAAAATGCCTATTAGCCTTGAGAAAATCCCGCCTGGGGATTATGCTGACGGCAATGACCCTGTACAGCAGAAATGTTCTTTTCCGCGTTGAAATAACCATCTCGGCGTTGTTTGTCATCCTGGCGGGCATATTGGCCGTTATCGTACTGCCCGTCTGTCCCGCCGCGGCGGAAGAATCGGTCAGGCGGTCTCCAGGCATCATCCAGAACCTTATCGCCCTTTTTCTGGACCCCAGTCCCTATGTTCCTGTTATTTCCCTGGCGGGAGGGGGGCTTTACTCCCTCATTACCCTAATACTAATCTACTATTCGTTTGAAAAAACCCAGGCCCCGGAAATTCTTTTTATCAGCCTGTTCGTTCTGTCCTTCTCGTTCGAAATTATGCGGCTCCTGACGCCTTTGCAAAAAATTTGGGCAATCCCTTCGGTTTACCTGCTCATGGCTTCCCGGGCGCTGCTTTTTGGGCGTTTTTTTGGTATTTTTGCCCTGTTTGCCGCCGGGGTCTATGCCGCCGGCCTGGAAGTCCAAAAACAGTTGAATGTCATTCTTGTCATCGCTTTCATTTCCCTAATCGTTTCTTTGAGGATTCCTATCGACATTCTTACCTGGGATTCAAGTTTTAGCATGATAAACGGCTACCTTTCCCTGTTTCGTATGACCGAGACCGTTATATTTATCATCACGATAATGAGTTTTTTTATCTCCGCCTGGTCACGGGGAACGCCGGAGTATGTCACTGTCGGCGCCGGCTCCTTTCTGGTCTACGCCGGCCGAAACATCCTCCTGTCCGGGGACACATGGGTTAGCCCCCTTCCGGGAGTGCTGTTTCTTGCCGCCGGGACATGGCTTATCTGCACTAAACTGCACAAGGTATATTTGTGGTTATAATAGAGTTGTTCAGAAACCGAGGTTTCTGAACAACAACCGTTTAAAACAAAAAAACACGGATTTTGTCCGAAACCCGTGTTTTTTGGGAGACTTGTGGGATAACCAACCGGGTTATCGAACAAGTCCAATGTCTTCCCCAAAAGCCCAGGTTTTTAAGCGTTGGGTTAAAAATCTAAAGAAACTACAAAAGGGCGATGCTGACTACCAGGCCCACCACCAGGGGCAGGACCAGGTTATCGTAATCTTTCAGGGGCAGAGCCTCCGTAACCGTAGCGGTAATAGCCGCAGTTAGGGCAATGCGGTAGTCACGGGAAACCCCATAGGCGGAAATGAGAACGGCGGAAAAACAAGCCAAGGAACCTTCCAGGCTTTTACCCCTCAGAAAGGCCGGCCGTATGCGGCCCATAAGCCTCCCGGCAAGACTGGCAAAACCATCGCCAAAAGCTAGGGCATAAATAGCGATAACGGCCGCCAAAGAAGGGTACATAACCAGAGCCAGCAGAGCCCCCATCCCCAGCGTTACCGGGCCCAGCACAAAGTGTCCCCGGTCCCTGGGCCGGGAAGCCATATCGGTCAGACTGGATACCAGCGGTATTCTAATTCCCATTACCCGGAGGCTTTCCATCCGCACATAGCACAAAATACCGGTTACAAGAAACGCCACAGTGGCGGGGAAATTAAACGCCGCCAACGCGGGACTTATGCCGATAAGAAAGTGTATCGATTTTCTCAAAATTTCAGCCCTCAATTCTCCGGCGTTTAATCCGGTAAAGGGGCTCGAAAAAGCTGCTGGTCTAAGGGCCAAGTCACTCATGCCTTTATACATGCAAGAATCGTGCCAAGTCAATAATTCATGCCCTGCAGCGGGGAAAAACACGCTAATTCGTTATACCACAAGGAATTAGAACACAGCCTGTTTTCCGGATTTTCACGGGTTTCCAAAAATGTATAGATTTTCATACAGCCGCAAATTCTAAAATTACTATTGTCCACGCCGGTATAACACGCAATTGACCATCATGGGGGTCCCGTGCTAATATCCCCCACTGATACTGGTTTTTCGGACGATTAACTCAGCGGGAGAGTGCTACCTTCACACGGTAGAAGTCACTGGTTCTAATCCAGTATCGTCCAAAAAAGCAACATACAGCGATTAACGGCTGGATTTGAACCGGAGCCCCGTGCCCCGGCAAGGCGGAAGCCTGGCGGGGTTGAGGCGCAGGGATGCGCCGAAAGGGGCGTAGGCGGGCCGGAGGGAGCGAACACGGAGGTGAGCGACCGGAGGCCAAATCCTGTACCGCCCAAAAAACTAAACCACCGCAATGAGCGGCTGGAGACCAAATCCTGTACCGCCCAGAATCGATGTTCCTTTTTCAGAAAAGCCTTGCACCTCCCGGCTTTCAAGCGTATACTGTCCCCATGATCTATACCTGTACCATTGATACCCCCCTGGGGAAGATGACCGCTTCCGGCGAAGAAGGGGCCCTCACCGGCCTCTGGTTTGTCGGGCAGAAGCACTATCCCCAAGTTGCCGTCTGGCAAACTGCCGCCTGGCAAACCACCGGTTGGCAGGATACGCCGGATTATCCTCTGTTTGAGGCCCTCCGGACCTGGCTCAAGGAGTATTTTGCCGGAGGGAATCCCCGCGAGAACGGATCGGAACTGCCCCTGCTCCTCCGGGGAACGGCCTTCCAGGAAGTCGTGTGGGAGCTCCTCCGGGGTATCCGGCGGGGGGAGACCGCCACCTACGGCGGCATCGCCAAACAGGCGGCGGAAAAACAGGGCCGTCCCGTCTCCTCCCCCCGGGCGGTGGGAAGCGCCGTAGCCCGTAACCCCATCTCCATTCTGATCCCCTGCCACCGGGTAGTGGGCGCTTCAGGGGAGCTCACAGGCTATGCCGGGGGCCTGGAACGGAAACGGGCGCTCCTGGACCTTGAAAGCTCGGCCCGGGGATAGCTGGTCCCCACGCCGGATGCGGTTGCCGTAGCCGGGCTGGGTGGGGCTATACGGGGGGCAAGAAGCCTACCTGTAGGCGTAGTCCCGGGGAGCCGCTCTACCCTCCCTCCTTTCTCCTCCCCCAATCAAGTAATTTCTTCTTTTTTTAGTTTTTATTGAAGCAAAAACCCCGGTCAGACCCCTATATAGTATGGAGGTAGTTATGCTCAATATGCTTGCTGTTCTTAAACGAATGGTCCCCGTGGTGGGGATTCTGTTCTGCGGTTCCGTGGTTTCCTGCGCTGCCGGCAAGGCCCCGGAGACTGTGCCGCCGGGGCCGACGGCGCCTAAGCCGGCGTCGAACCCCGGGGGATTCCTGCCGGTGGACTATGAGAATGCCCGGAAAGACGCCCAGGCGATAGCCGGGCTTATTACCCTGGAGGAATTGGCCGAAACGGAGCGGTCTTCCGGGTTCAGCCAGGGGATGGGTTTCGCCGAGTCGATGCTCCGGACCCTCGCCGGGGATTCGGCGGGGGCGATGATCGCCACCTATAAGGAACTTTTCTGGATGTATGCCTACGGGCTCTTGGGCCTGGAGCATATTGAGGCGGGACTCACCATGGCCCTCGATTCTTATCAGGATGAAAAGGGGACCGGGCCGCAGGAGGAGTCCGCGGCGGAAGCGAAACGGCTGGAGGCGGCCCTCCGCGCTTCCCAGGGGATCCTGGCCTTTAACCGGGGGCAATGGGCCGAGGCCCGGGAGGTCCTGGAAAGCCTCTTTAACCCCGAGGATGAGCCTGATTCCTTTGCCCAGTGGATGCGGCTGGTGTGTATCCTTGAAGAAGGGGCCCCCCGGAGCGCCCTGGCCGCCTATGGGGCCATTCGGGCGCGGTATGCCGCCTTCCCCGCCTACTGGTACCGGGGAGCCCGGCACTTTTCCAGCCCTATGAGGAATGATTACGCCGAAAAATGTATCAACCTGGCCCCCCAGGGGCCCTTTGTGGAGGAGTGCCGGCGGATCATCGCCCAGGGGGTGGGGCTCTCCCCGGAGTTTGGAAAGGACCTCCTGTCCCGGCTGGAGATAGAGGAACGGGTAACCCGGTCCCTTACTTCGGAAGATCCCGGGGTGCTGAAAGAGCTCTGCCCCCTCCTGGCCCTGCCGGATAATCCCTATACCCTCTATGCCGCCGGAGCCCTGCGGGCCCTGGCGCCGGTGGAGGGTTACCGGGACTGGTTCACCGAAGAGGCGTCAAGGGCTTCGGGGCGCCTGGCGGAACGGCTGCGCTATATTGCTCAAGGGTAACAGGAGCGGTTTATGGAAAGTAAGCTGCGTTTTATGTGGTACTTGTCCGGGACGCTGATCCTGGGGACCTGTGCCTTCGGCTGTGCCCCCAAGGTGGAGGAGGATACCCTCCTGCGCTATGTCCGGGCCGAGGCGATCTATGCCCAGGGGCGTTTTTCAGAGCTCATCCCCCTCCTCGCCGGGGAAAAATCCTTTCCCCCGGCCCTCACCCTCCGGGGGAAGGCGGAGTACTTCTCAGGGGATCCGGAGGCGGCGGAAAGGTCCTTCCGCCGGGCCCTTTCCCGGCGGCCCTCTTCGGTGGAGGCCGCCCTGTACCTGGCCCGGATTCTCCGGGAAAAGGGGGAAGCCGGGGAGGCGGAGGCCCTGGTGGAGGGGATCCTCGCCGACGACCCCGGGGATATCCGGGCCCTCAGGATGAGGGCGGAGCTCTACCGGGACCGGGGAAGCGCCGGGGAGGAGAGCGCCGCGGCCCTGCTGGACCGGGCGGTGGAAGCCTCCGGGGAGGCCGCCCTGGTCTTCGTGGACCGGGCCCGGTTCCGCTGGGTCGGGGGGACTAGGACCGGGGCCCTCCGGGACCTGCAGAGCGCCAAGACCCTCCTCCCCGGGGACAGCGCCCTGTACCGGGGGATTGAAACCCTGGAATCGGTCATCCGGGAGGCGTCGCCATGAAGAACGCCGCCTTTTTTCCGGTTCTGTTGATCCTCACCGCCTCAGGGCTCGCCTCTTGCGTCAACCTCCCCGGTACCAACGCCTGGGCCTCGGGGAGGCTGAAGAAACCCCGGGGGACCTTCCGGCTGGGGGAGGTCTCGGTGGATAAGGCCCTGGACTGGGCTTCGGTGGAAGGGGAGATAAGCCGCCGGGTCCCCCTGATCTTTCTGGAACGAAAATACCTCTTTGCCCCTAAGGATGGGGAAGCGGATTTCCGGGTGGATGTCCGGGCCATAGAGCGGGAGTACCTCTCCGGCTGGAAGACCCTGCGGTCCCTGTCCATGGAGGTCCATATCTGGCGGGAGGGGGACCGGACGGGGACCCCCCTGGCATCGGGCCGGGCAACCGTGTCCGGGAACTTGAGTCTTTCTTCCGTGGAAATGCTGGATTACCTCCTCAGAAGGGCTGCAAAGATGGCCTTCCGGGGAATGTGGGGTATAAAAGGATGAACCTTCCCGCCGCAAGCAACGGGCTATCGAGGAAGCGTTGCATTATTACAGAGGTTCGTTCTGAGAGGAAATTATTTAACTGTGGGGTTTGCTACCATGCAATCGAAGTATAACATTTCTGAACCGCCGCAAGCCTCCCCCGCCGAAAGGCGGGTTCTTGGGTATCAAACCCCACTGCGAATGAAAAGTTAAAAATTGAAGGATGAGCAGTGGGGGGCGTTGGCGTTCATCCCGCTGCTCATTCTTCCCCTGAAAAGGCCTTTACTTCCTCAAAGAGTTCCAGCAGGTTTTCCACCATCCGGGGAGAGGATCGGAGAAAGAGGGCGGAAGGGACAATGCGGATGTGCCCCTCCCGGCCGGCCCGGGTTTGGGGGATCACCGGATCCGCGGCAAGGACCGCCGCCGGATCGGTGAGGGACAGGGCCCCAAAGAGAAAGTCCGGGTTTGACGCGAGAAGGTATTCCGGCGAAAGAATCGGTTGGGCCGCATCCAAATCTTCGGCGATGTTCTCCGTCCCCAGGATGCGGAGGATCTCCCCCGCCAGGGTGGCGCCGCTAAAGGCCATGATCGGGTTGCCGGCGTAGAGGAAGGCCCCTTTGAGGCGGAGGGGCTGTTCCCCCAGCTCCGCCGTAATGGCGGCGAGCTTTGCCCGCTTTTCCGCCGTCAGGGCCTCCGCCTCCCCTTCCCTCCCGGTCAGTCTTCCCATCAGCAGGGTGCCGTTAAAGATATCCTCCATGCGGTAGGCCCCGTGGACGATGGCCTCGTAGCCCCGGCGACGGAATTCCTCCACCACGGAACCGGTCATCGTGTTTCCGATGATCAGATCCGGTTCCAGGGAAACGATGACTTCCTGGTTGGGCCGGGCCTGGCTGCCGACGGTGGGGAGGAGGACGGT
>JAISLX010000013.1 GCA_031277045.1 Treponema sp.
TCTTTATTGTGTTATTATCCGGTAAATCCATTATATTCCTCCAGTCATTATATGACAATATATTCTTTACGATTATTTGTCAATATATTTTTCACATAATTTCCAAAAATTTCAAAAACCATTGCACATAACTCATTATACGCCGAAGCATGAGTTGGCTGAACACCATTTATTCGCAAAGTCTGGTTTAATACCCCGCGGCTTGCCGCGGCTCAAGTAAGGCAAAGCCTACAAAGATTTGGTATTAAACCAGACGATAATTATAAATTTCCTTACAGAACGAGCCTCCGCTCCAACCAACACAACGCTTAAGATACCGCACGGCTTGCCGTGCGGAGGCTCATTGGACTTGTTCGATAACCCGGTTGGTTATCTCACAAGTCCATTCAATACATTTCCTTGCTAAATATTTTTCTTATACTTATTTGTGATAATGAAAACATTAATCCGCAAAAAATTGCTGAAATAATATATAATAAAATTTCATTTATTTCATCTGCTATTCTATAGTATCCTAAAAATATTGCCATTTCAATCGCAGAGAAGAAAAATGGAAATAGCGCAATTATTGAAAAAACATCGTCAAATATTTCTGATATTTTTAGCCAATTAAACCAATCTTTTTTTCCAGTTATATAAAAATATAAATTACTCATATATATTAAAATTATTGGCAATACAATTATGAATAATAATCCAAATATGAAAAATTGCTTAAAAAACAGTAATTCCTTTAAGGATATTATATTTTCCACAATCATAATGAACGATGCGGATAATAATGAACCCATAATTGTGATTATTATTAAAAGAATATTGCAATTTCTTTTGTACATCTTTTTCTCCATTTTTCTGGATATTGCAAAATGTCAATAATTCAATATTTGCATTCTTTATGATATTCATAATAGTTATCCGATGTCACTAGAGTTGTTCAGAAACTGAGGTTTCTGAACAACTCTAGTAATTGCACAAACAGCGGCATCCATGCCGCTCGTCCCCGGCGGATGTTCGCGCTTAAGCTCGCGTTAATTGCACAAGGCCGCCAGGCCGGGCGTTTCCGCGAAACCGGGCAGCCGGTAGTCCCGCTGTATTCCCGTGGAAGGATCGAAAAAACGGAAACCCCTGGCCCGCAGGGCGATGGGACGCTTCGCTGTCCCGTCCCGCGATGCGGGTTTCCGCGATGCGGGTTCACCCGGCTCCTCATGCCCGTCCCGCTGCCGGACCGGGGTTCCGCCGTATAACACGTCGTTAAGAATAGGCTCCCCTATCCAGGCCAGGTGGCAGCGGATCTGGTGCCGGAACCCCCGGCTTATTCTAACCGTAAGGATGCGCGGGCTCCCTGCTTCCCGCGCGGCGGGGCCGCCTGAAACCGCCAGTATCTCCGTCCGGTAGGGGCCGCCGCGGGCTGGTCCCCGGACTACCGGCCGTACCGCTTTCCGCCCCGGGCCCCAGGGCCGGAAGAAACTTTCAATGGACACAGGCGGGCCGGCAGCGGACAAACCTGTTCCGGCGAGGGAGGGGGGAAGCGCAGGAAAACCGGGCAGCTCCGGGGAACCGCCGCCGTCCGCCGCGATGACGGCGGCGTCGTATTCCTTGACAAAATCTCCCGCCGACTGCTGGGCGCGCAGCGATACAAAGGCTTCCTGAGTTTTGGCGCAGAGAACCAGCCCTTCCGTTTCAAAATCCAGCCGGTGCAGCAGCCCTCCTTCCCTGTTGCGCTCGCCCCCGGCTTCAAGGACGGCGGGGCACAGGCCGGCAAACCAGCCCAGCAGCGTACCGGAAGGATCGTCCGACAGGGGGGCGGCAAACATAAGGGGAGGTTTGTACAGCACCGCGCAGGCGCCGGTTTCGTCAATCACGCGCGGGGCCGTCCACAGGGAAAACCCGCCGCTCATTCCGGTCCGATCATCCCATTCAGGAGGGGCAGGCGCCGCCCGCCCTTGCTTCAAGGACCCGGAACAAGGGCCGGAAACGATCCGGCAGGGGGCTTGTGAATATCCTAGGTTCATGTTCCCCGGGCAGGGTAACGCTTAAATTCCTGGCGTGAAGCATCATGGCCGCACCGGGAAACAGCCGGTCCCTGGCTCCGTACAGCGCGTCCCCCACGATGGGGTGCCCCAGGTAGGCCATGTGGACCCTGAGCTGATGGGTACGTCCGGTACGGGGATACAGGAGTACCAGGGAGTGGCTGCCCCATGAACGGACAAGTTTGAAATAACTGAGGGCTTCTTTTCCCCGTTCTCCGACGGCGAAACGTTTGCGGTCCCGGCTGTCCCGGCGGATCGGGGTTTTGATCCGCCCGGACGCTTGGGCGGGAACGCCCCGCAGAACCGCGACATACTGTTTCCGCGCTGTTCTGGCTTTGAACTGCCCGGAAAGAAAGGCAAGAGCCTCAATGTCCCAGGCGCAGATCATCACGCCTGATGTATCTTTATCCAGCCGGTGTACTATCCCCGGACGGAGGGGATCTCCGGGAACCGGCGCAAGGCCGGGACGCCCCGCCGGGGCAGAGCCAATACCCGCCGTCCGTCTGAACAGCAGGGCGTTAACCAGGGTTCCGGAATGGTTCCCCGCGCCTGGGTGAACCACCATTCCCTGGGCTTTGTCGATAACGATCACGCGGGAATCCTCATAGAGCACCGTCAAAGGAATATCCTCAGGCTCTATATCCTGACTCTCAGCCTCGTCCCAGGAAAGCTCCAGGCGATCTCCGGTTTGTACGACCCGTGAACGCTTGGCCTGTTTCCCGTTGACTAAGGCGGTAAGGGAACGGGACTTAACCTGGGAACGGGAGAGAAGCCCCAGACATTCGGAGACATAGCGGTCAAGCCGGATTCCCGCCGTATCTTCCACGGTTCCGGAAAAAACCGGCATCAGGGATCCTCCGGGGCGATTCCCGGCGAATCCGCCGCCGCGCCCGCGTTATTGTCGATAACCGGGGCGTGGGTAACGCGAATATCCCCGTGATCCCGGTTCCGCTCCCGCCGCTGTTTCGCCTTGACGATGACAAAATCAATAATAGCGATGGTAACGGAAGCGGCGGCGGCTATCATAAGGGTTTGCCCTTTTTCCTCTCTGGACATTTCAATGGCCCCCGGCCCTTTGAGCGGCCAGGGAAGATAGGCTTTGTTCTTATCGTGCGTAAAAAACCGGATGGAATCCATCGCAAACGTGGAAAAGAACATGGTTAAGGGAAAACTGCCAAAGGCCACGATTTCGCCCCGTCTAAGGTCCTGAACCCACGGGGGATATCCCGGCGAAGGTGAAGGGACAGTGGGCAGAATGTCGGGGGCGGCTGTCTGGCTTCCCCCGGAATTTCGCGCGGATGTTTGGGCCGGGGCGGGCAGGACGCCCAGGACCGTAAAAACAAGGACCGGTAACAACCGGCATATTCGCTTCATGGCCGCTCTCCAAAAATCGCCGTACCGATACGCAGCAGGGTGGAACCTTCCTCAACGGCAATTTCAAAATCCCCCGACATGCCCATGGAAAGGCAGGACCAGTCCGCCTGGGGGAAGCGCGAAACCAGCGCCGCCTGTGCGTGGACCAGAGCCCGGAAAGAAGCGCGAACCGGCGCTTCGCCTGAGTTAAAGGGTGCCATCGTCATCAGCCCCGCCGCCTGAAGTCCGGGGCAGGAGAGAAGCCGTTCGGCCGCCCGTATTAGGCTTTCCTCGTCCTGAAAGCCTGATTTTGAGGATTCGCCTGTATGGAGTTCCAGCAATACCGGAAGCGGCCGTTCCCGTCCCCCGGCGTGTTTGGCAAGCTCCGCGATAATCTCTTCCCGGTCAAGCGACTGGACACAGTCGAAGATCCGGGAGGCCAGCTTCGCTTTGTTCCGCTGCAGGGATCCAATCATGTGAAGTTCGCTTTCCCGGAACGGGAATGCGGCCGGCGCGCCTGACGGGGGAGGATCCCCGGCGAAAGCGGGTTTGATACGGGCGGAAAACTTTTCCGCCGCCTCCTGAACCCGGTTTTCCCCAAAAAGCCGGATACCGTTATTCCAGGCATCTTCTATGGCGGCGGCAGGCTGAAATTTGGAAACCGCCATAAGCCGGATATCCTTCCGCCTCCTGCCCGCGCGTATGCAGGCCCTTTGTATGCGTTCCTCAATGACTTCCAGCGCCGCCGCGATAGACAATCTATTCTCCCAAACCAAGGTATTGAAGCCGCAGGGCCAGTTCCCGAAACTGGGGAACATCCAAATTTTCAGGCCGCTCGTCCGGTCTTATTCCGCAGTGTTCCAGGGCGGTCATAGTCAATTCCCTCACCCCCTGTCCCGCGCCGGAACGAGACGACACAAAAGCCTCTAAGCTATTTTTAATGGTTTTACGCCGGGAAGAAAAGAGCCGCCGTATCATAGGGTGCAGAAGAGGGGGCGCGGCCCTATCCGCGGCGTCCTCTCTCAGTTCAAGACTGAGTCCCGCCGAATCGACGCGGGGCGGCGGATAGAAACACGAGGGTCCCATAGTTATGAGAGTTTTCACCTTGTACAGTCCGGCGACAAGCACCGTAAACGACGAATAATCTGCCTGTCCCGGCCGGGCCGTCAAACGGCGCCCCACCTCTTTCTGCACCGTTACTACCATGCGCCTGAAAAAGCGTTTCCCCTCCGCGAGATCCCCCAAAAGAACGGCGGCGATGTTGTAGGGCAGGTTCCCCAAAAGAAAGGGGGCCTCCCCCTCCCCTTTCCAGGTTTTAAGCGCGTCCCCCGGAACCAGGGAAAAGCCGGGGTTGCCGCCGAATTCTTCCCGCAGAAATTTCACAAAGCCCGGATCGAGTTCGAACGCTTTTACCCTGGCCCCCCGCTCAAGAAGCTCCCCGGTCATGGCCCCCAGGCCGGGTCCGATTTCCCAAACTCCGTCCCCCGGCTTTAACTCCAGGGCGTTGGTCAGTTTTTCGCGGATGGCGCCCTTGATCAAAAAATTTTGCCCCAGTTTTTTCCGCGTCCCAAGGCCCCGTTCATCCAGAAAAGCCTTGATAGCGATCGGGGAATCGTAATTAAGGGAGGCGCCGTACATCGCGGGAATCGGCCGGGTTACGGCAGGGCCGGAACGCGGAATCTGGCGCGGCGCCGGGCAAAGAATAGAATTAAACCGGCAAGCAGGATTGAAACCCCCAGCACCGGCAGCCAGGAGCCGGTTTTTACCGGCCCCGCCGAACCGGAACCCAGCGCGATTCCCGGAAAGCCGGCGGAAACGCCCACCAGCGCGTCCAGGGTTTTGTAAAGCGCGGAAAGGCCCATGCCCAGCGGCCGGGCAAGAAAGGGCAGAAGCGTATCGAGGGCCAAATAACCGATGGTCAGGATCATAAACAGGCTTGTCAGCGGAACAATTACCAGACCCGTTACGATACCTGCGGGCCGCAGCTCGCCAAAATTCGCGGCGCTGACCGAAGCGGTGGCTATAAAGGCCCCCAGTGAGGCGGAAAGCCCCCCAAGCAGGGCCGGGGGGAGCCGGCCCCGAAACAGTTCGGTTATTTTCACGCCCAGGCGGAGGATTCCCCAAAGCGCCAGGTAAGACAGGATAAACGAAACGGCGATCCCCGATTCGGGCTGCCACACAATCTGCGCGATAAAAGCCAGATTAAGAAGGGAAACGGGATTCCGCGCCAGAGAACACACAACCGCCATTGCCCCCAATAGATACATGATCGCCGCCCGGTCCAGGGAGGGCTGGGAACCCACCAGAAACACATACCCCGCAATAAACAGAGCGCCGATCAGGGCCGCCCACCGTGAACCAAGGCCCGGCTTAAAAAGAAAGGCGATAAGGGCGGAAAGTACCGCCAGGTGCATACCCGACAGGGCAAGTACGTGGGAAACCCCGGCTTCCCGGTAAGAGCGGGCAAAGTCCGAATCCAGATTATCCCGGACACCCAAAAGCAGGGCCAGCGAAAGGCTGCCCCAGTTTTGGTTATCCGGACGGCTTAGACGGGAAACCAGGTTTTGCCGCAGGCCGGTACGGAACCGTTCCAGGGGCGGCGCCGGGGAAACAACGTGGACCCCCGCAGCCCGAAACATACCGGGACCGGATTCGCCTGAACGGGGCGGCAGAAAAACGCCTTCCAGGTACACCGCGCAGTTCCTGCCGAATTCCTTCAGGTCCTCCAGGCGGCCGCCGGGGAACAGCGCCGTTACTCTGCCTCCGGCGGAACTCCTGACCCCGGCGCCGCCGATAGCGGCGCCGTCAAAGGCCCAAGCCTGTCCAAGTTCAAGCCGGGCCATACCGTTTCCCCCGGCGGTTTTCCGGGGATCCTCCAGCAGCACCCCCTCAAGAGCACCAACTTTGCCGGCGGGAAGTCCCAGATCGGGCGGCCCGGGTATACGGCCGGCAACGGCGGCGCCGAGTACAAGACCGGCGGCGCAGGCGGAACCGAGAGCGCAAAAAACCCTTTGGGATCGCCGCGGCGTAAGAACCGGGGAACTGAGTGCCGAAAATACGGACCACAGCGCCGCCCCGGCGGCTATAAAAATCCACCCGGCGCCGGAAAACAGGCCGGAACCTGAGAAAAAACCACGGGAATTAAGAAGATATGTGCCGTAATAGGAGAGAACTGTCCCCGCGGTAAGGGCGGAAAGGGGAAACGGATGGTTTTGTTTTACCATTTGAGGTTATTCAAAGCCTCCCTGGCCGCGGCCTTGACACGCTCGGGGTAATCCAAATAGCCGACATAGTGAAGATTATCAAAAGCAATTCTATCCCCTAACTGTCCAAGGGCGCCGATCACCCCCACCACAAGGGATACGTCTTGTTCACCAAAGGTTCCGTCTTTGCCGGTCCTTTCAAACTGGGAATTCAGGTAGCCCAACTGAAGGGAAAGGGCCTGGGCTGCGTCGGGACTGTTCATAACGGCAAGGCAGGAAATCGCCTCCAGGAGCAGATCCTGCCGGGAGGGCGTCCGGTTTTCCTGGTATTCCGACTGGATCTGGAAAAAATACTGCAGCACAAGCTGATCCGCCCTCGTCCACTTAAGGTCTCTCAATGTCTGTACCGCGAGAGAACACAGCAGGGCCAGGGCGGTTCCGTTGTCATTGGTCTCCCGCTGCATGGCGATTTCCAGCGCGGTTTGGGCGAAGGCGCCCTTTTCCGCGTCGCTCATACCGCGGCTGGCGGCAACCGCCCGGAAGACGGCCAGTTTTTCCACAGGGGGATTTTTCCGCAGTATCTCTGTCAGGTTCTCGTTGGTGTTTCCGGGAAGTTTTTCCAGGGCTTCCGCCGCCTGGATTCCCAAGGGTTCAGGGTAACCGGCGGTGATAACCGCGAAAAGAACCGGGAAAGAACTCTCGCTCCCCAGCTCCCCCAGAGTATTGACGCAGGCGGAAATAGTGGGAATGTCCACATCCATATTGGACTGGTACAGGCTGTTTTGATTCGTCAGGAACTGGTTAAGATTCTCCACAATCTGGACGCTGCCTTGGGCTGCGCCCTGGGCAAGAACCGCCAGGGCGTCAAGGGCGGCTATTCTGACCTGGGAATCCCGAAAATAGTTAAAGATACTCCACAGGGTATCCACGCTCCGGGTATAGGAACTGGTCTCCGCCCCTCTGGCGGCAACAACCGTCAAATTAAGAAGGTCCGGATCGCCCTGCAGGACTTCGGCGTTTTGCAGGGAAAAATTCAGGGCGTACTCGTAAAGTTGTCCGATAAATTCCGAAGCCCGCTCGTCGGTCGCGGCGTCCAGCAGGATCCCCGCCTTGCTGGAAAGACTGGCCCGCGTAAAATTTCGCTGGTAGGAATTGAGTATCGAATCCTGGGCCCCCGCCGCCGTTCCCAAAACGAGGAAACACAGGACCAGCGCCCGAAACAAGCCTGCGCGCCGGCATGGGCCCGGCCTTCCACTCAGCAGCTTTGCATATAACCTCACGCGGGTAATCACAGAATGTCCCCCTCAGGCGGGAACGGTATCAGGGCCGGTTCGTCGCCCGGCGCGGCCCTCACGGAAACCGCGCCTTCCGCCCCGGCAGCCAGGGGCAGTTCCTCGTTCCCCGGATTCTCCGCGTCCGGGGATGTAAAAACAGACGGCTGAACAGAAGGCGCGAATGCGTCTGAAGACGGCTCGGCGGAAACCCCGGTAAAAGAAGCCCGGTCCGGCTCCCCGTCACGTAAAATATCCGCGCCGGTTTCCGCGCCTTCCGGGTTACCGGTTTCCGAAACCCCGGCATCCCCGCCGGGGATCCGGTAGGGAAGTTCTTCCTCGTCGCTGCCCCGCACGCCAAACACCTCGCCCAAAATCTTGTTCCGCGCATAACGCGGCAGGGGATCGGCCTCCACGTGGATCAGGGAACGCCGCGCAGCCTCTTTGTAATCCACCGAACGAACCGTCCCGCTCATGTAAATGGGGGTGTCGTCAAGGGCGAACTGCACTTTGATTCTCATTCCCGCCGCGGCTTGCCCGCCAACGGTCAGCGCGCAGCCGGTATCGGAAAGGTCTTCCATAAAGCACTTAAGCCCGGGGACCGTTTCGGCTTTACCGGGGTCATCTTCCGGCCCCAACAGGTACAGATAGGCCGGTTTGTGCATTTTTATCCTGACGGATCTCCGCTTCTGAGTCCGGTACAGGGAGTCCGAATGGGAAATTTTAAGGGAAGATATACCTTTGGCAAAAACTTCGTCTATGGCCTCGGAATCGAACACGTAACCCGCGTCATCCTCCCTCCAAAAATAGACGGACATCTTTGTCCCGGGCCACGAAAAATTCGGGCTGATTTTGTCATTTACCGGACGGGAAATAGTAACGTTTTGGGGAGTATTCCTGATCACCTGGGATTGAAACACCCCGCTGCCGGGAACCAGGATTCGCAGGTTCTGACCCTCGCTAATCTGCCGGGAATTGGTAATACCGTTTTTTATCCGGGGTTTTTCCATCTCGATTTTTTTGCGGTATTCGTAAAGCCGGGAAAGCAAATCCTCGTCCCCCAGATCATTTCCCGGCGCGCCCTCCCGCTGAGCCTTGATCAGGGCGCGGATGCACTGATCCAGATGGACCTGGGACTCGAACAGCGCGGAAGGATCCTCCGGATTGCACAGGGTAGCCAGCTTGTGCAGCAACTCAATCTCTTTGATGGAAAAACCCGCGTCGGTACCCCTGGCGAAAAACCGCACCCAGGACCCCTGGACCCCGGATTTCCGGTGAAAAAAAATAACAGCGGCACAGACCCCGCAAAAGATCAACAGGACAAGAAGCGCCATATACTATTTCTCCACCCAGAGAGCTTATACTACAAACTATACCCTGTCCCCTACGGAGTGTCAAAAGGCATGACCCCAGATTTCCGGACACAAGAGACCAGCCCTTTAAGGCGCCCCGGCGCGGGCCCGGTTCTGTTTCTTGGACCTCTTGTTCTGTACAGCATCCTGTTCCTGCCCGGCGTCCTGCGCCGCGATCCCCCCGCGGAACTGGCGGCTTTTTCCACAAACCGCGAGATTATCCGTATTTTCGCCTACAATCTGCCCGCTCTGGCCCTGGTCTGGTACCTGCGGCGAAGATCCGGCCGGGGCGGAAAGAGTTTTCTGCCCGGCATGCGGGATCTGTACACCTTTCTGATGGTCTTTCCCGCTTTGATCCTTACGGGCGTCTGCGTATCCCGAATCGCCGCCCTTTTTCCCGGTATTCCCGGCGGATTCGCGATTGAAGCGCCCGCTGACCTTGCCGGCCTTTGCGCGGTCGTTCTTTCGTGTATCAGTACCGGCTACCTGGAAGAAAGCTACTTCAGATACTACCTGGGGGAAAAATTTGAAGAATCCGGTCTGGGCCCCTGGGCCTTCCCGCTGATCTCCACCGCCCTCTTTAGCCTCTGCCATGTGTACGAAGGTCCCTGGGGGACCATGAACTCCGCCCTGGCGGCCCTGATCCTGGCCCTGGCCTATACCCGCTTCCGCGGCCTCCACGGTCTCGCCCTGGCGCACGGGTTTTACAATATCGCGGTGTACCTGGTAAGCGGGATTCCCGCCGGGTAACGGCCCGTCAGGACGCGCTGACGCGGCCCGGCCGCTGACCGGTCAATTCCAGATACGCCTGGTCGGCCAAACCGAATCCGGCGTTCCGGGTGAAATTCTTGGCGTATTCGTCCCAGAGCATATCCTCGTAGAACTTGCCCGCAAGCCCGTCCTCGATAAGGCCGCTTTTCTGGACGGTATTCCGCATCCCCGTAAGGAGGTTTTTGACCAGAAACGTTTCCAGTTCCCGGCATTGCTCGTAAAGCTTGCTGGTTTTATCAACGTAGGCTTTGCGAGGCCCCGCGGAGGCTTCTTCCGGCTTCGCGGCGGATTTAACGTCTTGCTCAGAGCTGGCCTGATCCAGATAATCCGCGAAGGTCCCGGCGGGGGATTCGGCATTACGGGCAAATGGCAGATTTTCCGCGCTGTAACGGTACTGTTCAAAGTACTGAGAACCAATCGCTCCTGTGTCCATTTATTGTCCCCCTTTCAAACAGGATTTAAGACTGCCGGACCGGCTACCGTTTCAGGGTAGTGGCGGTTCCCAGCATGTTGTCGCTGGTCTGGATGGTCCGGGAATTAAATTCGTAAGCCCGCTGAGCCACGATAAGGTCCACCATCTCACGTACCACCGACACGTTGGACATTTCCAGGAACCGGTGCTGAATCTGACCCATTCCTTCGTAACCAGGCCGTCCGGCGATAGGCTGGCCGGAGGCGTTACTCACCTTAAAGAGGTTTTCCCCCACCGCGGTAAGCCCCACAGGGTTGGGGAAACGGTAAAGTTCCAACTGTCCCACTTCTACCGGTTCGTTTTCGTCGATCTGGGGCACGATGACCGAAACCCGGCCGTCTTTGGTGATGTTGATTTTTTCCGGCAAAAAACCTTCGGGCATGGTGATGTCGGGGAGCACCCAGTACCCGTTGCTGGTTACCAGCCGCCCGTTTTCGTCGATCTTAAAAGCCCCGTCCCGGGTGTAGGCCAAACTGCCGTCGTACATCTGAATCCGGAAAAAACCTTCCCCGTTAATCGCCATGTCGTAGACGTTTTCCGTATTCTGCAGGGCCCCCTGGCTGAACATCCGCTGCGTGGCGGCAAGTTTAACCCCGTGGCCCATCTGAATCCCCACAGGCACGACCGTTTCTTCCGTGGCGGGGGTCCCGGCGACTTTTACGGTCTGGTAGAGGAGGTCCTCAAAATCGGCCCGCATTTTCTTAAACCCCGAGGTGTTTACGTTCGCCAGGTTATTGGAAATCGTATCAATGTTGGCCTGCTGGCCGATCATCCCGGCGGCGCCGGTCCATAAACTTCTAACCATTTTTCTCCCCTGCCAAGCTGTTGTTACACGCCGAACCTGAGTACCTGATTGATCAAGGTCCCCAGCATCGTATCACCGGATTGTATGGTTTTCTGGTTCGCCTCGTAGGCCCGGTTTACCTCGATCATTCTGACCATCTCCGTTACGGGTTCCACATTGGAAGCTTCCGTAAAGCCCTGAACCACCCGGGGCCGGCGATTTTCCCCCGCGATAACCGCGGGACCGGATTCATTGGTTTCCTGGTAGAAACTGGAACCTTGTTTTTTAAGGTAACGGTCTTTGGCGAAGTCCACGATTTTGAGGCTGTCCAGCAGCGCCGTTTCTTCCCAGGTGTTATTTTCCCGGGTTATCATCAAATTCGGATCGTCCGCGTAGGCAGCATTGACCCAGACCCGGCCATCTTTGTCCACCTGGAAGTTGTTGGTCTTTACCTTGAGAGGGCCATTTTCCCCCAATACAGGGTAGCCTTCTTTCGTTTCGAGGTAGCCTTCTTTACCCAACTGGAAAGAGCCGTTCCGGGTGTAGCGTTCCCCCCAGGGGGTATCCACCGTAAAAAAACCCCCGCCGTCAAGCGCGAGATCGAAGTCGCTCTGGGTTTCTTTCAGGGCGCCCTGCTCGAAGGCGGTAAAAAGCTCGTTCAACTCTACGCCGGTCCCCAGCTTTCCCATGATGGGCGCCGCGTCCGCGGAACCAAAGGGATGCCGGTACACCCCGTCGTCATCAGTACGCCGCAGAAGCAGTTCAGGGAAAGCCTTAAAAGCCGCCACGTCCCGCTTGTAACCGTCGGTGTCGATATTGGCCAGGTTGTTCGCCACCGCGTCGAGCCGCCATTGCTGCGCCCGCATGCCGCTGGCTCCCGTATACCATCCGCGTATCATACCCTCATTATCGGAGTTTTACGGCGAAGGCTTAGTCTTACGGCAGGGCCGGCGCATATACCACAGCGATTCGCTGCGGGCGCTTAAAAACAGGTTTAGCATAATCCCGGGGTCCTGTCGGCGGTAAAAATCCATGCGTGGCATGGCGTTTTTCCCGCCGACGCCCCGTACCTGCTCCCCCTGTTTTTAAGCGCCTCTGTCAATTCTCTGTGGGTTATATGCGCCGGCCCTGAGAGCGCTGCGCCAGGAGCGAAGAAATCAGAACCGCCGTAATGATCACCACGCCTCCCGCAAGAGCCGCCGGGGAAGGACGCTCGCCGGTGACGATAAAAACCCACAGGGGGTTAAGCACAGGTTCGATCATGGCAATAAGGAGGGCCTGCATAGCCTGAACCCGCCGGATCCCAAAGGCAAAAAGCTGGGAAGCGAGGCCGACCTGGATAAATCCCATGAAGCCTATGGCTCCCAGGGATTGCCCGGTAAAATCATGAGGAGAGATAAAAAAGAATGGGATCGCCGCGGCGGCACAGATAAGATGGGATCCCAGTATAGAATCCACCGGATTCCCGTCCTTCTGCATCCGCAAAAACACCGAGTGGGCCCCAAAAAACAGGCCTGAGACCAGGGCAATGATATTCCCCCAGGTCGTGGAACCCCCCAGGCCCCCCGTCTTTAGATCCTCCCGGAAAAATATCAAAAGCCCTCCCGTGATCAGCGCCAGAGCCCCCCAGTGGAACCACCTGGGCTTTTCCCCAGTCAGACGCCAGCCCAGCAAGGCCGCCCACACGGGGGCGGTGTACTGCAGCAGAATCGCGTTTGCCGGCGTGGTGAGTTTATTGGCCCACACAAAGGTGATCATCGTGGCCGCGTAAGCCAGGGCCCCCATACTAACCAAAAACCAGCCCGAAGACGCGCCTCCCCGCCATGTTACGCGGCGGACAGCCATACAACGAACCGCGAAGAGGAACAGGGCCGCGATAACGCTTCTACCCCCGGCAATAAGAAGGGGATGCCAATCCAGCAGTTTGATGAACAATCCGCTGGTACTCCAAAGAACCGCGCAGCACAGAATACTCCCCTGTCCCAGCCAGGTCCCTGTTCGCCTTTCCATAAGGGCTCATGATACCGGGTTTTTAACCCCCGGAGAAGCGGAGCCGTAACAAAAAAAAGAGGAGGAAACCTTGACTCGAAACTAAAAACATGGTATAGTCAGACTAGTTAGACCACATAAGGCAATAGGTAAGAACCATGAAAGCGCAGATAAAGGACACTACGTGGCAGTTGCAGGAGGCCAAGGCAATGCTTAGTGAAGTCGTAAGATCCGCCGCCCGGGAGCCGCAGATCATCACCATCCGGGGGGAAGAAAAGGCCGTGGTCCTTTCCATGGACGAGTACAAAAAACTCAACCCGCCCAAAAAACCAACCCTTTTCGAGTTCTTCCAGAATTCCCCCTGGAAAGATGTGGAACTGGAACTGCCGGAGCGCCGGATAGAACCAATGCGGGATATAAACTTTTGAACTATCTTCTTGACACGAACGTAGTGTCGGAAATCCGGAAATCAAATTGCGACAGCAATGTCAGGCATTTCGTCGATAGTCATAATCAACAGACGTTTTTTTTAAGCGCCGTAAGCATCGGGGAAATTTCATACGGGATAGAACGGCTTCCTCCCGGGGAGAAAAAAATACGCTTTGCCCATTTCCTGGATATCCGGATTCCCGAATGGTTTGAGGACCGCATAATTCCGGTTGACGGGGAGATCATGCGGGAATGGGGCAAAATCCGCGCACGGACCGGCAGAACCCTTCCCCTGCTTGATTTCTTCGTCGCCGCCACCGCCCTGGCCCGGAGCCTCACGGTGCTAACCCGGAACACCAGGGACTTTGAGGACATCGAGGGGATCCTGTTGTTCAACCCCTGGGACGCGGTGTCCTAGCAGCCTGTCGCAGTTTGCTGCCGCCGGCGTCCGTATCAAGCTTTAACACTTAATCAGAATTTAGACTTTCCGGAAAAACAGCCCGCGGCCGCTTTTGGGGAATATTTTCCAAACCGGCCGGGTTTTGGGAAAAGTTCCATAGTCCCGGAATTTCGCTGTTTTGACCTTGAAGATCGATTTTTTCCCCACTAAAATAGCGGTATATAGATTCAGAGCGGTTTGGCAGGCCTTGCTTCTTTTTCCAAAAGCCGGGGTTTTGGGAAAGCCGCCGTAGGGTGAATTTATGTATATTGAGGATAGTACATGCAATTTCGGTCAACTAAATCCCAGGATTCTTTGGCTTCTTTCAAGGATGTTGTCTTACGCTGTCTGCCCCCGGACGGAGGGCTCTACGTTCCCGCCCAAACGGTGGACATGCGTCAATTTTTTCTGCACATGGACGCGAAAACCACCTATCCCGAAGTAGTCGCCGCTATGGTTCCCGCCCTGCTGGGGGAGGATCTTAATCCTCTTTCCGCCGCCCGGGTTATGAAAAGCGCCTTTGACTTTGAACCGGAACTGAAACAGCTGGATGATAATCTTTCTCTGCTGACCCTGTACAACGGTCCTACGGGGGTTTTTAAGGATTTTGGCGTCGCTTTTTTGGCGGCGGTCATGGGGGAGTTGATAAAGGACTCCCGGCCCGCGATGGTCCTTTCCGCCAGCCGGGGGAACATGGGGGTCAGCATAGTCCACGCGTTTCGGGAGCGGCGCGGGATCTTCCCGGTTATTTTGTATCCCTCAGGGCCTATCCGGGGGCTGGACACGTCAGCCTTTATAACCAACGGGGGGAATATTATCCCCATTCAGATAACCGGGACCTTTGACGACTGCCAGCGGCTTATCGTGGAGGCCATACATGACCGGCCTTTCGCGGAACGCTACGGGGTTACCAGCGCCAACGCGATTAATCTGGGGCGGCTGCTGCCCCAGTGTTTTTACTATTTCTATGCCTTTGTAAAAATTAAAGATTCCCTGCGCGGGGATTTGGTCTTTAGTGTGCCCTGCGGCAACTTTGGGAATCTTATCGCCGGGCTTTACGCCTGGAAATTCGGCATGCCCGTTAAGGCTTACATCGCCGCCATGAACGCTAACGACGCCTTTGGGGAATATATCAGGGGCAAGCGCTTTGTTCCGCGGCCCGTGGTGTCTACCAACTCCCCCGCGCTGGATATTGGTCTTCCCAGCAACTACGGGCGGCTGGCGGCTTTTTACGAAGAAGCCCCGGCGGTAATGCGGAACATGGTGTATCCGGCTTCTATTGGGGATGACAGGACCTTTATGACGATTGGCAAAGTTTACAGAAAGTACGGGGTGGTTTTGGATCCTCACGGCGCCGTGGCTTTTGCCGCGGCCGAAGATCTGGCGGCCTCCGAGGAATTTGCCGGGCACGTACACAACGTGGTTTTAGTTACGGGACACCCGGCCCAAAAACCGGCCCTGGTATCCCGCGCCATAGGCGGGGATATCGGGATACCCCCCCGGCTTGCCCGGCTCCAGCGGCGGGTAGATCCAATCGCCATTATCAAACCCGAACTTGAGGCATTGGAAGGGGCCATCGCGAGCTGTTTCTAGACATGTACCGCGCTTTGGCGCGGAACCGTAACGCCGGCTGTCATAATAGCGTTGTTCAGAAACTTCAGTTTCTGAACAGCCACCACTTAAAAAGGACTTGTGAGATAACCAACCGGGTTATCTCACAAGTCCAATGTGAGGATTTTTATGAAGCGTTTTTCGCTGCCGATATACCTGTTTTTTTCCGCTTGTATTCTGTTTCCGCCTGTTTCGCTGTGGGGACAGACCGGCGAAACCGGGGCCGGTTCAGGAGAAACCGGCTTTTCCGCCTTGGGGGCGGAACCCGCGATGGAAACAGACGGCGCGGCGGAGGACACGGCGGAAACCAGGTCCCCGGCGGGGCCTGTCGCCGCGGCGAAGGACGCGGCGGCACAAGACGCCGAGGCGGAAACCGCCGCTCCGGTAGCGGAAGACAGCGCCGCCGCTCCCGCCAGGACAGAAAAAAAGATCGTTTTCAGGGGGGGCCTGTGGAATTACGTGGGACGGCTGGGCATTGTCCTGGGGATCCTCGTCGTCCAGGCCCTGCTTATTTGGATTTTCTGGAGCCACTTCTTTAAATTTATTACCAAAAAGGCGCTTGATTATTTCGGAGACCGGATTAAGCCCCTTACGATCAAGAAACTCAGGATCCTCAGCACCAGGCAGATTCTTAATCTTATTGTTTTCGGCATCAAAATTATTAAATATATTTTTACCGCCTTTCAGCTTGTGTTCACCATACCCCTTGTATTCATTCTTTTTCCCCGCACGCGGGACCTTGCTTCCACGCTGTTCGGCTACATCCTTACCCCCTTTAAAAATATCGTGTTTGGGGCCATTGCCTATATTCCGAACCTGATCACCATTGCGGTTATTATTATCGTTACCCGCTATGTCCTGCGGGGTCTTAAATTTTTCGCGGTCCAGATTGAAAAGGGGAAGCTGGTAATCAACGGATTTTACGCCGACTGGGCGAACCCCACCTTTAATATTCTGCGGGTCCTGCTCTTTGCCTTTACCGTGGCGATTATTTACCCCTATCTGCCCGGTTCGGATTCCCGGATATTTCAGGGAGTATCGGTGCTGGTGGGCGTTATTTTTTCCCTGGGTTCCAGCAACGCCATTGGAAACCTGGTGGCGGGGCTGGTCATTACCTATATGCGTCCTTTTAAGATTGGGGACCGGATTAAACTAAACGATGTAACAGGTTTTGTAGTGGAAAAGACCCTTATGGTTATCCGTCTTAGAACCCACAAGAACGAATACGTTACCTTTCCCAACCTGATGATCTTAAATTCCAGCATTGTGAACTACCATACGTCTTCCGCTGAAAATGAAGAGGGACTTATCCTGCACACTACCGTTACGTTTGGGTATTCAACACCCTGGCAGACGGTGCATGAGATTCTGATCAACGCCGCCCTGGCTACCCCCCATATTTTGAAAAATCCCCGGCCCTTTGTGCTGCAAACTTCCATGGACGATTTTTACGCCAGTTACCAGATAAACTGCTATTCCAAAGATGTGGATTTGGTGCCCCGGATATATTCGGAACTGTACCAGAATATACAGAATGGTTTCCACGCCGCGGGCCTTGACATGACTGTTCCCCACTTTCGGTCCACGATACCTTACGAAGACCCCGCCAAAATTTTCCCCCCGCCCGCCGCCGGCGCGATACCGGCGCCGCCCGGTTCTCAGGATCCACCCCCGGAATCTCCTGATCCACGGGACCCGCCGCAGGCTCCCCAGCGTCCAAAGGCCGGAAAAAAGCCGTGAACCACCCCGCCCAAAAGCCGGCCCTGTTCCACGCGCTTGTTTGAGCGTGATCGCCCATTGAACCGCGTGGGTGGAATAACTAAGCAGATATCTGATAATATCGTAACCAGTAAAGTTGCCCCGGAACCCTGGGGCAGTCCAACCAACGAATGGAGGGATTACGATGCGATACGTTGATTTTGGTACTACCGGCGCGAAGGTTTCCCGGCTGGGAATGGGGTGCATGAGGCTGCCTTCTCACGAAGAGGACGGCAAAACCGTGTTCGACGAGGAAGAATCCATCGCGCTTATTCACCGGGCTATGGATCTGGGGGTTAATTATTTCGATACCGCCCCCTATTACTGCGACAAGCTGAGCGAGGTGTTTTTGGGCAAAGCCCTGGCCGTGGACGGCCGCCGGGACAAGGTGTGGGTTTCTACCAAGAACCCTATCGAAAACGATTCCGGCGACGATTACGAAAAGCGTCTGGAAAGTTCCCTAAAAAACCTGCAAACCGATCATATCGACTTTTACCACTTCTGGAGTGTTTCGCTGGACAGCTTCCTCAACAAGGTAAAGGCCAAGGACGGTCCTTTTACCCGGGCGCGAAAGCTCAAGGAACAGGGCGTAATCCGGCACATTTCTTTCTCGTTCCACGACCGGGAACAGGGTCAGAACGAGGGACAGAGGCTTATCGAGGTTCTGAAAAACGGCGAGGGAGTTTTGGAAAGCGTTTTGTGCCAGTACAACCTGCTGGATCGCGGCAAGGAACCCGGTATCGCCCTGGCCCGCGAGATGGGGCTGGGAACGGCGGTTATGGGACCTGTGGGCGGAGGGCGGCTGGGAGCCCCCTCCGGGGTGATTCAGAACCTTATCCCCGGCAAGGTACGGAGTTCCGCGGAAGTAGCCCTGCGTTTTGTCCTGGCCAATCCGAACGTCAACGTAGCCCTTTCCGGGGTAAGCAACACCGCGCAGCTTGAGGAGAACGCCGCCATCGCTTCCCGGACCGACGCCCTTTCCCCCGGGGAACTTGAAACTATCGGGGAGGCACTTAAAGAAAACGAGCGTCTCGCGGAGCTTTACTGTACCGGCTGCAAGTATTGTATGCCCTGTCCTAAAAATGTTAATATTCCGGAAATCTTTACGGTCATGAATTACCACCGGGTGTACAAAATTACCGAATTCGCGAAAAAGTCCTACGCGGAGATCGGCAAGGTTCCCTGGCGGAACTACGAAAACGCCGCGGCCTGCGTAAACTGCGGGGCCTGCGAGAAAAAATGCCCCCAGAGTCTTCCCATTAGGGAACAGCTAAAGGAGACCCACCGGGTATTGGCGTGTTGATAAGCCGGCTTCAAAACCCGGCGCCCGATCCCGCCGCGATAGCGCGCCGCCGCGGCGGGGTAAGGCGTTCATGGTTTTGAAACCGCCGGCATACCCGGTTATACTATTCTCATGAAAAACCCCTTAATCAAAACGCTTCTTGAACTGCGGGGGAACCCCCGGGCCTGTGTGTATACCGAGCCCCTGTGGGGCCTTTCCATGAACCTTTGCCTGCCTTACGCTTCTGTGTACATGATCGCCCTGGGCCTTAAAGACACGGAAATAGGCTTTATCGCTACAGTGTACATGCTGTCCCAGGTGGTTTTCGCCTTTTTAAGCGGTCCCATTACCGATAAGCTGGGCCGCCGCGGAACCACGGCGGTGTTTGATTTTTTGGCCTGGAGTATCCCCTGCCTTATCTGGATCAAGGCGGAAAATTTTTGGTTTTTCCTTGTGGCGGCCCTTTTTAACGGCGCCATGAAGGTAACTACCAACTCATGGGACTGCCTGCTGGTAGAGGACGCCGAAAAAAACCAGATTACCCGTATCTATTCGCTGGTCATTGTATGCGGGCAGCTTTCCGCGCTGTTCGCCCCCATATCTTCCATCCTGGTATCCCGGCTTACCCTGGTGCCCGCCATCAGGATTCTTTATGCCAACGCCTTTGTGGTGATGACCGTCAAAATAGTTATTCTGTATATCTTTTCACGGGAAACCCGGACCGGCGTAATCCGCCTGCGGGAAACCCGGGGAAAGAGCCTTCTTTCCCTTATCGGGGGCTACGGCGGAGTGCTGCGGATCATCGGCCGGTCCCGGGGGACCGTTTTTTCCCTTGCCATTACCGCCCTGGTCGGCGCCGTGGGGATGATCAACACGACGTTCTGGCAGGTTATCGCCAGCAAACGGCTGGGGGTTCCCGATTCCCTTTTGCCGTTTTTCCCCATGCTCCGTTCCCTTATCGCCCTGGCCTTTTTCTTTCTGGTTATTCCCCATATCACCAAGGTTGTCCTCAAAATCCCCCTGCTCCTGGGTTTTGCCAGTTATATGATAGGTCAGATTCTGCTGGTATCCGCCCCGCCGGCGGGGGCCTTTACCTATATTGTCCTCTGCGTTTCCCTTTTTTTTGACGGGTTTGGCTTCGGCATATTGTCCATGCTCGCCGAATCCCTGGTGGCCCTCCACGTAGACGCCGCCGAACGGGCCCGGGTCATGGCGATCCAGCACATGATCATCATGTTTGTTACATCCCCTTTCGGCTGGATCGGCGGGTTTCTCTCCGAATTGTCCCGTGTTCTTCCTTTTGTCCTTAACATCTGTCTTCTGGGCGCGGGCCTTGTGGTTACGTTTGTCCACTACGCGAAAAATCCCGGCACGGAACACTAGTATCCCGACACGATTAAACTTATGGATTTGGGCGCATCAGACCCTCCGGGTCTGACCGGGCTATCCGCTCCAATTCCTCAGCCTGCCTCCGGCAGGCTTGCGGTATTTCCGCTTCTATCCCTTGCGCTTTGTCGTGCGATAGAATCTCCTACGCAGAAGCAAAACCACATTTTCATAGCTGTCGGGATACTAGGGGGAACACATCAGAAGGGCCATGACTTTGGCATCCCCCAGAATGTTGCTGATAAGGGCGTACTCGTTGGGCTGGTGGTCGGTCTCGTCAATGCGGCACCAGACCGCGGAATCGATACCTTCATTCCGCAAATAGCCCGCTATAGTCCCCCCGCCGATGCCGACGGGCCTGGGTTTAACCTGATAGACTTCCTCGATGCAGCGGGAAAGGGTCCGCACCAGAGGAGCCTCCGCGGAGGTGGGCCGGGATTCCATACACTGGGGCATGGTGTAGGAAATTCGTACTCCGTATTTGGATTCAACACCTGCCTTGATACGGTCTACCTCTGCCAGCACCTCTTGAACGGAATAACGGGGCAGGACACGCATGTCCATGCAGAACACGTCCTCTCCGGGGATGGTGTTAATGTTGGGCACGTTAGCTTCTTTTTTCGTGGGCTGGAATGTTGAACAGGCTGGTTCGAACAGGGGGTCCCGCGCGGGGAATTTTTCCGAAAGCCCGTTGTGCAGGGCCAGCGCCAGTTCCGAGCCGGCGAGAAAGGCGTTGGCCCCATGGTCAGGCCGTGCGCCGTGAGTCTGTTTCCCCACGGTGGTAAACCGCACCCAGAGCAGGTTCTTTTCCACGATCTCGATAGTGCTCCCCGTGTTGTCGCCCCAGTCGGGGACAAGGGCGATATCGTTCCGGCGGAACAAGTCCCGGTGGTTTTTGGCCAGCCATGCTATGCCGTAGACGCTGCCATTTTCCTCGTCCGCGGCGAAGAGGAGCTTTACCGGGCGCCGGGGCCGGACCCCCGCGCTTTTCAAGGCCAGAGCCGCCAGAACCGAAGAACAGAGCCCCTGCTGGTTGTCTTCCACCCCCCGGCCGATAACGCGGTGGCCCAGGGGTCTGCCCCCCGGATCAGTACCGCCGCGCTGCTCCACAAGCTGCCAGGGATCATGTTCCCACAGCGAAGCTTCCCCGGGAGGCACCACGTCAAGATGACTCGTGATCCACAGCCGCCCCCCATCCTCCGCGTCCGGCATGGCATCACCACCCTGAAGAGTGGCGATCAGGTTGGGCCGTATACCGCCGGCCGCCCGGCTGTCCGGGGCATCGCGGCGTTCCAGTTGATCAATGCCGTGGGAACGCAGCCAGGATTCTAAAAACACACATTTATCTAACTCGCCCTGCCCCCCGAAATCGGGGGAAACGGCGGGCCGTTTGGTCAATTCGGTTTCCAGTTCCAACATAAGGGGAACGCTGGAATCGATAAATTGGAAAATACGGTCTTTCATATAGCCTTACTATGCCATATTCGCCGTATCCGTGAAAAGGCAAAGAAGCCGCGCCCGATCCGTTCACCGGCGCTGAATTCTAAAAGCTGGTACCCGCGCGTAAACCTAGAGTTGTTCAAAAACCTCAGTTTCTGAACAACAACCGCTTAAAAACTAAAGTTTCGGGAAAGATTCGGTTTTTTGGTTTTTGAGAGCTTTGATAAACACGGCAGGATAAATCCGCTATAATATATGCCATAAACAAGCGGCCAATTCGATTTCCGGTGGTGATCCACAAAGTATGATGGGGGGATAAGACAACAAGGGCACAAAAGATAGTATGGAATCATGCAAATCACCATAGGACTCAAATGCCCCCATTGCCAGAACGCAAACATAACCCGAGACGGGAAAAGAGCAAGGGGAAGCAAAATTACCGGTGTAAAGACCGCGGGCACCAGTTTATAAGCGACCATGAAAGAACCTATCAGGGATGTCGTTCCTGGGTAGTGGGACTGGTCAAAATCATGCTCGTGCGGGGAATTGGCGTACGGGACATCAGCACCGTGTTGAAAATCAGTATCACCAAGGTCTTAAAAGTGCTGAAAGCGACCAAATACCGGATAACACCGAAGCGGAACCGCTATGACAGCCTTGAAAAAAGACTGAGTTTTGGGCGTATGGAGGGGAAAAGCAGAACAACGTCTGGCTGATATACGCGTATCATCGAGAAAGCGGGGAAATTGTAGCGTCGAACCGGAGGTTCGCTGTGCGGGGGAAGCGGGATCTGAAAACCGCCCAAAAGCTGAGAAAGAAGATACAACCGCTGGGAATAAGCTACGGCTGGATAGCAACGGATGATAGGGGCAGCTTTGTTGCGGTGTTTGCGAAGGACAATCATAAGACTGGAAAAGAACACACGGTGGGGATAGAAGGGAATAACTGCCGGCTTAAGGCTCAGGTCAGGGTAAGGCGGGCCAGGAGGGCCTGCCCCTTTCCTCGGCAAAACGGATTCTGGCCCTGGCAATGGAGGGGCTTCCGGTGCTGATCGTAAACGGGGTTGCCGAACGGATCCGTCCCGCCCTCTCCAAAACCCACGGCAGGACGGCCTCCTGTACCCCCTTTAACAGCGAAGGTGACGGCGAACTGGCGGCGGTGATGGAGGAGATGAAGAGGCTTCCCAATGTGGTAGAGACCGGCGATCAGTCAAAGGCGAAGGATATCCTTCAACATCCCCTCGCCGGAACCCCAGAACTACGGCATGACCGGCGAGGTGAAGCCGATCGCCTATACCGTCAGGGATCTGATGTAGGGAGGGGGCTTAAGGAGGGATCCGGCACAGGTCCGGCATAGGACCCGGGCGGGCCCGGCAAGAACTATTCTTTTACCGCCCCCAGCATGATACCGGAAATAAAGTACCGCTGCAGGAATGGGTAGACCACCAGCATGGGTATCATGGCGATGAAGACCTTGGCGGCGTTCAGGGACTTGTTGGAAAGTTTGAAAAGATTTTCGATCATGTCCTTGGATAGGGTGGAGGCCTGAATGTTGACCACAAGCTGTTGAATGTAGGTTTGCAGGGGATAGCGGCTTTCATTGGTGGTAAGCACCAAACCCTGAAAGAATTCGTTCCAGTGGTACACCCCGGTAAAGAGCACTATCGTGGCGATGACCGGGATTGAACAGGGAACTACAATCGTGAAGAGGATCCTCCAGGGCCCGGCGCCGTCCATATAGGCCGCTTCCTCCAGATCCCGGGGGATGCCCCGGAAGAAATTCATCATCAGGATCAGGTTGAAAACAGGAAGACTACCCCCCAGCACCAGGGCCCAAATTGAATCGATGAGGCCGTAGTTTTTCACCGTGATATACCAGGGGATGGTCCCCCCGTTAAAGAGCATGCAGAAGATCACTACCCACATAAGGCCGTTCCGGGGACGGAACTCCCGCCGGTGTTTGGAAAGGGGGTAGGCCATGGTGATGAGGACGGCGAGGGTTACAATGGTTCCAAGGGCTGTTCTTTGAATGGAAATCCAAAAGGAATTAAAAAACATAAAATCCTTAACGATTTCCCGGTAGGAAATAAGGGTAAAACCGATGGGATAGAATGTGACCAGCCCCGAGTTGGCCGCGGCCTTATCGGAAATGGAAAGGCAGAGGGCGTACCAGAGGGGATAGAGGCAGGAAAAACCAAGAAATCCCATGATAAAAATATTAACGATATTGAATATCCGTTCACTGAAATTTCTGGTTTGAATCATATCTTCCCCCTAAAAGACCCGGTAGTCGGCAAATTTGTAGGCCATGATCCATGAGCTGACAATAAGAACAAAACTCACTATGGATTTTAAGAGCCCCGCAGCGGTGGCGAGGGAAAATTGCAGGTTGATGAGTCCCATACGGTACACCCAGGTATCGATAATATCGCCGGTGGAATACACCATGGGGTTGTAGAGATTGTAAATCTGATCGAAGCCGGCGTTCAACACGTTCCCCAGCCCCAGGACCCCCAGGACCACAATGGTGCTGCTGATCCCCGGCAGGGTGACATGCCATGTGGAGCGCAGCCGTCCGGCGCCGTCGATAGCGGCGGCCTCGTACAGGTTGGGGCTGATCCCGGTCAGGGCCGCCAGGAAGATCACCGCGTTGTAGCCAAATTCCTTCCACACCTCCGTACCGATTACCAAGTGCCGGAAAATAGATGCGTCGGTCATCCACACCTTTGGTTCCGCCCCAAAGAAGCCGGTAATACTGTTGATCACCCCCCGGTAGCCAAAAATATTGAGGACCACGCTGGCCAGGATGACCCAGGAAATAAAATGGGGCAGGTAGACAATGGTCTGAATAAATTTTTTGTAAGCCGTAATCCGTATCTCGTTGAGGAGCAGGGCAAAGATCAGGGGGACCAGGAGGTTAAGAACCATCTTGCCCGCCGCTATGATCAGGGTATTGATGATAACCTGTTTTGAATCCCCCAGCATAAAAAGGTATTCAAAATTATCAAAGCCGATCCAGCGGGATCTGAAAAATCCCCTGCTGGGATTAAAATCCTGGAAGGCCATCACGATCCCGTACATGGGAACGATACTAAAAAGCAACAGCCACAGGAAACCCGGCAAAAACATCAGGGAGTAATGAAACTGGAGGGCGGTGCGCCTTTTCATTGTTTATCCTTTCCCGGGAGCCGTCCAAATCCCGTGGGGAACTTAAATAGTGCGGTTCCAAAATGTCGGATTTTGGAACCGCAGGGGTAACTTATTTTTTTAGATAATTCGCCGCCAGGTCGTCCAGGATACCCTGGCCCCCCTGGGCCTTCCAGTCGGAAACGAATTTGTCAAAGGCGCTGATATCCGCCTGGCCTGTAATGATCTTCAGCATCACCTCGGACTCCATCTTCCAAAGATTGGGCCAGCGTTGTTCCAGGAGATCCGTCATACTATAGGTAACGCTGTATACTTATTTATCCGGCGGAATAGTGGCGTAGGGCCGGTCGCCAACCAGAAGCGCGTAGGACCGGTTAAAATCCCCCGCGTTAGCCATGCTGAAATCCTCAACATTGAGATCCCGGTTGGGCGTATAACCGGGGACAACCCCCTTGATAAGCTGGGCGTCGTGGTACATAAGCTTGTATATCGACATGGGATCGTTGTAATCCTCCGGCTTGGTTTCGCCCTTAAGAACCCTGGTGAGTTCGCGGTACTCGTACTCCGTCTCGTCCGCCGCGGCGGCCACGGTGCGCAGGGGATACCAGCCGATGGCCACGGAGGTATCAAAGGCAGCTTCGTCCCGGACCAGGGCGTTGTACGTGATGATGATCGCCGCCGCCGTATCGGCGGAAGCCCTCCTGCTGATAAGGCAGGCTTCGGTACCGGGGGCCTTCATGTGGACATTCCACTTGCCGCTGTCGGAGTAGACCGGATAGGCCTGCCAGTTGGCCTTGGGGTTGTTCTTAAAGGAATCCCCGTTCCCGTAGCCCAGGGCCCACCAGGGACCAAACCGCATCCCCGCCTGGTTGGCGTTTACCGGTTCGCCGGACTGATCGCGGCTCCCCAGTTCAGGGTCCAGGAGCCCCTCCTTGTACCAGCGGGCAAGACGCTGCAGGGGTTCCTTCATTTTGGAATCAAGGGAACCATAGGAAACGGTGCCGTTTCCGTTGTCAAGAAAATATCCGGGGTATACATCATAGGCCTGGAAAACCGGATCAAGGCCGTTGCCCAGGTTGGAAGATTCTATGAAATTGCAGTAGAGTTTGGTGTTCTTGTCCGGGCCGATGATGGGAATGGTCTGATCCCCCGCGGGTTTTCTCTCTTTGAAGATCCTGGCGGCCCTTTCGATATCGTCAAGGGTTTTGGGGATGGGAAGGTTGTACTGATCGAGCCAGTGTTTCTGGACATTGAGGATGTGGACCCCGTCGGTAGTAACGGTGATATTGGGAAGGGCGATCATCCTGCCGTTGTAGGAAACCATTTCCATGGCCCGGCCCTTGGTGGATTCGATGATTCCCTTTACCTGGGAAGAGGCGTATCGCCCGAACAGGTCGGTAATGTCGTAGAGCATGTCCGATTTGGCGGCCTTGAGCATGTAGGTATGGGACTTTACATTAAGGCCGTCGGGCAGGGTATCACTGGCGATGCAGAGGGAAACCTTTTGGTTAAAATCGTTCCCGTCAGCGGCGGTCCAGTCCACAATAACGTTGATGTTGTATTTATCCCGGAGGTAGCGGGTGTACTGGTTATTCTGGGCGCTGTCCCCCGGCGGGAGGGTGGTATCGATGGGGCTGACGCTCATGCCGATATGAACGTCCACCGGTTTTGTGAATTTGCTAAAGGCCAGAGCGTCTCCCGTGAGTCCGGAAGGTGATAAAGTGGGTTGTCCTCCCCCCGGCTGCTGCGTATTACCGCCGGCAAAAAGGGCGCCGCCTGCGGCAAGCATAATAAGAAAACACGCAACGATTTTTTTCATGACAAAATCTCCTTAGATTGGAATATATTCGTGGAGACGGAACTACCACATAGATCTATTCTCCAATCGTTTCAGGCAAAAGTCAAGAAATTTCGTACTTTTGTCAGGCGATTCAACAGGATGGCCCTCCTGCCCGTGGTATTCCGGGCGAATAGGAGAGCCGTCCTTTGAATTGGATGAAACAGTATAGGTGTTTTCCGCAGGGAACCGCTAAAACTCCGCCGTTTTGGCGGCTTCAAATTCCCTTTCGATCTCCGCCGAAGGTTTGGGCGTGGCCAGGCTCACGATCCAGATCACCAGGCAGGAGAGGATAAAGGCGGGGAGCAGTTCGTAGACCGCGAAGGGGCCTCCAAGCTTGCTGATGCCGTTTTTCCAGATTATCACCATGGCGCCGCCGGTGAGCATCCCCGCCACCGCCCCGGCCAGGGTGGTCCGCTTCCAGAAGAGGGAGAAGATCACCAGGGGGCCGAAGGCGGCGCCGAGGCCCGCCCAGGCGTAAGAGACCACCCGGAAGATGGAGTCGTTCCCCGATAGGGCGATGATCACCCCGAAGACCGTTACCGCCAGCATGGAGATCCGGGCCACCCACATGACCAGGGCTTCGGAGGCGTCTTTTTTCACCACATCCCTGAAGATGTCGTTTGCCAGGGAGGAGGCCACGATAAGCATATAGGAGTCGGAAGAGCTCATGGAGGCCGCCAGGATTCCCGATATAACGATCCCCGCGATAAGGGGCGGGAAGAAGCGGGTCCCCAGGTGGAGGAAGATGTTCTCCGCGTCCCCGGCGCTGGTAAGCAGCCCCGGCAGATATGCCCGGCCGATGATCCCGATAAGAACCGCCGCTATCTGGGCAATGAAACACCAGATAACCGCGATGTTACGGGAGGTACGGACCATGGATGTTTTTTTGATGGCCATAAAGCGGACCAGCACCTGGGGCATGCCGAAGTAGCCCAGCCCCCAGGCCATGGTGGAAATGATGGTAAGGAAACCGTAATCGGCGCCGGGGCCGAACTGAGGTACGCCGTTTACCACCTGTTGGACGCCGTTTTCCGTAAGCGGGGTCGCTATGCCGAAGAAATCGGTAAACCGGGGAAAGCCCGCCAGGCTCTCCGCAATACCGGCGGCGCCGCCGGCGTGGAAAAAGGCGAAGGCCAGGACCAGGAGCAGGGCCCCTACCATGAGGAGCCCCTGGATCAGGTCGGTCATACCCACGGCCATGAAGCCCCCCAGGAGGGTGTAGAACATGACCAGGCTCGCCCCCAGAATCACCATGGCGAAAAAATTCGCGTTGAACACATAGCTGAAGAGCTTCCCGAAGGTGATAAACTGGGCGCCCACATATATCGAAAAAAACACCAGGCTGATAATCGCCGCCAGGGTCAGCAGAATCCGCCTTTTATCATGGAAACGTTTGCTGAAAAATTCCGGCAGGGTGATGGCGTTATCCGCAATCTGGGAATAGGAACGCAGCCGTTTGGCCACCAGCGCCCAGTTCACCCAGGTACCGATAAAGAGACCCAGGGCGGTCCAGAAGGCCTCCCCGTAGCCGGTAAAGTAAGCCACCCCGGGCAGCCCCATGAGCAGCCACCCGGACATGTCCGAAGCTTCGGCGCTCAGGGCCGCGAGCCAGGGGCCAAAACCCCGTCTGGCAAGAAAATACTCCTCCGGGTTGGCGTTGCTCCTCCGGGCATACCACAGGCCGATGATGATCATCACCACGAGGTAGAGCCCTATCCCGATTAACATCTGTGCGTTAGCTGCAGCCATCCGTTTCCTCCTGAATGCAATGAATTTGTGTCTAATATTTCTCTTATACTAGAGATTTAACCCTGGCTGGTCAATCGGATATCCCCGGATTCAGGATCCCTTTTCCGGGGCCTGCGGTTCCGGCAGAAAGGCTGCGGAGAAATTATCGAAGATTCTTCAGTTTGCTCAGGAAGAGCAGGGGATTCGCCTCTCCTGCGGCCTTGAGGCGCTCATAATCGTCCCTGGTTTCCGTATCGGAGCCGGAGAGGATGAGTTCCGTCTTCCGGCGGCGGTACCAGAGGTAGTGGCGGTTCCGTATCCGGAGGGGCCGGCCGCCGGCGCTCTTCAACCGTTCCTCCAAAAAACCTGCCAGGGCAATGTGGTTTTCATCTCCCCGATACCAGTAGACCCCGGTATCGCCGTTGACCGCATCGCCGATAAACAGAACAAGCCGCCTGAAGCCCTCCGCCATGCTGTCATCGTGACGGAAACCGTCGAATATGAGGTTCTGCCCCCCCAGGCTCAGATCGTAGCCTAAAATCCGCAGATTCCGCCTGAGTTCGATGAGTTCCGACCGGATAATTCCGGGTTGTTCCGAGGTTTTGCCGCAGCGCTGCAGCCTTGCCCGGAAGCCCCGGAGCTGATTTTCGTATTGGCCGAATTCCCCGGTACGGCTGAGGAAGATGCTTGTTTCCGAGAGGAGCTTCCATACATCTGAAAAATGATCCGCCAGCAGATCCCGGAGCTTTTCAGATTTCTTTTTCATGGCTTCTTTGGTAAGCCCTTAATCCTTCGCCCCCCGGAAGATCCGCCTGAAGAACTGAACCACGGAACGGAGGATCCGCCGGAACAGGCCGGGATTCCGCAGCCGGTTTAGCTCTTTGGTGGCGCTGATAATCTCATCGGCATTGAAATTCTGACGCTGGATATTCTCTTCGATTTCGTATTCCAGTTTCTCCAGTTTTTCCGGGACATCAAGGACCACCACGGTAATGGTTTTCCAGCCCAGGCAGCGGGCGGCCGCAAGCCGCCTGCCCCCGGCGAGGAGTTCGTTTTTCTTGTTTATCACCAGGGGGCTCAGGAGGCCGAACCGCTTCATACTTTCCGCCAGGGCGGAAATATCCCCCATATCCCTGCGAACCCGTTTCTTTACAACGATATCTTCCACCGGTATCTGCATGAACCGCCGCCCCCTGTCCGGTCTTTAGGATCTAATCCAGGAGCGGATTATAGTTGGGTAGTTCCGGTTCATAATCCGGAAATTCCCCGCCGGTCCTGCCGGATCCGGTTTGACGGGAGCCGGCCCGTCCGCCGCGGCTCCCGGCGCTTCCCGTATTGGGCAGGAGGTCCTGCCGCAGTTCCGGCATCCGGAGCTCCCCTAATATGTCGTCGTCGATGGACAGGGTGTCTATCCGCAGGCCCTCCAGGGACGCCAGGGAGCTGACCGGCATCCTGCTGCTGTGGGCATCACAGTAGGCGGTTGGCTGGGTTCCCTCCAGGAAGGGGAGGGTGATGTCTCCGGGGCAGGCGGAAGTCTTGAGGAGCCCCGTTTGGGAACAGACGGTGACGTCGATTATTCCCGAATCAGGCCGGGCAAAGCTCTTCGCCGGCAGGCCCAGGTGGATCTCCCGCATATAGTCCCCCCAAACCGGGCCTGCCAGGGTTGCCCCGGTGAGGGAGAGCCCCAGGGAATTGCCGGGTTTGTCAAAACCGAACCAGATGGCGGTGGTGTAGTAGGGGGTATAACCCACCGTCCAGGCGTCGGCCCAGTTCTGGGTTGTACCGGTTTTACCCGCGGCGGGGATCCGGTAGCGGTTGCCGTCCCCGTCCCGGAAGCTAAATTTGGAGCCATAGCCGGACCCGTTAGCCAGGGTTCCGGTTTCCACGGTTTTTCTGAGAAGCCCCGTCATCACATAGGCGTTTTGCGGGCTTATCACCTGAATATCGCTGCCCATCCGCCGCTGCCGGATCCGCAGATCCCGCTCCGTATCCAGGACCACCCGGCCGTTCCGGTCCTCCACCGACCGGATCGCCATGGGGCTTACATCCCGGCCCTGGTTCGCAAAAACCGCAAAGGCCCGGGCCATTTGGATTGGGGCCACCGAAATGATCCCCAGCCCCATGGGGTAGACCCGGGGGAAGGTCCGCCGTTTTTCCCCGGGATCGTCGATGCCCAGGAGGGCCGCCGCCCGGTCTATGGCCGCATCAAAGCCTATGCCGTCCAGGATCTTGAGGGAGGGCACGTTCAT